>WQSG01000087.1 GCA_009788055.1 Defluviitaleaceae bacterium | reverse complement strand
TAAAAATGAAGATTTCCAAAAAATTACTGCGTGTCTTGAAATGCTAGGTTAAATCTTTGGCGGGGTAGGGTAGTGCTAAAGTATAGTTATACTTTAGCGTTGGCGGGAAACAATGTTCGATTTTGGTTTTGTTTTCGCAGTGTGTAACTTGTTCCGTTTTTTAAGGGTATTTTTGCAAAAAAAGTTCACTTAAATTTTTCCACATAAAAATAAGCCTTTCGGGCGTATTTTTTACCGCTTAAAAAGCGGGCAACCCGCGCAATAGCGGGATATTTCTTACCCAAATTTGGCGCGTAATGCGCAAAAAACATGGAGGGCTGCACATGGACAACCAAGACCACACAAGAACAGTGGACGAGCTGGGCCGGGTGCTAATACCGCACGAACTGCGTTTGCAGTTGGGTATTGCGGTAGGTGACACGCTAGAGGTTTCGGCAATTGCTGATGAAGTTGTAGTAACCGACCACGGCGGATTTAAGTCTATCGCGCCATATGGCGGGGTATTGTTTAAAATTGTGAAGAAAGCGGGGTAAACCCCATGCAACTAACTTACGTATGCGCACCGCTTGCCGGTGATATAGCGGGCAACATAAAGCGGGCGCGGGAGTATTGCCGTCAAATTAGGGATATGGGTGGAACGCCTGTTTCGGCGCATTTGATGTTTGATGGCGTTTACGATGATAACGACCCGGCGCAACGCAAAGCCGCACTTGTGGCAGGGCGACAAATTCTCGAATTTTGCGACAGCGTGATTGTGTTCGGCGGCCGCATCAGCGAGGGCATGGCGGCGGAAATTGAATTGGCGGAACATATAGATATTCCGATAATATACGCCAACGCGAAACTTAAAGGGCAATGCGTGAGTATTGGCGCGTAAAAGGGTTATTTCCAAAATAGAAACAGCCACTACAATTTACTTAGCGGGGTGATGAAATGAAGCGATTGATTGATGCTGAATTGGTAGAAATAGTAATTAAGCGCGGATATTATCACCTCTCGCCCAAAGAACAGGCGGAAGTGGATATCATAATGGATGCGATTGACAAAATCCCAATCCAAACCCGCGCCACTGAATTACTGGAAGCGGAGAATGACGGGCGGGTGGTTGTGCTTCCGTGCAAAGCGGGCGACACGATTTTTCGCGCTACTCACATTAACAAATGTAGTGGCTGCCCTGACAATCTCTGGACTCATGAAGACGGTTCACATTGCAGGCTGTACATCGATAACGGCGAATGTTGCAATCGCGAAGATAGGCGATACGTTGAAGAAGTAAAATTTACCATTGAACATTATAGTCTGTACACAAAAGCGTTAGTGCGCGGATATTATATCACCCGCGAAGAAGCCGACGCGGCACTTGCAAGGCGGTGTTGAAATGACCGCGGACAAGCTATGCGAAACCTGCCGCGAGCTGATGGGCGACGCTTCATATATAATAACGCCATTTTTCACCGTTCCCATTGCGGCATATTTCACGTTGGTTGTTGTGATTATCACAATGGCGTGTTCGTTTTCTGTCTTCATTTACAAAACCGAAAAAGCAAAGGGGAGCGGGCATGAAAAATAAATTCGTAAACATTCACCCTGAATTTTACAACGTACTTAAAACCTTCACACGATACCGTTTGGGCGAGCTGGTTAAAACGCTTATGCGAACCACCGCCGGCGAAGAGCTGCCGAAAACGTCCGAGTTATCGCGGGCGTTCTCCATGCTTATTTTGGCGAAAAACAGCACCGGCACGGAAAACGTAAACATCCACGGTGATTATTTTGCCGCGCTTATTTCGCTTACCAATTACAGGATGGGCGAATTAACGCAAGCCCTAATCAGCGCATCGTTGGGTGAAGAAATTGAAAAGCTGTCTGAATTATCGCGGATGCTGTTGCTACAGATGGGTATAAAAAATGTTCGTATTAATGAATCCGTTGAAAACTTAAAGAAAGTGCGCAGTGAAAGCGGGCGCAAGGGCGGTCAAACGAAAAAGTCACGAAATCCGGAAAGCAAAACTAAGCAAATGGAAGCAAATCAAGCATCTATATCAAAAGAAGATAAGATAGATATGATTGATAAAAATATAAATGATTCTCATACAAATCAATCAAATCATCAATCTATCAGCATGGAGTGGTTGCGCGAAATAGCGGCGGAAATCAAAGTTGCGCTGTCTGCCGACGGTTACGAGAGTGTTCTGGCAAGCATAATCGCCCGAATCGAAGACGCAGACCATCCGCCCGTTAAAAATATTGTCAACTACGCAAAATCATCCCTGCGAAACGCGCAAAAGGCCGAAGCGCGGGCGGGGTACAGCACGAGCCGCGCAAGCCCCAAACCTCCCCCAAACCGTTTCGTAAATTTCAACCAGCGCGAAATAGATTTCGACAAATACGAAAAACTGGAACGTGAGTATCTTGAACAAAAACTAGGCACTTCCGACGAAATCGCGGCGGTGTAAACCACGAAAGGGCGTGTAATCATGCAAAAAGACAAAACCATCAAGTGGATTCCAATTAAAAATCTTGTGCCGCACCCAAACAACCCGCGCAAAAATCTTGGCGAGCTGGAGGAACTTTCCGCAAGCATATCCGCAAACGGAGTGCGTCAAAATCTTATGATTTACCCCGTGGACGCGCCTACCTACCGCCAAAAAACGGGCATAAAAAAAGCATACAACGGCGATTATTATATCCTTGCAGGGCATCGCCGCCACGCCGCGTCTAAAATTGCGGGGCTGAAAGAATTGCCTTGTGCCATTTACGATAATTTAACCATGA
>WQSG01000086.1 GCA_009788055.1 Defluviitaleaceae bacterium | reverse complement strand
ACTCTGTCCCCGAGCCCCTGCAAGCCTTTGAAAAGGCTTGACCCAAACTTTAAACAACGGACTGGCGATAAGCTGTTTCGCAATCCCAAAAATCGCGCGTATGCGCGATTTTTATTTGGGGTCAAGGGGACAATGTCCCCTTGTGGGGGTGCGGGGGTGAAATCCCCGCGACCTTTTTTTTACAAAAAAAATCTAAAAACAAGTAAAAAGGTTGTGAAAAACAGTTCCAAACCTTGACAAATTCTTGCGAATGAAATACATTTTTCAATGCGCAAGAAATATTCTTAGAAATAGTAGGAGGAAGTATGAAAATTGTTATAGATAGTGTAGACGCGTTGAAAGCGGCAATGACAGAAGTTCGCAAAGCGCAGGAAATTTATGCGGGATATTCGCAAGAAAAGGTGGACGCTATTTTTAGGGCAGCCGCGCTTGCCGCCAACCACAACAGGATTCCGTTGGCAAAGCTTGCGGTTGAAGAAACAGGCATGGGCGTTGTAGAGGATAAGGTAATCAAAAATCACTATGCGTCTGAATATATTTATAACGCATATAAAGATACGAAAACCTGCGGGTTAATCGAAGAAGATAAACAGTTTGGTATAAGAAAAATTGCAGAGCCAATGGGCGTTATTGCGGCGGTTATTCCAACAACAAATCCGACTTCTACCGCAATTTTCAAAGGCTTGCTGGCACTTAAAACACGTAACGGAATTGTTTTCGCGCCGCACCCCCGCGCAAAAAAATGTACGGCGGAAGCCGCAAAGGTTGTGCTTGACGCGGCTGTTAAAGCGGGCGCGCCTGAAGGGTTGTTCGCATGGATTGAAGCCCCTTCGCTGGAAATGTCCAACGAGGTAATGCAAAGCGCGGACTTGATTCTGGCAACGGGCGGGCCGGGTATGGTTAAGGCGGCGTATTCCAGCGGCAAACCTGCAATAGGCGTGGGCGCGGGAAATGTTCCTGCGGTTTTCCACAAGTCCATTGATGTCCAAATGGCGGTAAGTTCCGTAATCGTTTCCAAAACCTTCGACAACGGCATGATTTGCGCCAGCGAACAAGCTGTTATTGTGGACGCGAAAATTTATAACGCCGTGAAAAAAGAGTTCGTGAAACGCGGTTGCTACATCTTAAATGAGGACGAATGCGAAAAAGTCAGAAAGACCATCGTTGTAAACGGCGCGCTTAACGCGAAAATCGTAGGGCAAAAAGCCACAACGATTGCGGAAATCGCAGGCATTACCGTTCCCAAAGGCACAAAAATTCTTATAGGCGAAGTGGAAAGCGTGGAGTTTGAAGAAGAATTCTCGCACGAAAAGCTTTCCCCCGTGCTTGCAATGTACAAATACACGGACTTTGACGAAGCAATTGCCAAAGCCGACAAACTTGTAAAAGACGGCGGATACGGTCACACCGCCGCAATTTACATCAACACAAACAATAAAGAAGACCTGTCCAAATTTGAAAACGCAATGAAAGCTTGCCGCATTGTGGTAAATACTCCGTCTTCCCACGGCGGTATCGGCGACCTTTATAACTTCAAGCTTGCGCCGTCTTTGACACTTGGTTGCGGCTCTTGGGGCGGCAACTCCACCAGCGAAAACGTTGGCGTAAAGCATCTTCTAAACATCAAAAGCGTAGCCGAGCGGAGGGAAAATATGCTATGGTTCAGAACACCCGAAAAGGTCTATTTCAAAAAAGGCTCGCTTAAAGTCGCGCTTTCCGAGCTTAAAGAGGAGTACGACAAAAAAAGAGTTTTCATTGTCACGGACGAATTTTTGTTCAAAAACAATTACACCAAAACGCTGGAAAATACCCTTGATGATATGGGAATTAGACATCAAACTTTCTTCAATGTTGAACCCGACCCGACGCTGGAATGCGCGGTTGCTGGCGCGAAAGCCATGCGCGATTTTGAACCCGATTGCATAATCGCTTTCGGCGGCGGTTCTCCCATGGACGCGGCAAAAATCATGTGGGTTCTTTACGAACACCCGAATGTCGATTTCCTCGACCTTGCAATGCGTTTCATGGACATTCGCAAACGCATTTGCCCGTTCCCCAAACTTGGCGGAAAAGCGAATTTTATCGCCATTCCTACAACGGCTGGTACGGGCAGTGAAGTAACGCCCTTCGCCGTTATCACGGACGAATCCACGGGAATAAAATACCCCCTTGCAGACTACGAACTTCTGCCCAATATCGCAATCGTGGACATTGATTATATGATGGATATGCCCCCCGGATTAACGTCCGCGTCGGGAATTGACACGCTTACCCACGCGCTGGAAGCCTATGCGTCCATGCTTGCCACGGACTACACAAACGGCCTCGCGCTTACCGCAATCAAATCCGTTTTCAAATATCTGCCTATCGCCTACGCGGACGGCAAAAACGAAGAAGCCCGCGAAAAAATGGCAAACGCATCCACCATTGCGGGAATGGCTTTCGCAAACGCATTCTTGGGCATTTGCCACTCTATGGCGCATAAATTGGGCGCGGCTTTCCACCTGCCCCACGGCGTTGCAAACGCGCTTCTCATCAACGAAGTTATCAAATTTAACGCGACCGAAAACCCCAAGAAAATGGGAACTTTCTCGCAATACAAATATCCGCAAGCAACCGAACGCTATGCGGAAATCGCTTCCTTTGTCGGTTTGGACGGCAAAAACGACGCCGACAAAACCAAAAAACTTATGGAAGCCATCAACGACCTCAAATCCAAAATCGGCATAAAGAAAACCATTCAAGACTACGGCATCAAAGAAGCCGACTTCCTTGCGCAACTTGACAACATGGTAGAACAGGCCTTCGATGACCAATGCACAGGCGCAAATCCGCGCTATCCCCTCATGGAAGAAATGAAGGAAATGTACCTTAACGCGTTTTACGGAAGGAGCTAAACAAAATGAATTTAGACAATGTTATCGCAAAGCGCAGCAACAAGACGATTTACCGTGACGGCGACAGGGTAATAAAGATGTTTGGCAAGGACTATTCCAAGGCGGATATCTTAAATGAAGCGTTGAACCAAGCGCGGGTAGAAGAGTCCGAGCTTAATGTGCCAAAGGTGCTTGAGGTTACTATGGTTGATGGTTGCTGGGCGATTATCACAGAGTATATCGACGGCAAAACTCTTGATGCGTTGATGATGGAGGATCCGTCGGGAAGAGATAAATATATTGACAAACTGGTGGATATCCAAATGGAAGTTCATGCTCAAAAATTGCCGCTTCTTACTAATCACAGGGACAAGATGTTTGGCAAGATTTCGCAGGCAGACTTCGACCCTATGACAAAATACGAATTGCAAACGCACCTTAACGGAATGCCGCGCCACAACAAAGTGTGCCACGGAGATTTCCGCCCCAGCAATATAATTATCACACCCGAAGGCAAGCATTATATTCTGGACTGGGCGCACGTTACCAAGGGCAACGCTTCGGCAGACGCGGCGCGTTCGTATCTTGTTTTCCTTTTGAAAAAGGAAACTTCGGAAGCGGAATATTATATGAAAGCCTTTTGCAAAAAAAGCGACACGCCCCGCGCCTACGTAGAGCGTTGGTTGCGTATTGTTGCGGCGTCGCAATCCGTGAAGGGCAACCAAGAGGAACGCGAGTTTCTTAGCCGTATTGTAAACGTTGTTGACTTTAGATAGGAGGTTAATAACATGGGTAAAGCGTTAATTATCGGCTGTGGCGGTGTTGCGAAAGTTACAATTCACAAATGCTGCCAAAACAGCGAAGTGTTTTCGGAAATCTTAATTGCAAGCCGCACGAAGTCCAAATGTGACGACGTTAAGGCGGAACTGGAAGCAAAAGGCGTTAAAACAATCATTCACACCGCGCAGGTTGACGCGGACAATGTGGACGAGCTTGTCAAATTAATTGACGGCTTCAAGCCGCAGGTTGTTGTAAACCTTGCGTTGCCGTATCAGGATTTGACAATCATGGATGCCTGTCTTGCCACGAAAACGCACTACGTCGACACGGCGAATTACGAACCGCCAGACACCGCCAAGTTTGAATATTCGTGGCAGTGGGCGTACCGCGAACGCTTTGAAAAAGCGGGGCTTACCGCGCTTTTGGGTTGCGGTTTCGACCCGGGCGTAACAGGAATTTTCAGCGCGTACGCACTGAAGCACCATTTCGATGAAATCCACTACCTTGATATTTTGGACGCAAACGCGGGCGACCACGGCTACCCCTTCGCGACAAACTTTAACCCCGAAATAAATATCCGCGAAGTAACCGCAAACGGCCGCTACTGGGAAAACGGCAAGTGGGTTGAAACCGCGCCCATGGAAATAAAGCGCGTGTACGATTTCCCGCAAATTGGCGAAAAAGATATGTACCTCCTCTATCACGAAGAGCTGGAGTCCCTCGCGCTGAACATCAACGGCATAAAACGAATCCGCTTTTTCATGACATTCGGGCAAAGCTATCTCACTCACCTAAAATGCCTTGAAAACGTCGGCATGACCTCCATCGAGCCAATAGACTTCGAGGGCAAAAAAATTATCCCTCTGCAATTCCTAAAAGCTGTCCTTCCCGACCCTGCATCCCTCGGGCCACGCACAAAGGGCAAAACAAATATCGGTTGCATTTTCCAAGGCACAAAAGACGGCAAACCCGTCACCTACTACCTCTACAACGTATGCGACCACCAAGAATGCTATCGCGAAGTAGGCTCACAAGCCATCTCCTACACCACAGGCGTCCCCGCCATGATTGGCGCAATGCTTGTAATGAACGGCACTTGGCGAAAGCCCGGCGTATACAATGTAGAAGAATTCGACCCCGACCCATTCATGGACGCACTAAACAAGTGGGGCTTACCATGGGTTGAGGACTTTAATCCGACACTTGTACAATAAACAAGTTCTCGGGGCTCTGCCCCGAACCCCGCAAGCCTTTAAAAAGGCTTGACCCAAACTTTAACTAAAAACCCGCCGCGAATGAAATTCG
>WQSG01000085.1 GCA_009788055.1 Defluviitaleaceae bacterium | reverse complement strand
CGACGACGCGAACGTGGAGCGTTCGCTAGGAGCAACCGACGCAGAATTGCGGAATTTTGACCGCAAAGGCGGCGGCGAACGGTTGCAGGACAGGTCTAATACAATTCGTTATTCTGTTTTTCAAGTAGCGTGTTCCATAATTTATTGCTTGGGAAATTATAATAGCTTTTGGGTTTCAGCTTGATTTTTAGGGAATTGCACATGACTGCCGCCAGCGTTTTGTCGTCGTAGTTTACTTCCTGCGGCGGGATGTTGGAAAGTTCTTGAGAAATCCAGCTTTGGACGTTTGGGTTTTTGCATAAATTATCATACAGATAAAACAGATATGCGTGGTCAAGTTTGTATTTTTGCGCGTGAAGAAGCGGTGGAACAGCCTTGTTTAAAACGCCGTCCGTCATCAAAAAAATTGCTTTTGCGGTGTGTTCGTACTTGCCGAAAACCCACTTGGCTTTTGCCGCCAACGGATACACCGCCCGCTCTTTGCCATACCCGCTTCCAAGTTGCGGCTGTGTTACCGCTTCAAAAATGCCGTCTCTGCGTAGCGCGATAATGCCGCTGTCGCCCGCATGGCCGAAAAAAACCGTCCCGTTTATGTAAACCGCAAGGGTAAGGGTTGTGTCGTATTCGTTTAAAAATTCGCCCGCGAAGTGTTTTATCGAAAAATTTGCGTTGTCGAAAGCCGTTTCTATTATGGAAATGATTTCGCCGTCTTGCATATCGCGGCAGATATTTTTTGCGCAGTGGGCGGTTGTTTCCGCTGTCGCCATTCTGCTTGCGATATCGGAATGCTTGCAAGAACCCAAACCGTCTGCCACGGCAACAACAAAAAAGCCGTCACCTTCTGCATGACAAAGTGCGTCTTGGCACACGATATTCTTGCTTTCGTGAGATTTGCCCGTTTGCGAACCTCCGCAAAAAGTGTAAATGCTCATGTTATTTTTGGCGGCAGAAAGTCCATGGCGTCATCTATCGCGCTTTTTGATACCGACACCATGCTGTTTCCCACCCACGAAAAAAATTCGTCAAAGTTTGCCGCATTTGCATCTATGACGTGGTTTGGGAAACTTGTTAGGTCTTCAAGTTGTCCCCTGTCATACTCGTCTGTCCCAAGCCCGAAAAAATGTAACTTGCCGCGAGTTTCCAGTTCCTTGATTTTTTCCCCTATACGGTGAATCTCGGCAGAATCATCGTTAAACTCGCCGTCGGTGATAAGCACAATCCACGGTTTGTACGCCCCGCCGCCCCTGTTGTATATAGAGCAACGATTTCGCATAAATTCAATGGCTTTCTCCAGCGCGTTTACAACGTGAGAACTGTTGTCTTCCGCAACCAATTTAACCGTGTCGCAGTCTTTTATCGCCCTAAATGGTTGGTAAACATTTTCACGCCCCTGCGCACCAAATACAAAAATTGCTAAGTCGATAATATTTTGCAAGCGGGTATCTTTTTTGAGTTGCGAAATTAAATCGTTCACGGCTTTGTTAAGTAGCGTTATAGAATCCCCACGCATAGACGAGGACACATCAAGCACCAACGATAAAGCAATATGCGGTTCGCTTGCGGCTCTCACCGGGCTTGTTACGATATTTGCAGATTTTTCAGCGGACATTTTAACAGCACCTTTTAAAAAATTTACTGCACCGATAGTGACTCTTACGATTAGTGTATCGTTCATAAGCGTAACCGCAAGAGTAGCCAGCAAACGGCTGGATTTTTTTGGATAACGGAAACTTCACAATAGTGAGTTGTCCGTTTTTCATGCGTAAGGAAAATGCTTATTTGGTTAGTAAAAGTTTTTTCAATCGTTCGTATTGTTGTTGAGGAAAATCGCCCCAGTTGACATCGTATCTTTGTCTGCCGTTTCCATTTTCATATAGCTCAAATTCCTTTAAAATACTTTTTGCCGAATCTCTTAATTCACCCTCTGTTGTGAACAAGCAATCTGTTATATGCTTACTTAGCGTTATGCCATTATAATCTAAATCGTAGGATTCTTTGCCAGTAGCATAAATCTTTACAATGAGCTTATCGTTTTGCTTTTCAAGGTTTAGTATTCTTGCAATGGGTTCGTCTTGCCAGCAAAGCCATGCTTCTGTGATTTTACCTTCTAACAAATCACCCAAAGCCTCCAGTAATAAATACGGTGCATCACAGCCCAAATAATCCGAATTAGTAAGCGGCCATCCCCTATTGAAATCTACTTCAAACCAACCGTGATAAATTGAAAGTATTTTGAATAGCATTGCAATCTCCTTTACATCCCCGCTACCAACGGCAACCGGATTTTTACTTGTTTTGCTATATGCTTCGCTTGAAAATATTTACGATTTCGATTTTATTTTCAATAATATTGGTGTAACAGTCGTATTTTTCAAAAATGTTTGTTGCACTCTGTTACCTCCAATTTATCCTGTGTTGTTTGTCTACCGTGCAGATAATTATAACATGGAAAAACGGCAAGCAATAGCGAAAATTTTTCAGCTCTTTGGGTTGACACGGTGCGGCGCACATGGATAAAATTACACAGCTTTGTAATTTGTAAAGGGTGGCGGATGTGAATTTTGACATCTTTAACAACAGCATACCAACAATTGAGCATTTCAGTCACGTTGTAAATTCTGAATGGTTTGAGGAAAACCATGCGGCGGACTGCATTTGTCTGGTATATGTAATAAGCGGGCAAGCGGTGTACACGGCAGACCGTCAAAAAATTCTGATATCAACGGGCGAAATTTTGTGCATTCCAAAAGGTGCGGAGCGTTTTGTAATAAGCAGTGAACCTGAAAAATTTGAGTGCTTCGCCGTTAATTTTAACCTGCACAATTTGGGGGAAGACGCAGAACTTCCGTTGCCGCGTCACTCGCACATTGGGATGCGAAACGATTTACTGTCTCACTACCGCAAGCTGGAGGAAGATTTTTCTGCAAAAACCCACGGATATGTAATGCGTTCTCGTGCGCGGCTTATGCTGATTATCCAACGCCTTATGGAAATTCTTGTATACGATGCAGACACGCATATCATCGACCCGCGCATTAATCAAGCCATCCGCTTTATTGCGGAAAATCACGCCAAACACATTGTAATCGCAGATGTTGCTTCTGCGGTTTCGTTGAACCCCGTGTATTTCGGCACACTTTTTAAGCGCGAAACAGGCATGACTTTCCGCGATTATTTGAACACAATCCGCATAAATCAGGCAGAAGATATGCTTCGCGCAGGAACATACAATGTAACAGAAGTAGCCGCGTTTTGCGGCTTTTCAGACGTTTTTTATTTCAGCAGGCTGTTTAAAAAATACAAGGGCATTCCGCCGTCTTCGGTTATGTCTTAGGCGAATACGAAAAAAAAGAGGTGCGACATGAAAGCAATAAAAATATTTTTTGTTACCGTCGGAATACTCGCGTTGTTAAATTTAATTTTCATTTTGGCAACGGGGAATATGCATTTCGGACATATCGCGCTTGGATTTTTGGCGGTTGTCGTGATTTTGTACGGTGCTTTTTTTGAGAAAATCGCGAAGAAAATACATATCGCGCTTTGGCTGGCTTGTTCCGTGCCTGTTTTTTTCGTGGGATTTTTGGCGGTTTACGGCAGAGGCGGCGGCGTTGATTACACAGAAGATGCAGTAATCGTTTTGGGTGCGGGGCTTCGCGGAGATGAAGTCGGCGGGCATCTTGCGCGGCGATTGGACACTGCCATTATGTACTTGAACCGCAACCCGAACGCCGTAGTTGTAGTAAGCGGCGGGCTTGGCGCAGGGCGAAACATCACGGAAGCGGAAGCAATGTCGCGGTATCTTGCGGCGCATGGGATTTCGCCCGAAAGAATTTTGCAAGAGGGCGCGTCAACGTCAACTTACGAAAATCTGGCGTTTTCCAAAGAAATTTTGGCGGGGCATTTCCCCGACGGCTTCCGTGCCGTTGTTGTCACAAACGATTTTCATATTTTCCGCGCCGTGCGGCAAGCGCGAAGCCTTGATATTGACGCGGTCGGTTTGGGTGCGTCAACGCCGTGGCACAGCTTCGCGGCAAATTATTTGCGCGAAATGCTGGCGATTGTCAACTTTTTAATTTTCGGATAGGCACAAAAAAAATCCAGCATTCAGCGGTTTTGAGAAACTTGTTGCTTTTATCTGAATATTGACTGTGTGTAGATATTGATATAAAATGCTATACGAAAGGTGGTGTTATCAATGGCACAAGTGAATATCCGTATTGATGACGGATTGAAGGAGAAAGCAGATTTTTTGTTCGATGAACTGGGTCTTAACATGACAACTGCAATAAACATCTTTGTACGGCAAGTTGTCCGACAAGGGCGTATACCATTTGACATTACAACCCATTCAGACCCATTCTATAAAGATAGTAATATGCGTGTCCTTCGACAATCTATAGCTGATGCGGATGCAGGGAAATTAACCGAACATGACTTAATTGAGGAATAATGTCGATGAAAAAACTGTGGACTGATAGGGCATGGAATGAGTAGCTTGCATGGCAGGAACAGGATAAAAAAACACTCCGCAAGCTGAATAAGCTGATTAAAGACATCGAGCGAAACCCTTATGAAGGCATTGGCAAGCCGGAACCATTAAAGCATGAGATGTCCGGTTGGTGGTCACGGCAAATTGATGAACCCAATAGGATAGTTTATCGCATTAAAAACAATAATCTTGAAATTTCGCAGTGTAAAGGGCATTACGATGATTAAGCACACATTCTAGGATTTATTACTATGAAGGGTACTTTGCAAAACGGAGTACACTAAAATATACTCAACTGCCCTGTTTGCGGTAAAACAACGGGTTTTGAGAGGCAATACGAAAGGGGGGCAAGTCATTTTTCAGATAGTGGGTCTTTGCTCTTGTGGAGAATATTTTTGATTTTACAGGAGCGAAGCCCGCTGTCTTTTTTAATCCCCAACGGGGCGCACGACAGTCTCGACTTGTCGATACTGTATAAGTCGCTCGGTGGAGAAAATGCTTATAATGTGCGTGAATAGTATGCCACGTCTGCAACTCTGCCGTAAAAATTCGATTCAGGCAAAACTGCTATAAATTCAAAGCCCAGTTTTTCAATCAGTTTTATTGACTTCCCATTTTTATTTTCAATACTGGCATACAACCGCTTTAGGTTTAATACATTTTGAGCATATTCAATCATTGCTGTAACTGCTTCATTCGCAAAACCTTTG
>WQSG01000084.1 GCA_009788055.1 Defluviitaleaceae bacterium | reverse complement strand
AAGGTTCTCCCCCCGAACCCCCCTCTCCAAAAAAACTTTAATTTTTTTTGCGGTATGACTTTGATAGCCTTCAACGAAAAACTCTTAAAGGAATGAGATTCTCATGAAAAATACGGCACTCATTATGATGATATTATTGCTCCCTCTTTTGGTTGCTTGCGGTACAATTCAACAATCGGAGGAGTCCCTTCTTGATATAGATTCGTGGGATTATATTGTTGACGACCACCTACAAAACGAAGCCCCGCTCTTTTCTCCCGAAAATGCGCCCGCTAATTTATATCGTGTTCATTTTCATATAAGGGACGGCTCTAACAGGTGGATTATCAGCCGAGTGATGAACGAGGATGAGTATCTCACCGTTCATGATATTATTGGAGTATATAAGGATGGAGTAATTACGTACGATACGGCACTATTAAACCTTGAAAATTTTGAACTGCGCGCATGGGTTGAGAATAGCGAGAGGAGCGGAATATATACGACAGATGTATATATTTCTGACCATATTGATATACTCGCTTTTCCCATGTCCGAACTTGCAACAAAGTTTGATACAACAGTGTATGAAGACTTAATTATTTTACACGCCCATGCTGTTTGGGTGCCTAGGCAATTCCACGATGCTGAAATATTGAAATCTGATTTACCCACGCACCCCGGACTGCCGCCCACACCTCCTGTACTACCAGAAATCCCGGAACTCCCAGTGTGGCAACCTTCAGACCCCCCTCCTCCAAGGGAAGTGCCATCGACACTTTACATGATTTATCGCGTTCACTTTCATTTACACGATGGGTCGGGGTACTGGATTATTGGACGAACCCTGCGACATGACGAATATCTTACTCCTCATGATATTATTACGATATATGAAGATGGCGTCTATATACACGACACCAGCCGATTGAATTTGCAAAATTTTACGTTGCGTGGGTGGACTCACAATGAGGACTGGGGTGGTATGTATACGACAGATGTGTATATCCCTGACCATATTGATATGCTTGCGTTTCCAATGTCCGAACTTGCAACAAAATTTCGCGTTACAAGGTCTGGAAATATATTTATTTTACACGCTCATGCCATTTGGGTGCCAATGCAAGAATCCTATTAAATAATATATCAAGGGGATGTCTATAAGGTCTTCCCCTATATCGTTGCGCAATTAGCAAACAGAAAGGCAGGGCAACCATGCCGGAAGTAACGCGATTTTATGGAATTGTCATATACATCTACTTCAGCCGCGAACACAACCCGCCGCATTTTCATGCAGTTTATGGTAGCAAAGAGGGTGCGTTTTGCATAAAAACATTAAATATGCTGTATGGCAATTTATCGCAAAAAGCGCAATCACTTGTAAAAGAGTGGGCGGCAAAATATCAAAATGAATTGATGGCAATGTGGAACACCAAACAACGGCAAAAATTACAGCCGCTTGATTAAGGAGACCTATATGTTTGAATTTATCCCCCACAGGCACACTTGCGAAATAAAATTATGCAACCCCGACACATGGCAAGAACACTGCCCTCGCATGGGTAATCTTTCCGATACAGAGGACGAATGTGAAAACTGCCCGCATTTTGTAATGATTGAGTTTAAAACGGATAATCCGCTACGAATCGACAGGGTAGTGCGTGTAAATGAACCTGCGTAAATATGAAAACAAAGGAGCGAACCCCAATAACATTTGGGTTTTTCGGACAGCAAGTGCAGATTGAGTCAAACATGATTACAATAACGGTGGAGTGAGATATGCCATTACCCATGGTTCACATAAGCGTGGCAGAAATATTGCTTAGCGCGGGGTTTGCGGTGCAAAACGTGCCGCAGTTTTACCTTGGCATTATTTCGCCGGACGCGATTCATATGCGGGCGGGCGTGGATGTTGCGGCAAAGCACGGTACGCACTTAATCGCGGCAGACAAAAAATGGAGCGACATAAACGAAAACGAGTATGTCAATTTTATGCTGGGTTTCATAAATGAAAACAGGGGCAAAACCGACCCCTCATTTTTGTGGGGATACGGAATACATATTTTAACCGATATGTACTGGGTGAAGCGGGTGCATATGAAATTTCGCGAAGACTACGCCGCAGACCCCGCGCCAATTCAAGAAGAGCGCGAGGCATACTACAACGATACCGACATTTTAGACCACGCCCTCTTCCGCGAAAGCGGCGGGGAAACCGAGGCGTGGCGGGCATTACAAGGCGCGGCGGCACAGGATTTTTTGCACTTGCTGTCTGCGGCGGAAATCCACGCATGGCACGAACGCACCCTGCACTGGTTCGACACGGGCGAAAGCCGTCACAAAAACCCTGTGCGATACATCCAAAAAGCTACAGTCACGAATTTCATCCGCGAATGCGCGGAAATAATATTAGGGCGTGTTCCCACTACCGATAATGCCCGAATTTTGCGGCAATTTTTTGCCAATTGAGGAAGGTTTGACGACGCTTGCCAGCGGCAAGCGAGGAAAAGCTGACGAAAAGTGGCGGAAAATTGACCAAAATGCGGGCGTTGGCGGTAGTGGGAACACGCCCTAGCAAAAATTGGAGGGGCAATATGATAATTCCTGTATCAAGCGAAAACGTAAACGCATGGGCGGCGTTGTGCAACGAACTGTGGCAAGACGATTCCCCCGCAGAATGGCTGGAAGAATGGAATCGCGGCGACCTGCCCCACGAATTTTTATACATCCATAACAGCGAACCCGTCGCGTTTATCAGCCTGTCACTGCGCAACGACTACGTAGAAGGTACGGACTCCGCGCCCGTTGGTTATCTGGAGGGCATTTACGTGAAGCCGCAATTTCGCAAACGCGGTATCGCACGGGAAATGGTAGAGTTTGCGAAAAAATGGGCGTCCGCAAAAGGCTGTACAGAGTTCGCTTCCGACTGCGAACTGCCCAACGAAGAAAGCCATCTTTTCCACACCCGCATTGGGTTTACGGAAGCAAACAGGATTATCTGCTTCACGATGGATTTACCGCGCCCGCCCGCCAATTCGTTACAAACCGCCGCGCCCGAACCGCCGCCCACCCGCGAAGAACCGCCCGAATTTCGGACTGCGCCCGTGGTCAAGCGTTTTGCCGCGTTTCTGATAGACCATTTTATTTTCTCGTTCACGCTTATTCCGCTGTATATGATTTTCGTTTTTTCGGCGGGGGGAAATTTCACAGAGTCGGATGCAGTCCTGTCCGTCCTTATTTTTACCGCCGCAGTGCTTGTTGCGTACTGCCTCCGAGACATTGTGGGCGGGCGAAGTTTGGGAAAACGATTGGTTGGCATAGGCGTGCGCGATATTTCGGACACGTCTGCGATTCCGTCTGTGCCGCGATTATTTTTGCGGCAGATACTCACTCCGCTGTGGCCGCTGGAATTTTTGGTTCTGATTGTCAGCAATCAGCGTCAAAAATTGGGCGACAAAATGGCAAAAACAGGCGTGTATGAATTGCCGAAACAGCACGCAAATCTCTCGCCGCGTGAAGCATACGAACGCTCTAAGCGCACCGAGCGTAAAATAATCATAGGGGCGGTGGTTGTTTTCGCGCTATTTATCGGTGGTTTGGTTTTCGGAATAACATCCATGTTTCGCAACCACCCCGCATATCACATTGCCCTCGACCACATTCGCACAAGCGAAGAAATTTCCGACATAATCGGCGAAGTGGAGTCATTCGGCTTTATGCCGATGGGAAGCATTCACTCAAGTCCCGGACGCAGTTCTGCCGAGTTTACCATACGCGTGCGCGGCGAAAACGGTCAAGTTCGCGCATTTATCGCAATGGAACGGATTGGCGGCGGCGACTGGGAAATTTTAAGATTCAGTTTCCACGAACTTTAGAAAATTATGGTTGCATTTTTCTAAGAACTATTCTATAATACAAGGAACTAAAAAACCAAATGGTAGGGGGGTTGTCTGCATGATGACAGTTAGAAGCATGGCACTCAACCATCTGCGCGCAGATGGATTTCATGGAATAGGTTTTCCCGGCTCTCGTACGCAAAATACAGGCGGCGTTAATTCCGGTGCAAACCAATCAGAACCTGTAGCAAATGCCAATATCCGCAGTGCAGGGCAGGCAATTTCCGGTGCATTGCGCACATTAGCGGGCGCAGGCGGCGAACTGCAAGGCAGAACTTCAGATGCCGAAGTCGCCACCGTTCGGGTAGACAATAATCGCACAATCGCGTCAATGCCGCCGCGAGATACCAGCATTGATGTGCGGCAGGTTGCGCAAGCGCAAACCCATGTCGGTGACGCTATGACGGCTTCTGCCCGCAATGTTAGCGCGGGTACGCACACTTTTGAAATTGAAACAGGCGGAAGAACACACACCTTCAACGTAAACGTGCTGGAGGGCGATGACAACGCCGCAATCCAACGCAGAATGGCGGCAACAATTAATGCCGCAGATATAGGAATTACCGCTTCGGTGAGAGCCGGAAGGGAAGACGGCGCGGCTGTTTCAACCTTAACCGTTGCATCCTCTCAAACAGGCACAGACAACGAGTTCTCTATCCGCGACGCGGCGGGCAGCAATCTTGTCCACGCAATGCAGGTTGACGGCTCTACAGAAGACAGCCAAGCCGCACAAAACGCACTGTTTACCGTAAACGGCGGTGCTGTGCGCGAATCTCAATCAAACGATGTTAATATCGGCGCAGGCGTTACCGCAACTTTAACAGGCACAGGCCAAACCGAAATCACTTTCGGGCGTTCGGCTGAAAATGCTTTGTCTGCCGCTCGTGACCTTGTTAATGCCATAAACTCCGCAATTCGCGGAACAAACGCCAACGATGGACGCGGCTCTGAACGCTTCCTTAATCATCTCATTGGCACAAACGTAACCTTCGCATCCACCCTTTCCCGCGCGGGCATTCAAGTACAGCGCAACGGTCAGCTTGCAATTGACGAATCACGTCTGCAAGCCGCCGCCGAAAGCGGCGCACTTGAAAACCTTGGCGGCTTCGCTTCCCGCATGGAGCGTATCTCCTCCAATGCGGTAAACACCCGCCACTACGCAAACTCTCCACCGCCCGTGGAAATGCGCCTTAACAACTTCGATTTCGGCAACAACGCAAACTTGTGGTCGTCATTTAATACGGTTATGTAATTTTGGATAAGACCGTGGGGCTCTGCCCCACACCCCGGAAACTTTTGAAAAAGTTTCATCAAAACTTTAACGAAAAACCCGCCGCGAAAATTCGC
>WQSG01000083.1 GCA_009788055.1 Defluviitaleaceae bacterium | reverse complement strand
GATGGGGCATGAAACAAGCCCTTTCGATTTTGGATATAGCAACACGATAACCAAAGCAATTGGCGTTGTTGGTGCGCACAATAATGCATTGCATAAAAAAATAAAACAGGAGGAAATAACATGAAGAAATTTTTTACAAGTACCAAAGCAAGAGCAATCGCCGCAATGACGTTGGTGTTTTCGTTCCTTATGTCTGTCGCCGCATACGCCGATGTAGTAGTACCTTTCGACGCAGGTGGTGTTGATGCCGCTGGCATCATGACAGACGCGATTGGTGCAATGACAGGCCAAATTTTGCCCATCATCGGCATTGCCGCCGCCGCGGCAATGGGTATCTTGGGCTTGGTAGTATCAATCCGTTTCGGCATCAGGTTCGTTCTTAATCTTCTTGGTCGTGCATAAACGACCGCAGGCGCGATTATAGGAGTGGTCGCGCCACTACATAGAAGGGGTTGGAGAAGGTGAAGAAAAAAGCTATAGCAATAATTTTAGCCGTTTTTATTCTTGCAACCGCAACGCCCCTGCAAATATTTGCGCAAGCGTTGCCCAAACCACCCCCGAAAGTATTAAGACCCGTAAAACCGCCATCAGCGGGTAAGCCCGTTTACAATACCACTTTATTAAAACAGATGGTAGCACAGTATAACAAAACCGCAGGAATACAAGTAAGATTGCCCCTTGAAAGGGCTAATTTGCGAATGGACGGCACACCGGGGCCGCCACCTCCCGACAATTTATTTGGAATAGGTACTAGGTTTCACCATTGGATATGGGGACAAGATGTCTATGAATATTTTGATTTGCCTGAGAACTGGTGCGCGTTTTATAGAGATGGCACTATTGACGGCATTGCGCCCCGTCTTTTTCATACACGAATAACTGATGAACACATTAGAACCAGCGAACAAATGATGAATTTTGAAACCAGTTTCGGGAATGTAACGGTACCGTTCATACCCATGCGGATACCGATACTGGATTTGATTTCGGATTTGCAAATGACAGGCGAAATAGTAACGGAATATATGTATTCCCACGGTTATTATTTTTGCCAGCGGTACTTTAATTTCTTCCACCGCGATTACTGGGATATGCGCCCGCACCGCCCAGCTGAACGTCAATCTATATTTTTAGGAACTTGCCCTATAACAGGTTTTGCCATATTACAAGGGCCTTTGCGCACTGGTTCACCCCCTTCATCAAGTGTCCAGCCTTTATGTTTTACCAGTCCAATTTATCAAGCAGTAATGCGATATAGTGTCCCCTTTTCGATGAAATTCACTTCTGTTTGCGGTAATGAACTTGTGTATCAATCTACTCCACATTCTGGTCATATGTATAGATTTATTAATGATACTTATATGCGACTTCGCTCTGGAAATACGGCTGGGAATCTTCATAATTTTAGATTTGGGGTTCTCTGTTCAACCGATACAAGATGGCCGCTTTGGATTCAAATAGACCCCGGATTTACTCACCTTTCAAATCCCAATCTATCAAGAGATTCAACTATGCAAATAATACGCTCCAATTTCCAAATATCGCCCAGCGAAGTACCCGCACCCATCCAACCTCGCCCCGACCCGCTTGTAAACCTCGCCCCCGTGAACGCCTTAAACGATATGGATGCATTAATAGCCTTAATCCGCGAAATATCGGCGCATCCGGAACTTAGCCCCGATTATGCAGTAGTTGCAACGCCGTATGTTCTGCCGGAGCATTTTCCGGAATTGTCTCCTGAGGAACTGGCGCAACTGATTGAAGAAATATTAAGGCAATTGGATATTCGGGAAGTAGTAATGCCGGGCGATTACGTTCACGAGATTTTGCGGGAAAACCCGAACGCAATCCCTACACTACCATCACCCGGCACGGAAATCGGTACACCTCCGCAACCACAGCCAAACCCGCAACCGCAACCGGGACTAACCCCCCGCGACCTGCGCGAAATAGAACGCCAACTTCAAGCGCAAACCCGCGCACTTGACGATATCCGCACCCACACCCGCAATGTAGACCGCGCACTTGATAATTTTATCAATCACAGCCCCCCGAACTCACAGCCGCGCCGCTTAGCGCAAGCGTTTATGTCTTGATTTTCGGCGGCTTCTTGCACTTCCTTTTCGGCTTGTTTTTTGCGGTGGTGACGTATTCGGCGGATGTTTTCTTTTGTCTAAGCACGTTTAAATTGGTTTCAAGCTGTAATTGGAATGAATTGCCAAACACAGGGCGAACCTGATTACATATCTCTTCAGATTTAAAAGCCATCATGACACCCCTTGTAATTTTTCCGTTGGCATCACCCCTCTGTAAGCGTAAGCAAAACACAAGGGGGTAAAACGAATTTGTAAAAGACCGCGAAAATATTTTTTTTGGGCAAATTTATAAAATAGAATTCGATTTTCTAAATTTTGATTGCCGCAAAAATAATTTTTTCACTTTTGCAAGCAAATCTTTGACAAATCCACCCCCTTGTGTTGTGCATAAGCTTACCGAGGTGAGATACCATCGGAAAAAATTACAAGGGGTGTCTTATATGACAACTTTCAAATCTAAAAAAATATGGAATCAGATTCTTAAAGTGCTTTGCGCAATTTCTACCACATTACAGCCTGAAACCAATTTAAACGCGCTTAGACAACTGAGCTTTTTAAACTTTAGAACTTGTCCGAACTTCGGAGAAAATTGCGTAGGTTGCTCATACGGACTTAGTGCTTGTATTTGCTCTTGTATTCGGTGCCGTGATTTTAACCATAGCGGAAAAACCTGCGAGGAATCAACAGCAACAAGAGTTAATGTTACAGGTTAGTTACTCGCTACAGCATTTCATTGTCGACACTGCCTAATCTCAAACGAAAACCTGCAAGATTCCGAATCCCTCATCCGCAACGCAGATATCGCCCGCGAGATGATGTCATTCACAAAACAAACTGTCTTGCAACAAGCCGGCATTTCCGTCCTGTCCCAGTCGCGGCAGATTACGGAAATGGTACTACATCTACTGTGCTAAGGCTTCTTGCAAAGGAAAAAAATATTCGCTTGCGCTTAACAATGCATCTGTCTATAGTGTAAGTGTGTGGAAAATTTTATCGGGAGTGAATATTATGACGAAAGTCACAAATGCAAGAACTTCCAGCATTATTAATAGAGGTATTCCCCTTGATATGAGATTGCCATCGCGTGAGCCTGTAGTAATGAGAGCATTGACAACCGCGCAATTAAATGCCGAATTGGAAAAAGGTTATGACGGTGCTATGTCCGGCAGGCATCGAGGCATAAAAGATGTCGCGGCAGACCATGGATTTAAGCGCGGCGTTGGGCGAAACTATTTTTGATGATTTCGACTAAAACGGAATAGTCGCAGAAAATTTCTTAGAAATTTTGACAAGCACAAAAAAATCTGCGATAATATTTCCCGTTGTAGAAATACACACATGGTCAACTCCTTTGACCGTGGAGGAAAATACCCTACAGGAGGTGCCTTATGGCAGTAATTTCAATGAAACAATTGTTGGAAGCCGGCGTACACTTTGGTCATCAAACCAGACGTTGGAATCCGAAAATGGCAGAGTATATCTTTGCAGAGCGTAACGGGATTTACATTATCGACCTGCAAAAAACCGTGCGCAAAATCGACGATGCTTACCGTGCGGTAAGCGAAATCATTGCGGACAGCGGTGAAATTTTGTTTGTTGGTACAAAAAAGCAAGCGCAGGAATCTATTAAAGAGGAAGCAATGCGTTGCGGAATGTACTATGTAAACGAGCGTTGGTTGGGCGGAATGCTTACCAACTTCAAAACCATGCAAACCCGCGTACAACGCTTGAAAGAGCTTGAAAAAATGCAGGAAGACGGGCGTATGTCGCTTCTTCCGAAAAAAGAGGTTGCAAAACTTGAGCATGAAATGGATAAATTACAACGCAATCTTGGCGGCGTAAAAAATATGAAACGTGTACCCGATGTGCTGTTTATCGTTGACGCACGCAAAGAGCGTATTGCAATCCAAGAAGCGCAGTCGTTGGGCATTCCCATTGTGGCAATCGTGGACACAAACTGCGACCCCGATGAAGTTGATTACGTAATTCCCGGCAACGACGACGCTATCCGCGCAATTAAGTTAATCGCGGGCAAACTTGCAGACGCTGTTCTGGAAGCAAAACAAGGCGAGCAAACAGGCGAAGAAGCGGAAGCTTCCGCAGTTGCTATGGAAGCACCGGGCGCACCTGCGTCAATTGAAGAAGTAGTTGAAAACGAAGAGGTGAATGCATAATGCAAGTAACAGCGGCAATGGTAAAAGAATTGCGCGAAATGACAGGCGCGGGTATGTCTGCCTGTAAAAACGCGCTTGTTGAAGCAAACGGCGATGTAAAACGCGCAAACGAAATTCTGCGCGAAAAAGGGCTTGCGGCGGCGGCAAAAAAAGCAGGTCGCGTAGCGGCGGAAGGTCTTGTAATGGCGGCTGTTTCTCCCGACCGCAAAAAAGGTGCGTTGGTTGAAGTAAACAGCGAAACAGACTTTGTTGCAAAAAATGATGAGTTTATCACATTTGTGCAAAATATGGCAAAACAGGCACTTGAATCTTCCGCAGAAACGCCCGAGGCGTTGCTGGAAGAAAAATGGGTTGCGGATTCTTCGCAAACCGCAAAAGACGCGCTTACAAACAAAATCGCCACAATTGGCGAAAATCTTGGGCTTCGTCGCTTTGCGCGTTTTAACGCGACAGACGGCAGTGCAGTCGTGGAATACATCCACGGCGGCGGACGCATTGGCGCAATGCTACTTCTTTCCGCACCTGAAATCAACGACGCGGTTCTTGAAGCGGGTCGCAATGTTTGTATGCAAATCGCGTCCATGTCTCCGCAGTTCCTTTCCCGCGACGACGTTCCCGCAGAGCATCTCAAAAACGAACGCGACTTCCTTCTAAAGCAAGCCTTGGACGAAAACAAAACTGCGGCAAAACCCAAGCCAGAAAACATCATCACAAATATGGTAGAAGGTCGCCTTTCCAAGAGCATGAAAGAAATCTGCCTTCTTGACCAAGAATACGTAAAAGACGGCGAGTTTACCGTAGCGTCCTACCTCAAGTCCGTACACCCCGACCTCAAAATCACAAGTTTCACCCGCTACGAAAAGGGTGAGGGCATCGAGAAAAAAGAAACCGATTTCGCCGCAGAAGTTGCAGAGGCGATGAAGGGGTAAAAAGTTTTAACAATAAAGCAAGACCTTGGGGCTCCGCCCCAAACCCCGGAAACTTTTGAAAAAGTTTCATCAAAACTTTAACGAAAAACCCGCCGCGAAAATTCGCG
>WQSG01000082.1 GCA_009788055.1 Defluviitaleaceae bacterium | reverse complement strand
AACGGTAGCTTGATGCGGTGGGGTTCTTTTAAAGGCGTTTTCTTTGCCTTTAAAAGAACCCCACCGTAGCAAGCGCGCACTATGCCGCCGTGGGTCGCCCGCGAAGCCCCTTAGCTATACAGTTCATCAACGGAAAGCTCGGTTACAACGCCGTCGGTGGAGAGACTGCGGGCTGTTACGTGAAGCATATTGTCTTGGCCTACGTGGAAGATTACTTTTACTTTCTCCTGTCCGCGAGGGCCTTGCGGAATGCCGCGCAAAGATGTTCCTGCAAGGCGTTTCATGCCGTCGCGATTTACTGTGATGTTCTTTTCGTCGGAGGGCATTGTGTTTTCGTAAGCGACAATTGCCATGGATGTTACGTTGTCGAAGTTGGTCATGAGGGGTTCGGGGGCGTCAATGGTTAAGCCTTCTTTGGGGATATCTTGACCTGCGGCAACGATTTCCATAAAACGGCGGCCTGCTATTTCAAGGCCGAGGGGGTGAATTGTGCGTTCTTGCACAACGGGGCCGCGCACGGTTGGCATCATTATCATGTTGCAGTAGTACGCCGCGCCTTGCGAAATACTTAGCGCGGGCGAAATTTTAGACTTAAACGGCTCTTTGCCGAAACGCTCCGTTATTTTTTCTCCCGCATATATAATGGAAGAACTGCCGCCCACAAGGAAGATTTCATCTATGTCGGGTTCGGTTAGTCCGCCCGCTTCAAGGCAACGGCTTACGCAGTTGAGTGTCTCGTCTATGAGGTCGCTTACGCTTTTGCCTTGGAACTTCTCGAAGTTTTCGGGGCTGTCTCCCAAGGCGTTTATTCGTTTGTGATTTAAAAACATATCGCGTGTAATTTCCATGTTGATGTTTACTATGCGCGGCTCTTGAATAAGCGGCGCGAGGGTGATTTTTGTAGACTTCGTTTGACTAAGACGCTCTTTGGCTTGGTTTGCGGCTTGTTGCAAGCGCACCAAAGCAACCTTTTTTTGCCGCTTGGAAACGCCGTCGTCTGCGTCCTCGTCGAAAAGGTCTATTTCTTCGCCCGTGAGTTTTTTGAACTCTTCGTACACGATATCCATTATTACTTTGTCTATGTCATTGCCGCCCAAATCGTTATCGCCGTAGGTGCTTACAATTGAAATGGTCGGCTCGCCTTCCACTTCGGTTTTTATTTCCAAAACGCAAGCGTCAAACGTACCGCCTCCGAAGTCGTAAACCAGCACTTTTTTGTTGGCTTCTTCGTTTACGGCGTAGGAAATTGCAGACGCGGCGGGCTCCAGCCGCAGGTATATATTTTCCGGGTCGAAACCCGCTAAAACGGCGGCATCCTTGGTCATTTTCTTTTGCTTGTCGGTAGAGTTTGCGGGCACGGTTATCACACAGCCCGAAAACTCGCCGCTAATGCCCATTTCTTCCTGCGCGTACTCGTCCGCTTTCTGCTTGAGATGGCCCAGAATTTCGCCCGCAATTTGCTCGGGCGCGAACTTGTATTCCTTATCGTCCACAGAAACGGTAATCTTTTGTTCGCTTCCCAAATATCGCTTGATAGAAAGCACGGTTGAAAGTGGATAAATGATTGCCGCTTCCTTGGCTTGTACACCAAAAATGCGCGAAAGCTTGTTCTCATCTTCCGGGTCGGATTCAAATTGGATTGCCGTCGGGAAAATATTGGAGCCGTCTATCGGAATGGTTTGCGCTTCGCCCTCCGCAAAGTTGTAAATACTTACAACAGAGTTTGTTGTGCCAAAGTCAATCCCAAGAAACAACCCGCGTTCCATGTCTAATCCTAAAGTTCCCATTTGTGCCTCCTGTACAAATAATTGTCTTATTTTTACATATGATATACTTTTTCTAAGAAAAAATCCAGTGTATGGTTATTGCCGCTTCCCCATATTCATAATCTGTTCGATATTGGTGCGCATGGCATCGTTGATGGTTTGCGCGCTTGTTTGGGCGTGAAGATTGATGAACGTGCCAAGCCCGTCGCCAATGGATTGGGTGAGGTTTTGCAGAGATGACTCGTATGCGTTTAGCGAAGTCTCAAGTGCTTTTTGGTTGCGCTGTATGAATTCGGTTTGTGCCGTTATGGTCTGTTGGGCAGACATGAGGTCAACAAGCTGGTCTGAAAGGGAGTTGCTGTGAGCTTTCATTTGGGTTGCAAGAAGGTCTGCGGCGGAATGCACCTTGTCGCTTGCCTGTGCAAGCCGCACCGCGCCGCCGTTTATTTCTGCCGCCGCGCCAACCATGTTGTGCAGAACGTCGCGGAAGATGTCTGCCGTTCGTACAGAAATTTCTTCCAGCGTTTGCTTGTACGTTTCGGATTGACGGTCTATGGCTTCGGTTAAATCGTTTTTCAGGCGCAGAAGCACGCCGCCTGTGTCTGCCGCGTAGAACCGCCCTATTTCGCGCTCAATGAACAAAACCATTTCACTCACGAATTGCGCACGTACTTCTCGCGCATTAAAAATCGCCGCCGCCACGCGGCAAGATATAAACGCGATAATCGCAAGCAAGCCGTAAACCGCCGCTTCTTCCAAATACACAACCGCAAGCACAAAACCGATGCCCAAAATTCCAAGCTCCATTGTTTCAATGAAGGGAAGAAGTCCCGTGTATTTCCATCCAAAAAAATTCATTGCGGAAACCGCCCGCTCTACTATTTGTACAGTGGGCACGGCAGAAACAGAACGCTCTGCCATGCGGATGTATTCTGCCGCCGCGCTTTTTAAAACGGGATTTTTAAGCTTCGCCGCCTCGTTTTTGCTTTTCAATTCTTTCGCCGCAATGCCGTGAAAAGAATGTAACGCGCCGCGAAAATGCAAGTGCGCAAAAACCCGCAACACCAACAACGCCGCCGTGATACACAAATAGACAGCCACGATAACCACATGATTATCGTGCCTGCCCAACGCCGCAAAAACATTTTCAAAGAAGCCCAAAAATTCGCTCATGCCCGACCGTAACGCAGTTTAATCGCCGCCGCCGCTTGCGAAAGCGTACCAAGTTTTTCCCAGCCGCCCTCATGCGCTTCTTTGAAACCTTTTGCGGCAAGCATTTCCTTGTCCGCTTCAATTTTAACGCGCTCGCCTACAAAAAATGTGGCGGTTTTTGTACCCGCGTCATATTCCAGCCGCTTTAAGAAGCCTTCAATTACGGCGGGGTTTTTCCTGTACGTCCATGCCGTCTGTACGTCCTCGATATAGATATTCGCACCGTCATAGCGGTAGAAAAAAATGCCCGCCAGACTTCCGCCGTCAAGCGCGACAAGTAAACGCCTGTTAATATCCACAATGGTTCGGCGCATCTTCTGCCGCCACGAAATTATATGCTCAGGCGGCTCTGTAACCGAAAGCTTGTCACGCGACGCGTTTTCTTTAAGCATGGCATGGATTTTGGGCAACAGGGGGACTAATGCCCCCCTGCGGCTTGAATAATCGTGTATTTCCATATGCAACCTCGTTATAACTGCGCGATTTTTTTCTCTACCCACGCTACGTCTTCTTCGTCCATTTCGGCTTCAGCTTGGTTTATAAGTTCGTTCAAGCCGATTACGTTTACTTTGGCGTTGTCTTTTTTCAGCTTCAGCAATTTGTACAAAAGCCTTTTTTGTTCAACTTGCATTTCTGTTTTCGTAGCCATCATAAACCTCCCTTACGCGAACGGGTTTTCTCCGCAATACAGCCTGCCAACGGGTTGGTTGTAGGCTACATCGCAAATGCCCAGCATTTTAAGCGCGGAGAAGAGGGTTTTGCCGATGTGGCCGTAACCCATTGCGGCGTGATGCGGATAGCGTTTTGCGATTAAAACATGACGATAGAACCGCGCCATTTCGTTGATGGCGATAACGCCTACAGAGCCGAAAGTTTTAGGGTCTGCGTCAATGGTTTCGCCTTGGGCAACGTATGCCCGCAATACGCAGTCTGCGGTGGATTGCAAACGGAAAAGCGTTATGTCTCCTGATTTCAGCGTACCTTCCAGCGTACCGCGTGTAATATCGGGGTCGCCGTCGGGTTCAAGCAAACGCTTCATTATAAGCTGATATTTCATTTCGGGATTTTTCAGAAGACTGCTTGGGGTGTTTCCGCAATGGAAGCCCATAAAAATATCGTTTAGTGCATAGCTGCCGTATTTTTCTTTTTCCGCCAAGTACAAATCGTGCGGAACGGTATTGTTGATATCCAGCAAAGTTGGCGGCAATTGCGTTGCGCAGGTTAAAATATATTCGGAAAGCGCGCCGTAGATATCCGTTTCACACGCAACGGGAATGCCCCGCCCCGTCAAACGGGAGTTTACATAGCACGGCACCATGCCAAATTGCGTTTGGAACGCAGGCCAGCACTTGTTTGCAAACGCCATATATTCGCTTGCGCCAAGATGTTTTTCTGCCCAGTCCAGTAAGGTGATTTCAAGCTGTGCAAGCTTTGGCAGAATGCCCGACTGCTTGTTTCCGCCGCCAAGTTCTTCCGCCATATCTGCCGCAACTTTTTCGATACGGGGGTCGTTTGCGTTTGCGTTAAACGCGGCAAAAAGGTCTAGTTCGGAATTTTCCTGTACTTCAACGCCCAAGTCATACAGCGGTTTGATAGGCGCGTTACACGCAACAAAGTCAAACGGACGCGGCCCAAAGCCAAAGATTTTCAACCCTTTAAGCCCTAAAATAATACGTGCCACAGGAACAAACTCCGCTATCATTTCCGCAACTTCGCCCGACGTTCCCACGGGATACTCGGGAATATACGCCTTCACGCCGCGAAGCCCCAGATTGTACGATGCATTAAGCATTCCGCAATAGGCATCGCCGCGCCCTTGAATAAGGTCTGCCGCGGTTTCTTCCGCCGCCGCCACAAACATCACAGGCCCGCAGAACTTTTGCGCAAGCATGGTTTCCGGCCCTTCCGGCCCAAAATTACCAAGGTAAACAACCAGCGCGTTACAGCCCGCTTCTTTCAATTCCGCAAGGGCTTTCATCGCATGGTTTTCATTTTCAACCGTTGTTTTAATTTCCTCAATCTTTGTGCCGCCCATTTCCACCGCTTTAACAACCGCTTCTCTGCGCTTTTCCGAAAGCGTTATCGGGAAACAGTCCCTACTTACCGCCACTATTCCAAGCTTCACCACAGGTACATTTTTCATGCGCGTCCGCTCCATTCGTTTTTCTAAGAAATGTTCCATTAATAATACATTCACCATGTTTGATGGTCAAGTGTTATTAGGTGGATGTTCGGAGAACTAATTATACTTCGGAATTGACGCCGTTTGACAGGAAGTGTAAAATTCATTTTTGAACTAAAAACCAAATCCTAGGAGGAAAAACTATGTACAAGGGTTTCAAAAAGGTTTTGTGTGTACTTATGGCAGTTGTAGTGCAGTTCGCTTCGCTTACTTCATTTGTAACGGGCGCATTGCCCGTTACGGCGGCAAGTTACCCCCCCCCCCCC
>WQSG01000081.1 GCA_009788055.1 Defluviitaleaceae bacterium | reverse complement strand
AGAAACTTGTTTCTGTTCCCCGTTGTCGGCGGCGCAATGGCACGGCAAAAGTCCGAATAGTCAAGGGTTTAAGGGTGGAGATTTTTCCGCGCCTTTTGCGGAAAAATACTACCCGCCCCTTGACCGTTCGGACAGGCGGAGCGGAAGTATATGCACAATAAAATAAACCCCGCTTCACCGTATAAATTTGTCGGTAAAACAGGGGTTTGCGTTGGCTACGCCGTGCTGTCCTTTCGCACTTCGTAACTGTTCATAATAGACCTCTTGCACAACTGCCCAACGCCGCCTTTGCGGTCAATTTCCCGCACTTCTGCGCCAGCTGTTCCTATCGCACGCTCCACGTGCGTGTCGTCACCGCCTCCTTGAATTGCGAAAAATTGCCTCGCAAATTCGGCATTGTTCAGTTATGCAAGAGGTCTAATGATTAGTACGGAGATGAGACGATTTGAACGCCCGCGCCGGTTGCCCGACCTATCGCATTTCGAGTGCGACCCCTTCAGCCACTTGGGTACATCTCCAATTCAATGAAATTATACTGAAACAGGCGAAAAACGCAAGCATATTTTCACCGTAGAGCGGCAGAAATTTCGCGGCGATTATTCACCGCAGTTCCTGCAAGAATTCTTCCAGCCTTCGCAAAGCCTCTTTCAATTCCGCAACAGAATATGCATATGAACAGCGGATAAATCCTTCGCCGCATTCGCCAAAGGCGGTACCGGGAACAACGGCAAGGCGTTTTTCCATTAGCAGGCGTGTGCAAAATTCGTCGGAGGGGATGCCCGTTTTCTTGATGGAGGGGAAAAGGTAGAATGCGCCGAGGGGTTCAAAACAATCCACGCCCATGGTTTTGAATGCGTCAACAAGAAGGCGGCGGCGGTCGTTGTATTCGTCGCGCATTTTCTGTACGCCGTCCATGCCGTTTTTCAGGGCTTCAACGCCCGCAAGTTGGGCGGTTGTGGGGGCGCACATGATTACATATTGGTGAATTTTTATCATGCCTGCGATTAAATCCGCAGGGCCGCAAGCAAAACCCAAACGCCAGCCCGTCATTGCAAATGCTTTGGAAAAACCGTTAAGCACTAGGGTTCTGTTGTACATATCGGGAAGGGTTGCGATGCTTATGTGTGGTTCGTTTGTGTAGGTTAGTTCAGCGTAAACTTCATCGGAGATTACTAGGATATTCGGATGCTTGCGCAGAACGGTGCAGATTTTTTCAAGGTCGGCTTTTTCCATAATCGCGCCTGTGGGATTGCTTGGATAGCAAAGCATGATGGCTTTGGTGCGCGGCGTAATGCGCGATTCGATATCTTCGGGCTGTACGCGAAAATTATGCTCTGCGTGGGTGGGAACGGTTACGGGAACGCCGCCCGCCAAAATAACGCAAGCGCGGTAAGAGACGTAACACGGCTCTATTACAAGCACTTCGTCGCCCGGTTCGATTACGGTGCGCAGTGCGATGTCAATAGCTTCGCTTACCCCAACTGTGATAATCACTTGCTCTTTTTCGTTGTATGTCAAATTAAAACGCTCGTTCATGTACGCGCTTATTGCCTTGCGAAGTGCGGGATGCCCCGAATTTGACGTGTATGCCGTGCGGCGGTGTTCCAGTGAATAAATGGCCTCTTCTCGCACGTTCCATGGGGTGAAAAAATCGGGCTCGCCAACGCCGAGCGATATGATATCTTTCATTTCTGCCGCAACGTCAAAGAATTTTCGTATTCCCGATGCGGGCAGGTTTTTTACCGTGCTTGTGACAAAGCTCATGGTGATACAACCATCCTTTCGTCATCGTGTTTGGTGGTTGCAAAAACTTCGCCGTGGTCTTTATATTTTTTCAGAACAAAATGCGTTGCCGTGCTTAGAACAGAATCCAGCGGCGCAAGTTTGCCCGTAACAAACATCGCGATATCCTTCATGGTTTTGCCTTCGATTATTACCATGAAATCGTATCCGCCCGACATCAAGTATACAGACTTTACCTCATCGAAACGGTAAATGCGTTCCGCAATCTTGTCAAAGCCCAACCCGCGCACGGGCGTAACTTTCAGCTCTATCAGCGCGGTTACGTAGTCGCGGTCTGTTTTCTCCCAGTTGATTAGCGTATGGTAGCCGCAAATTATTCCGTCGTCTTCCATGCGTTTTATTTCTTCGGAAATTTCTGACGCGCTTGTTTCCAAAAAAATAGCAAGCTCTTCGGTTGTAAGCTTGGCATTGTTTTCAATCTTATTCAAAATATTTGTGTTCATGCATAACTCCTTCAGACAGTTTCTATATAGCGATTTCAGTTGAAAACGGTGAGACGGCGCGGCGGCGAAAAACGCGAATAGAGCGTTTTTCGCGGTTTTGACGCGACGGACGAACCCTTTTTCAACGGAATCGTCTATTATGATATTTCGTTTATTTCTGTGCGTCAAGATTCTTTGTATTTTTTATTTCCCAAAATTATGGTATATTAATACAACGCTACTCGCAAAGGAGAATGTTAAATGCGTAAAACAAAAATTTTGGCAACGATAGGCCCCGCCAGTGACGACATTAAAATCATCACAAAAATGATGAGGGCGGGAATGGACGCGGCAAGGTTTAATTTTTCGCACGGTACGCACGACTATCACGGCGGGCTGATTAACAAGGTAAAGGAAGCGCGGGAAAAATTGGGCAAACCAATTCCGCTTATCCTGGACACGAAGGGCCCTGAAATTCGTACAAAAACATTTGCAGAGCATGACAAAATTTTTCTGGAACAAGGGTCGGAGTTCACACTTACCACGGAGGATATAGAGGGCGACGAGACTCGCGTATCCGTTACTTATGAAAATTTGCCCCACGAATTGAAAATAGGAACTCGCATTTTAATTGATGACGGGTTGCTTGAACTTAGCGTATTAAAAATCGAAGGCAAAAACATCCTGTGTGAGATGATAAACTCGGGCTTTTTGGGGCAACGTAAAGGCATTAACATCCCCGATGTTTTGCTTAATTTGCCGTCCCTTACCGACAAGGATGTCGAGGATATAAAATTCGGCATTACAATGGAAGTGGATTGGATTGCCGCTTCTTTTGTGCGCACCGCAACTGATGTTACAAACATCCGCAAAGTGCTGGAACAGCACGGCGGAAGGCATATTCAAATTATGGCTAAGATTGAATCCCGCGACGGCGTGAACAATATCGAAAGCATCTTGGATGTTGTGGACGGCGTAATGGTTGCACGGGGCGACCTTGGTGTGGAAATCCCCCCCGAGGAAGTTCCCATTGTGCAAAAAGATTTGATTCGCCGCTGTATTCTTGCGGGCAAACCCGTTGTTACCGCAACGCATATGCTGGAGTCAATGGTTGCCAACCCGCGCCCAACCCGCGCAGAAGCCAATGACGTTGCAAATGCCATCTTCGACGGCTCCGACGTTATTATGCTTTCGGGCGAAACGGCTAACGGAAAATATCCCGTGCAGGCTATCGAAATGATGTCCCGCATTGCGGAAAAAACGGAAAACACAATTGACTATGAATCTCAATATGCGTCACGGTATCAGAATCTGAATAAGAACGTGACCAACGCAATCAGCTATTCCGCCGTTGCAACCGCAAAGGAAATGGGTGCGGAGTGTATTGTTCCCGTTACGGACTCGGGCTATGCGGCGCGCATGGTTTCGCGTTCGCGTCCGCGCTGTCCTATTCTTGCCGCCACTTCGGATCCTGTTGTGTATCGCCAATTAAACTTGCTGTGGGGCTGTATGCCCATGCTTTCCGAAAAGCCTTTCGAGGGCGACAGCGAAGTTTTCGATATTGCGGAAGAACTCGCGCTAAAATCAGGGCTGGTTAAAAACGGCGACATAATGGTTTCCCTTGCGGGCGTTCCCGTCGGAAAAGCAGGCGCGACCAACACAATCCGCGTTATGACAATCGGCGATGTTTTGGCGAAAGGCACAGGCAACCACAGGGGTAGCGTAAGCGGCGTAACCCGCGTTATCACGGGCAACAACCCCGATGAAACAAATTCCTTTGAAAAAGGCAACATTATGATATGTACAACCACAGATGACTCTATGCTGGAATGCATGAAAATGGCGGGCGGCATTGTAATAGGTTCGTGGGAAAAATTGGACTTTAGCCATGCGGAAACCGTTGCAAAAGCCCTTAACATCCCGCTGTTGCGCACTGGTGTTCGCGTTGTAGATTTCGTGCGGTCGGGCATTCCCGTTACCGTGGACACAAATGACGGTTTGCTTCTTAACGGGAACAAATAATGGATTTCAACAAAGTGATAGACCGCCGCCAAACAGACAGCCTAAAGTTTGACGGAGCGGCGGCACGCGGCAAGCCTGAAGATATTTTGCCGCTTTGGGTTGCGGATATGGATTTCCCCGCGCCCGAAGCGGTGCTTCAGGCTGTGCATGAGCGTGTGGCGCATGGCATCTTCGGTTACTCAGAGCCGGATGGTGCTTATTTTTGCGCGTTGGAAAAATGGTTCACGGGGCGACTGGGCTACGAATTTTCGTCTGACTGGGTGACACTTACCCCCGGCGTGGTGTATGCAATTTCCGTTGCAATTCGTGGGCTAACCGCTAGGGGGGACGCGATTCTTATACAAGAACCCGTTTACTATCCGTTCCGCCAAATGGTTGTTCATAACGGGCGACAACTTGTGGTAAACGAATTGCAACTGCGCGATAAAATCTACGAAATAGACTTTGCCGACTTTGAAGAAAAAATAACCGCAAACAATGTGAAACTGTTTATTTTGTGCAGTCCGCACAACCCCGTAGGCCGTTGCTGGACGGCAGACGAACTGCGCGAAATGGTACGCATTTGCGAAAAGCACAATGTACTCATTTTCTCGGACGAAATTCACTGCGACTTCATTTTTCCCGACGCCGCGATTGGCAACAAACACCGTGTTCTTCCCGCGATTTGCCCCAGCGAAAAAATAATTCTATGTACCGCGCCCAGCAAAACATTTAACCTTGCGGGTCTGCAGCTTTCCAATGTATTCATAGCCGAGTCTAAGCTTCGCAAACAGTTCACCCGTGAGGTAATGAGAAGCGGATTTTCGCAAGCGGGTTCGCTTGCAATCGTGGCTTGCCGCGCCGCCTACGAACACGGTGCGGGCTGGCTGGACGAACTTAACAAATATCTTTACGCGAATATGCTTTACTTGGATGAATTTCTCAAAACCAACATCCCAACCGTGCGCCTTATCCCGCCGCAAGCAACATACCTTGCGTGGCTGGACTGCCGCGCCCTAAACCTAACCCCCGATGAATTGGACAGCAAAATCACCAATGACGCAAAACTTTGGCTTAGCCGCGGCGACACCTTCGGCACGGGCGGCGCGGGCTTCACCCGCATAAACGTCGGTTGCCCACGCGAGACACTCACCACGTGTTTGGAACGGCTTTCGCGGGTTTTGGGTTAGGGGGCGTGTTGCCACAAACGAAAATGCACGGATTTTGCGGCAAATTTTTGTCACTTGAGGCGGTTTTGACGACGCTTGCCAGCGGCAAGCGAGGAAAAACCAACGAAAAGTGGCG
>WQSG01000080.1 GCA_009788055.1 Defluviitaleaceae bacterium | reverse complement strand
CCCCCAATCCCCCCTCACCCTCAAACTTTAACATGGACTAGCGATAGTCGGTTACGCGACCTAAAATCGCGCGAATGCGCGATTTTAAGACAGGGGTCAAGGGGACTTGTCCCCTTGTGGGGTTCGGGGCAACGCCCCGAGAACTTAACAATAAAAGGACGTTAAAAATGCGACCTTCAACCTTTAAAAAAATTGTTGTTACGTTGTTTATGGCACTGCTGGTTTTTGGCGGTGTTGTTTTGTTTGTGCAAATGGTTGTTGTGCCGCGGATTACGGGGCTTTCGCCGTTTGGTAGTACGGTGCTTGTTAGTTTTCACGAGCATTTTTCGCTGGACGCGGAGGTTACGGAATTGGTGTTCGGCGGGCGAAGGATGAGGGATGCAAGTCCGCCGCTGGTGGAATATCGGGGCGGATTGCCAAGGGTTTATCTTAATGCAAATTTTTTGAGAAATCATATTGACCCGTTTGTTTTCTGGGACGAGGGCGCGGGGGTTCTGTTTTTTTCGACGCAGTATGAATTGGTGGAGTTTTCGCCCGGCAGTGAATTCTTTTTGATTAACGGTTCGCCGCAACCGATTGAGAACGGGATTATTGAACGTGACGGCGAAATTTTTGTTCCCGCATCTGTTGTGCAGGGGCTGTATCCGCTGATTGTAGATTACAAAGCGGCGTATAATATTGTTGTGGTTTCGGACGCGACGGCGGCGCAAACAACGGCGAGAGTGGGCGTTGACAGCGCGGATATTCATTATTTTCCCAACAGCCGCCCTATTACGGCGGTGCTTGGGCGCGGTGAGACGCTGGTGATTTTCGCAGACGCGGACGAATTTGAAGGCGAATATGAATACACAGGCGCGGCGGCGTCAGATTTTGTGCGGGTTCGCACGCCGAACGGGTTGTTGGGATACGTGCGCATTACGGATATTTCGGACTTGCACACGGCAACGCCCGCCGATTCTTTGCAACGCAACACGATTCTGCAAAGCGGTTTTGTTGACAACAATTCGCACCCTCCCAAGGTTTGGCAAGGCACGGGCGCGATTAATGTTATTTGGGAAATTGTGAATAATAATGACGCGAATGTCATAAATATGCAAACGCCGTTGCATTCCAGTTTAACAGCGGTTTCGCCAACGTGGTTTCGCATAGACGAAACGGGAACGCATTTGTATTCCTTTGCCAGCCGCGAATATGTGAACTGGGCGCATTCGCAAGGCGTGGAGGTTTGGGCAAAGGTTTTTGATGTGAACAATGCCCGTGCGCGAAGATTTCTAAAGAATCGTGACGCAAGACAAACTGCGGTTGCGCAGTTGGTGGAGTACGTTGAACAGCTAAATTTGGACGGCTTAAATATCGACTTCGAGCATCTGTTAAACGCAGATGAAGGCCCGTACAAGATTCAGTTTTTGCGCGAGCTTGCCATTCCAATGCGCCAACGCGGGATTACACTTTCTGCGGCGGTTAAAGTTCCTATTACAGCAACAACTTTTTACAGACGCGACCTGATTGCAAAAACGGTTGATTTCGTAATGCTGATGGCATACGACGAACACTGGTCTACGTCGCCTGTGGCAGGGCCTAACGCGTCTTTGCCGTGGGTGCAAAATGCCGTACACAATATGCTTAACGATTTCCACTCCGAGCAATCAATTCCGCCGGAGCGGCTTGTTTTGGGCTTGCCGTTTTACAATCGGATATGGCGTTCGATTGCGGGCACGGGCGAGGTTTCGCATTACCGTGCGTTGGGTACGCTTTCCACACGCGCCTTTTTTGAAGAGCGCGGCGGCACATGGGTTTGGGACGACAACTACGCCTCGTATCGCGGCGAAGCGTCGGCGTTTGAGGGCGGCGAAGCGGTAATTTTTCGCGTGTGGCTGGAATGCGCCCGTTCCATTCAGGAAAAAATGCACGTCTTTGAAGATAACAATTTAGCGGGAGTGGCAATCTGGAGCCGTCTTTTCGCGATTGATGAATTTTGGGAAGTTCTGGCAAGATATTTCTAGGAGGGGTTTTTATGGAAAACTATGTGTCAATTGAAGCAAAGCTGAAAAAACTTGTATTGCAGGCGTTTTGCTTTGCGGCGGTGGCGGCGGTGGTTATTCCCGTTGCGGTGCTGTTACTGCAAAGCGAGGACAACGCGAGTATGTTTGCCATTGGCGGAATTGTTGCGGCGGGCATAATTTTGGCGTTGGGCTGTTTGGTGCTTATGGCAAAGGCAACGGAACACGCAAGCGAGATAATAAGCGGCTCCAGCCATTTGGCGAAGTCTGCATCTGCGATGGCTGTCGGTAATTTTAACGAAAGACTGCGCACAGACGTATTCAGTGAACTTGGACAAATTGAAGGCGCGTTGGCTCAACTTTCAGAAGTGCAGACGGGCTTGGCAAAGGACATCGACAAATTTACGCGGGCATATTCGCAAGGGAATTCTGCCGCGGCGATTGATGAAAAATTGTATTCGGGCAACTACCGCGAGATTATTCGCGGCATAAACAGCGCGGTTTCAGGTTTGGAAAAATCATCTGAAAATACCGCCAACACCGCAAAAGCATTGGTGCGCGGAGAGTACAGAGCAACCTACAACAGCGGCAGAAAAACCGAAGCCGACAACGCGCTTGAGGAACTGCGCAAAAAAATGGAAACCATAAACGGCGAACTGCAAGACGCGCAAAAGGCACTTGCCCTTGCGAAAAACGAAGCCGACGACGCAAAACGCGAAGTTACTTCTGCAAGACAAGACCTATCGCGCACCCGCGACGAGCTTTCTGCCGCAAACGCGGAAGTTGCCGCCGCAAAACGCGAAGTTGCCGCCGCCCGCCGTGGTGACTCGGGCAGGGCAACATCTGCGCCGCGCCCTGCAATTTCGCCAATGCAACGCGCAACCACAGCACCGCCGCCAAGGCCTATGCCGCCGCGTCCCACAACACCTTCACCCGCAAGCCAACCACTATCCAGCCTTTGCGCCAACGATGACCAAGGCTCAGCCAAATCCGTAAAGATAACCGCACCCAGCGGCGCGCACGAATACGACCGCAAGGATTACGGCAAATATTAAATTTCAATTTTTAAGACCTTGGGGCGTTGCCCCAAACCCCACAAGCCTTTAAAAAGGCTTGACCCAAACTTTGACATGGACTGGCGATAAACCGTTTACGTAATCCCAAAACCGCGCGTATGCGCGGTTTTGAGTTAAAGTTTTGATGAAACTTTTTCAAAAGTTTCCCGGGGGTTCGGGGGTGGAACCCCCGAGGTCTTTTTTTCGGAGGGAAACATGGATTATACATATGCGGAACAAAAAAATTGTGACGTTGTGGTGGGAGGTGTGCGTTATTTTGATTTGGCGCAGACTTTGGACTGTGGGCAGGCGTTTAGATGGCGCGAGGTTGGGGCGAATGGGTTTAGTGGGATTGCGCATGGTCGGCGGTTGGATGTTGAGTTAGAGGGCGATGAGCTTGTGCTGAAAAATGTTTTATTGGAAGAATTTGAAATGGTTTGGAAGAGGTATTTTGATTTTTCGCGGGACTATGGTAAGTTGCGCGGCGATTTTTCAGGGTGCGGGCATTTGCGCAACGCTATGGAATTTTCGCCCGGCCTACGGCTAATGAAACAGGATGTGTGGGAGATACTAATTTCGTTCATATTAAGTCAAAATAGTAATATTCCGCGAATCAAGAAAATGATTGAGAGTTTGTGCGAATGTTTTGGCGAGAGGTTAGAATGCGGCGGGTTTGCATTTCCGTCGGCGCAGGTTTTGGCGAAACTAAGCGAGGAAGAACTCGCACCCATCAAATGCGGATATCGCGCCGCTTATATTATTGATGCCGCTAATCGTGTTGCAAGCGGCAATTTTAACCCTACCACGCTTGCAGAAAAATCTTCCGCCGAAATAAAGCAGGTGTTGCTGGAAATCCACGGCGTTGGGCCGAAGGTTGCCGATTGCGTTCTTTTATATGGCTTTGGACGCACGGAATGTTATCCCGTTGACGTTTGGATAAAGCGCGTTATGGCGGAATTTTATCCAAACGGCTTCCCAACCAATCTGGAAAAACACGCGGGAATCGCGCAACAATTCCTGTTTCACTACGCAAGAACGGGTATGTAAAAATTTTTTCCGAAAATTACCGATTGTTTTTTTTCGCATTGAAGCATAAAAAAATATACACCGCAAATAATAGGCTCGTAATGGTGAAAGCCATATTTTAAAACAAAAAGGAGAAATAAAAATGAATAACAATTCTAACACTTCTGTACCACAGGCTCGTGAAGCCATGAACAAATTTAAATACGAAGTTGCAGGCGAAATCGGCGTGCCTCTGAAACAAGGTTACAACGGTGACCTCACATCTGCACAAGCTGGTTATGTTGGCGGATACATGGTTAAAAAAATGATTGAAGCTCAAGAACGTCAAATGGCAGGCAAATAAGCAACAAACCCCAAGCAACACCCACAAAGCACTCGCCCCCGCTTTTAGCGGGGGAAGGTGCTTTTTTTATGTGCTTTTTTTAATTGCTACAATAGAGTGCGTTTGCCCTTCGGATATTTTAACAAGGTCGATTTTTTCAATATGTCCGCCGTATTTTTCTATGGCGGGTTTTGCGTTTTTCAATTCGTCTTGGATGTCCGGGCCTTTCATGGCAAGGAATACGCCGCCATTTTTCACCACCGGGAGCGCGTATTTTGCAAGCTTGTCCATGCTTGCAACGGCACGGGCGGTGCATATGTCGTAAAATTCTCGGTGCTTTCGGGAATATTCTTCAGCGCGGGCGTGAATACACTGCGCGGGGATGCCCAGTATTTCTGTCGTTTCGTTCAGAAAATTCACCCGCTTGCGCAGCGAATCCAGCAAAGTGAGCTGCAAATCTTCGCGCATAATACGAAGAACAAGCCCGGGAAAACCCGCGCCCGTGCCGATATCTATAAGCTTTGCGTTTGGCGTGATGTACGGCAAAAGCGTAAGCGAGTCGATTATGTGCTTCACGGCAAAGTCTTGCGGGCCGGTTATGCGCGTCAGGTTCATGTGTTGGTTCACGTCCAAAACACGCGCCTGATATGCCGCAAGCGTTGCAAACTGCGTTTCCGTTATTTCAATTCCGTTCGCGCTTGCCCACGCGGCTATAATTTCTTTTTGCATTCTTCTTGCTCCACACCATAAATTTTCCATGCGCCGCCGTCTTTTACCATGCGTAAATGCAAAAGCCGTTGCAGATTTAGTACAGGATTCTCCACATAAACAGAGCGCGTCATGCAATTTTTTGTATCATTCATGTAAAACGCTTTGCTTGCACGTATCTTTGCGCACACGCCAAGCATTTCCCGCAACTCATTTAAATCCAGACCGGGCGAATACACCTTGCTAACAAACGCCCATGCGTCATCCGAGTTTGCCATCACCGCGTCCAAAAACCGCGCAATCACCTGTTGCTCCGCCTTATACCCCATAAAAACCGCGCCGCCGTCGCTGTGTACCGCAGGCTTCGCAAATCGTCTTCTTACCTTAAATTTCGGAAATAACAAAGGGTTTCCTCCTCCAAAACAGAATATGTACAGGAAAGAAACACCTTCCCCTTATACTATGCACTACTCTGTTTTTTGTTTCATCTAAATGGGGGCTACGCCCCCAATCCCCCACCGCTACAGCGGGCAAAGCCCGCTTCC
>WQSG01000079.1 GCA_009788055.1 Defluviitaleaceae bacterium | reverse complement strand
AGAGGGGGGTTCGGGGGGAGAACCTTTTTGTTCACAAAAAGGTTCTCCCCCCGAGGTCTTATCTTTTTTTACTTAGCATATTCAATTGCTCGTGTTTCCCTGATAAGACTTACCTTGATTTGACCGGGGTATTCCAGTTCGCTTTCAATGCGCTTGGCGATATCGCGGGCAAGAAGGGTTATTTCGGCATCGTTTACGACGTCGGGGAAAACTACTATGCGCAGTTCGCGGCCGGCTTGGATGGCGAATGATTTTTCCACGCCGTCGAAAGCGTCGGCAATGGCTTCAAGATTTTGTAAGCGTTTGATATACGCTTCCAGAGTTTCGCGGCGCGCACCGGGGCGAGAGCCGGAAATTGCATCTGCAATTTGGGTTATTACGGCAATTATGTTTGTGGGTTCGACGTCGCCGTGGTGGGCTTCAACGGCGTTGATGATTAGGTCGGACTCTTTGTATTTTTTGCACAATGCCGCACCGATGGAAACGTGAGAGCCTTCCATATCGTGGTCAACGGCCTTTCCGATATCGTGCAGAAGACCTGCGCGTTTTGCAAGGGTGATGTCCGCACCAAGTTCGCCGGCAACAAGACCGCAAAGATAAGCCACTTCGATAGAATGCTTTAAAACATTCTGCCCGTAGCTTGTGCGGAACTTCATTTTACCCAGTAATCGTGTAAGTTCGGGGTGAATGCTGTGTACACCCGTTTCAAAGGTGGCGGCTTCGCCTTCTTCTTTTATTTGAACTTCAACTTCGCGCTTGGCTTTTTCCACCATTTCCTCTATGCGGGTGGGGTGGATTCTGCCGTCCAGCACCAGCTTTTCCAATGCGATTCTTGCAATTTCGCGCCGCATTGGGTCAAAGCCTGAAAGAATTACCGCTTCGGGTGTGTCGTCTATGATTAAGTCAATGCCTGTCAACGACTCCAATGCGCGGATGTTTCGCCCCTCGCGCCCGATTATGCGACCTTTCATTTCATCGTTGGGCAGGTTTACCACAGAAACCGTTGTTTCTGCAATGTGGTCTACCGCGCAACGCTGTACCGCGCTTGCCAAAATTTCTTGTGCTTTTTTATCGGCATCTGTTTTTGCCCTTAGTTCCAGTTCGCGTAACATTTTTGCGGATTCAAACCGCGCTTCTTGCTCTATTTGTACCAGTAGTGCCTGTTTTGCTTCTTCGGCTGTCATGCCTGCAATGCGCTCTAACTCGCGGTTGTGCTTGGCTTGCGCATCTGCCATTTTTTCTTCTTGCTCTTTCAGTTTTTCGGCTTGCTTTTTCACTTGCTCTTCTTTCTCGTTTTGCTTTTCAATCTTGCGGTCAAGAACTTCCTCTTTCTGCAAAAGTCTTTTTTCTAAACGCTGCAACTCGTTTCTGCGCTCTTTCGCGTCTTTTTCAGCTTCGTTTTTAGTTTTGATGCTTTCTTCTTTTGCTTCCAAAAGCATCTCTTTGGCACGCGCTTCGGCGTTCCGTTTAGCCTCCTCGAGAAGATTCCCTGCTTGCACCTCTGCCGTTCCCAGCTTGGTTTCAGCTATTTTCTTCCTATAAACTACGCCTGCGAAAAAACCCAGTATAGCTGTTACAGCGGCAACTCCTATTGCAATTGCCACGTACATGAAGCTACACCTCCAATATATTAAGTCCCGTTTAAAGGACACATTCCAAGATAATATCTTTATTTACACGGTAGTGTCAAATTTTCTTAGAAAAATTCTTGCAATTTTTTCGTGATTGTATTACACTACAGCGCGAAATTGTGAAGAGTGAAAAAGGTGAACTTCCTTTTTCATCAACTTCGATATCGTCGCAAGCGGGCTTGCCCGCGTTAAGCGACACAAATTAGGAGGAAATAAAATGAAGAAGAGATTATCACGTGTGGGAATTTCAATGCTGTTGGCATTTACATTCCTTTTTTTATTGGCAGCGTGTGCCGATAATCAACCCGCAGCACCTGCCGTAGGTGAAGACGGCGAAGTAAACGAAGTTGTAATTGGCGTTTTGGCACCGCTTACGGGCCCCGTTGCACGTTTCGGCGTAGCTGTTCGTGACGGCGTAATGCTTTACATTGATGGTTTTAATGCGCAAGGCGGCTTGCAAATTCGCCCAATTATTTTTGACGAAGAGGGCGATATGGGGCAGGCAGTAATCGGATACCACAGCTTGGTAGACCAAGGAATTACCGCGTTAATCGGTTCTGTAACAAGCGGCCCCACAATGGCTGTTGTTCCCGAAGCAAACGCAGACGGAATGCCCATGATTACCGCAACAAGCACACACCTCAATGTTACCGTGGACGCGGCAACAGGCAGAGTTTGGGAAAACGTTTTCCGTTCATGCTTTATCGACCCGTTCCAAGGTACAAAAATGGCAGAGTTTGCACGTGAAGTAATCGGTGCGGAAACTGCGGCTGTTCTTTTCAGCAACGACATCGACTACTCAATCGGACTTATGGAAGCCTTTGTTGAACGCGCAGGTCAGATAGGTCTTGAAATTGTTGCTACAGAAGTTTTTGCACAAGACGCAATTGACTATGTAGGACAGCTTACAAATATCGCGGCACTAAATCCCGATGTTTTGTTTGTTCCCGGCTATGTTGAACACGTTGCGTTAATCGGTCCGCAAAGCGCGCAAGTAGGCTTGGATGCCATAATCATCGGCGCAGACGGCTGGGACGGCGTTCTTGATATCATGGCGGAAGGTCAACGCTCTACATTGGAAGGTTCTTTCCATTTGACAGGCTTCACTGTTGAAGACGAAACACCCATGGTGCAAGACTTCATCACACGTTTTACCGAAGCAACAGGCAGCCCGCCGGATATGTTTTCTGCACAGGCATATGACGCCGCAATGATTCTTATTGCCGCAATCCAACGCACACTTGCAGACGGATACTTGCCAAACACACCGGAATTTAAAGCCGCAACCATTGCACACATGGCGGCAACAGATATGACCGCAGTGACAGGTCACATCACATTTGACCAATACAACAACCCGCAAAAAACCGCTGTTATCATCGAATTTGTAGACGGCGAACCTCGCTTGTGGGGAACTTTCTAATATGTTATTTCTTTCTCAACTCATAAATGGACTCCAATTGGGGTCTATTTATGCGTTGGTTGCGCTGGGGTACAACATGGTTTACGGCATTGTTAAATTGCTGAATTTTGCCCACGGCGATATCATTATGGTGGGCGCGTATATCGCGTTGTTTTCGCTTAATTTCGGGCATCACCCCGTATTGGCGGCGTTGCTTACCGTGGGCGGTTGCACCCTTTTGGCAATCGTAATCGAAAAAACGGCGTACAGCCCGTTGCGTCTTGCGCCAAGGCTTTCGCTGTTAATCACCGCGATTGGGATAAGTATTTTATTGCAGAACCTCGCACAGCTTCTGTTTGAAGCACGCGGACGTTCCTTCCCCGCATACCGCTTGCTTCCCGCAGGTTATATCGAACTTGTGGGAACACGCGTTGCGTACACTTCCATTCTTACCATCACAATCTCCGTTGTTTCCATGATTGTACTCACGTTCCTTGTACGCAAAACGAAACTGGGCAAGGCCATGCGTGCCGTTAGCGAGGACACAGGCGCGGCACAACTTATGGGCGTAAACGTGAACGTTGTAATCACCTTCACATTCGCCGTTGGTGCGGCGTTGGCGGGTGTTGGCGCATTAATGTACGGCGTACGCTTCCCCCTTATCACGCCCGTAATCGGCGCGATGCTTGGCCTTCGCGCTTTCGTTGCCGCAGTGTTCGGCGGAATCGGCTCTATCCCCGGCGCAATGATTGGCGGCTTCCTAATCGGCTTGCTTGAAGTTCTCGTAATCCACATGGGTCTTTCAGGCTGGGTTGACGGCGTAGTTTTCGCCCTGCTAATCATAGTCCTTCTCGTTCGCCCAACAGGCATCATGGGGCGGAATTTGATGGAGAAAGTCTAGCAAAAAAGTTCTCGGGGGCGTTGCCCCCGAACCCCCACCCGCTTTTTTGAAAAAAAGCGGGGCAAAAAACTTTAACTTAAAACCGCGCATATGCGCGGTTTTGGGATTACGTAAATCGTTTAGCGATTGCGTGTGTCAAAGTTTGGGTTCCGCCTTTTTAAAGGCGGATGGGGTGTGGGGCAAAGCCCCACGGTTTTTAATATAAAAAATGATTTGAGTGGTTTGTGAATGTCTGATAAAAAATTTGTAATCCCGATGCCCGTGCGGTATGTGATAAATACTGTTTTGCTTGTGGTCTTTTTGGTTGCGGCTAATGCGGTTATGCAGAGTGGGGCGTTGGGCAGAGCGCAGACTGCGATTATTATACAGATTGGATTCTTTATTATTTTGGCGGTGTCGCTGAATATTGTAACGGGATATTTGGGGCAGTTGCCACTTGGGCACGCGGGTTTTATGGCGGTTGGGGCGTATGCGGGCGCGATTTTTTGGCGGGCGGGTATGTTGCCGGGCGCGGCTAATATGATTATGGGCTTTTTTGTAGCGGGAATTGTGGCGGCAATTTTCGGGCTGTTGATTGGTATTCCGGCGTTAAGGTTTAAGGGTGACTATTTGGCGATTATTACGCTGGGTTTTGGCGAGATTATTAGGGTTCTTTTGAATAATTTGGACTGGTTGACGAATGGTGCGCGGGGGCTTTTGGGCATTCCGCGTTATTCTAATTTTTTGGTTGTGTATATTTGTGTGATAATTACTTGCGCGTTTATCCATGTGATGATGAAAAGTAGGCATGGGCGGGCGATTCTGTCCATTAGAGATAATGAAATTGCGGCGGAAAGTTGCGGCGTAAACACGGTGTATTACAAAGTTGCGGCGTTTGTTGTTTCCGCGTTTTTTGCGGGAATTGCGGGCGCACTTTTTGCGGGAAACTTCGGGATTCTTATCCCGGGCGATTTCGATTTCATGATGAGCATTAATATTTTGATGATAGTAGTTTTGGGCGGGTTGGGCTCTATGTTTGGGTCTATTGTTGCGGCGGCGGTGCTGACTTATTTGCCCTTCGCGTTGCAGTCTTCCGAGTCTGTTGCGTTTTTGGCGGACTATCGCATGATTATTTATTCACTGTTGCTTATCCTTATGATGATTTTCAAACCGTCGGGCTTGATGGGTTCGTATGATTTTTCCATGAGTCGCATTTTGGAAAAAATTATCAATTTCGTGATAGAGAAAAAAGGGGGCAAAAAAGATGTCGCTTCCTAATCCTGTGTTGAAATGCGAAGGGCTTGGCATAGATTTCGGCGGGCTTACGGCGGTTAATGACTTTAATATTTCCGTAGGCGCGACAGATATCTTTGGACTAATCGGCCCAAACGGCGCGGGCAAAACCACGGTGTTCAATTTGATTACCAAGGTTTACAAACCCACTCGCGGCGCGATTATTGTAAACGGAACAGACACTAAAAATTTAAATACGGTTAAAGCAAACAAACTGGGGCTTGCGCGGACGTTCCAAAATATTCGGCTGTTTCAAAAAATGACCGTGCAAGAGAATGTAATGGTCGGTTTGCACAACGAAATCGGATACAATTTGGCAACAGCAGTTTTGCGTTTGCCAACGTATTGGCGTGCAGAAAAAAAGGCAAAAGAGCGCGTTTGCGATTTGCTTTCCATTTTTGGTATGCAAGATATGCTGGAACACCAAGCGGGCAGTTTGCCCTATGGTTCGCAGCGGCGTTTGGAAATTGTACGCGCCTTGGCAACCAACCCGAAAATCCTATTGTTAGACGAACCCGCCGCAGGCATGAACCCCGCCGAAACCGACGAACTTATGGAAAACATCAAGCTAATAAACAAACGCTTTAACATCGCCATTTTGCTAATCGAACACGACATGAAACTGGTAATGGGCATTTGCGAAAGACTTGCCGTTTTAAATTATGGAATGCTAATCGCACAAGGCACGCCCGCAGAAATTCAAAGCAACCCCGCCGTTATAGAGGCGTATTTGGGAGGCGAAATGAATACTTAAAGTTTCTATTGAAACCGC
>WQSG01000078.1 GCA_009788055.1 Defluviitaleaceae bacterium | reverse complement strand
GGTTCAGGCTCGGGTTCCAGTTCGGGTTCAGGTTCCGGCTCGGGCTCGGGCTCGGGTTCCGGCTCGGGTTCGGGCTCGGGTTCAGGTTCAGGTTCGGGTTCAGGCTCGGGTTCGGGTTCGGGTTCGGGCTCCGGTTCAGGCTCGGGTTCAGGTTCCGGCTCGGGTTGAGGTATCGGCGCGGGTTGAGGTTCTGGTTCCGGCGCGGGTTGAGGTTCTGGCTCCGCTTCAATGGCAAAAGTCGTATAAAAACGCTCGCTTCCAAAATATTTGGTTAAACGAAGAATCCCGGATTCTAATGTCTCAAGAAACTCCGGCAAAAGGGTAACTATTACAGAACCCGGGACGGCGGTAAAATCAACATCACGCACCAGCATTACAGCATTTACGCTTACCCCCGTAAACTCGTCATATGGCCGGTCAATTTGAAAGCTAAGGCGAGTGTCTGACCCTAATGCAAATATTCCGCCTCCGGTTATATGATTGCTTCGCACCGGTTCCGGTGTTTCTGCTTCCTGTTGTGCGATGACGGCAACAATTTCTTTCGTTATTTCCGCCAACTCGGTGGTTTCGGTCATATCGAACGCAGTCATAATCTCCATTAAATCATCAATGGGAATATCAATATCATTCTGCCTAATTTCAGCAACTACATTAACGGTATTGTGAAATACAGCCAATTGCTCGAAAAAGCTGTTGCCGGCTACTGCGCCGCCAAGCAAAACAGGCGCACCATAGTCGTCATAGCTAATAAAAGTGTCTGTGCGCATGGTAGCGCGTACCTCTTGGGTTGCTTGTATGCTCAACGGTGAATAGGGGTCAATAGCGGTATCAAACACCACGGGAACAACGCCCAACGCCGTGGTGACAAGCATTGTTACCAAAGTAAAACCGGCCGCCCCGGCAGAAAACACAGAATTAAGCGTGGAAAAAAGCGTAGCAAACAGGCCGCTACTGCCACTGCCGCCGCCCGATGTTTTTGCAATCGTATTTAATGTCGGTTCCGCGGGTTCAAGCGGGTCTCCCCGCCAACTGCACAGCCATGTTTTCCCCGCTTTTTTCAGGAATGATGTGAGATTACGCATTCTCCCCACCCCTCATCCTTAATTCACTCTCAATGCAAGCATTGCGATGTCATCGAATTGTTCCTCGCCGTCTGCGAATGCATCAATCTCTTTTCTAATATATGATAAAATTTCTTTCGGCGAATCTTTGTCACACCCGTTCACCATGATTTTCAGACGTTCCGTTGAAAATTGTTCCTTGGCGGGGTTTTCCGCCTCGGTCACGCCGTCTGTGTACAGGAATAATATATCGCCTTTTTGTAAGGTTATTTCGCTCTGCGCGTAGGTGCTTCCCTCCATAAATCCTGCCATTAAACCGGGTCGGGTGGGAAGCCAGTTAAAATTATCTTCGCCGGTCTTTACAAGGGGCTTGTCATGCCCTGCATCAATATATGAAAATTTGCCGCTGGGAATATCCAGCACCCCAAAGAATATCGTTACAAATAAACATTCATCGTTGCCTTCGCATAATAAATCGTTTACGGTTTCCATAACCTGCGCGATGGAGGTCTCTTGCCGGATTGCAATATTTTTAAGCTGTGTTTTGGCGTTTACCATAAAAAGCGCGGCGGGCATTCCTTTGCCCGAAACATCCGCAATTACCACAGCTAATTTGTTTTTATCAATGAAAAAGAAATCGTAAAAATCGCCACCCACTTCTTTTGCGGGGTTCATAAGCGCGAAAATGTCAAACTCATCCCGTCCCGGAAATGCAGGAAAACGGTTTGGAAGCAGGCTTGCTTGAATTTTAGATGCCATATCAAGCTCGGCCTCTATGCGTTCCTTTTCCGCACGGTCAAGCAAAACGGATTCGGTTATATCCTGTATGAGAATTACATACCTAAGCAGTTTCTCCTTGTCGAAAATCATGCTGATATTCGCTTTGTAATGGTTATCCCCACCCATAATAAACTGAACCGAGCGTCCTAATGTTTTTTCATCGAAGTTTTTAAGCTCGGCAGGCCAATTTTCAATCTGTGTTATCGACTCGTATTTTTTTATTTTTTTAATTGACGGAAATAAATTTTCTGCGGATTTGTTCGCGCTAAGGAAATTATGGTCGGTGTCTACAAGCACAAAGGCTTCTTGTATTGACGACATTACCATTTCGGAGGTTTTTGCATCGGAATAGCGGTTCAACTTCATAATACGTGCAAGCCGCAGAAGACGTAACAGCCTCAGTATCGTTGTGTTCACGGGGAACGCAAAGGGCAAATAAAACGGCAACACCGCCAAAACATCCACGATTGCCATAGGTGAGCGCATGTATCTAAAACGTGCAACCGCAGGTCTAACCTTTGGGTGCAGTAAATCTGCCGTCCAAAGGCGCAAGGCGTATTCCAACGTAAAAATAATTACCGTCACCGCTTCCGCAATTTCAAAGAAAAGCTCGGCACCTTCAGGAATCATATATAAAAGGTCAAGGGCAACCGTCGCCACGTTAAAAATAATCAAAGCCGTAATGCCGTGGCTGAAAATACGGTTGGCAAGGCTTCTGTGTCCGTCGTCGCGGATTATATTGCAAACTGACTGTTTAAGACGCATATCCTGCCCCCTATTGTTACTTTGCGGCCTTTGCGAACATCAGAATATTTTTGTCGCCGTCACGCCTGTATTCCGTTTTATCCATAAGGCTTTTGACAAAGTGCAAGCCAAGCCCGCCGATTTTACGCTCCGCCAAGGGAGAACTTAAGTCGGGGTTTACGTTTTCGAGGGGGTTAAAGGTCTTGCCCCTATCTTCAAACGTAAATGTTGCCTCGTCGGTAACGTTTGAGGTAATGATAACTTCCCCCGCAGGCTCCGGCCCGTAGGCATAACTCGCAATGTTCACAAAAATTTCCTCCGCCGCAACCAAAATATCCGAATGCAAATCTGCGGGGAAATTATTATTTTCAAGCTCGGCGGTTACGAAATCAAGGACAACTCCTGTATTTTCTTTGACTGCCTTTATATTCAGCACGCCCATTCGCCCAACATCTTTTCCAGAGCGGAAAGCCCAAGCACATTTTTCACAGGTTGGGACGGGTCCTCAAGCAAAAACTTACCATTGCGCACATGGCATTGTTTGTATGTTTTAAGAATGATACGTATGCCCACAGATGTTAAAAGTGTCACCCTCGACAGGTTTAGCGTAATATATTCCGATACGCGCAACGCTTGATTCATCTCTTTTTCAAAGTCCTTTGCGGTTGTGGTGTTCAAACGCCCTACAAGTTCAAAATATTGAACCTTGTAAAAGAAATTACTCCCGGCGTTTTTCCAAGCATCCTCGTCAATATTTTTGTGAATGGTCAACTCTTCCATTTGAAACACCCCTCTATACTAATTTTTGCTGGTTCCGCGATAAGATAAAATACAAAAGCGTTGGCACGGCGATAATCACCGCAACAACAAGTACATAGCCGCCCTCGGGCGAAAGCGCGTGTGAAAATGTAAAAATCAACACGCCCAACTGCCCCAACAACGCACCGAACAACTTGAAAACAAAAACGCTTCCCGTATATCGACGGGATTCTTCCAGTTCCGAAAACCCGCCTTCCACCATGCTTGTTCCTGCGCCGATTGCAATGCCGAGTAAGGCCGAAGCGATATACATGGTAACAATTCCGGGGAAAAGCGAGAACACAAGAAGCCCGGCGGCGGAAATCAAATTTGCAAGAATACAGATGGTAATTTTGCGAAGCCGCCCAATCAACAAGCGAGCCGCAGACGGAGCGGCAAACGCCGCCGCGATTGTCATAAGTAAAAACGTCCAAGATGTCGCGCCGGGGGACAAGCCGATAGAATCTGCGTAAAGCGGAGCAAATTGCTTAATAAAGAACCCGCCTACGATAAATGGCGTCATTACGAATGCCAAGAACATAAAAACCCGTTTCGAGAGCAAAAACTTCAAGAAGCTAAATTCGCTTCGTTGGCCGGGTTTATTCTCATATTCCCTGTAAGGCAACATACAGCAAATGAAAACCGCCAAAAGCAACAAGAGCGCGGCACTAAGCAAAAAAGCCGCAAACAATCCAAACTGTGCAAACACAATAGCCCCCAAAACCGCTCCCGATGTACTTCCCATATATTCGCCGGATAGCGTTTCTTCTTTTATAGCGCGAAATTCCGGGTAGCTTGTGTCCGCCACGTCGGAAATGAAATTTTGTATGCCCTCGTATACAATGCTAACGCCCATATAGGCAACGGCAAGCAACAGCAACCATAGAAACAAGCTATCCGCAAGACCCATTGCAATAAACCCTACCGCGCCAACCGCACAGCCAACAAGCATTAAACTGCGCGGCGCGATGCGGATAAACCGTCCCGCAATATCGCCGCCGGCCATCATCATAATAAGCACAATCGTAAGCGGCAGAACAACCGCGAACTCGGCGGGAAGCCAGGCCACGGGGTTGTATTCGTAAATGCCGAACACGATAAGCACGAAGAAAACCGCAGGAATGGCTTGGCAAACGGTAACGAGGAAGTTCAGGCTTTTCGCGCCGGAGGCGTAACGCAGTTCCCGTTCGCGCTTCATGTTGGGTACGTTTACGCATTCAAGCAGTTTGTTCACTTCCATAAATAAGAACACAATCGCAAAAACCGTTGCAGACATAGCAAGCAGAAAATCAATGGTTGCACTGCGAAGCTCGTACGCCAGCAGTGCAGAGGGCTGACGCGCAACGGAGAGTCCGCCTACGCCCCCGGCCTCCATGTCAAAAATAACGGTTACGCCATATTTATATTCTCCGACAATGCCCATCAAGGAGGATTGCAGTTCCCACGCGGAAATGAACAAATTATCTTCCGGTGAAATGTCCTCCCAAGAAAGCACAAAACTCTTGGTGTACCCACCAAAATTAAATTCGTCCCCTGCGGCAAGGGACGCAAAAACCGAATTAAGCCGCAATTCTTCCAGCCGTTCCGCCTCCAGGTGCGCACTGAAACCATTGTGCATGGAGAAACTGAACATCGAAAGAAACACCATCAAAAACATACAAAACTGCGTTGTTTGAGACGAGTAGCCCGATTTTGCCCGTCCCGTGCGTTTGGCTACAATCCACAAAAGCAAGCGAATAATATGTGCCAGTGCCAAGCCAAGTAGCAACCCGCCGAAAAGTATAGCCGCTGTTTGCAAAAGCCCGTCAAAGCTTGCCTGAAACATGAGAAGCGGTAAGGCAACCGCAACACAAGCAAGCAGGGAAAAAATTTGTATAACCAATTTAGGCAGCGATTTCGTTTCGGGCTTGCGTTGCGTAATTTCTTCTTCGTAATTTTCCGGTCCGGGTTTTTTCCTTATATTCGTCACGATGGTGAAGAAGATGAAACCTACTGCCATGATTAAAATGCCACGGGTCAAGGATTCATATAATTGGGATGTCATTTCACGGCTAAATGCTGTGAACGCCTCGTATCGTATCGTTTCTCCCTCCGGGAAAATAATGGCAAGCAGAGCCGTCATATCCTCCTCGGCGGTTATCCCGCGATTTTCAAATAGCCGAGCAGTATTGTATTGAAGGGCCTCGGCGCGAAGTTCCATCTGCTGTCTGTAATAATCAGTGTATTGCTCACTGATTGACATATGGGCAACAACTACCGTAAACACAATCGCAACGCTCATAAAGACAAGCTGTATTATGCCGTCCTTGACCCAAGTAAACCTTTTTGTTTTATTAATTTGGGGGTTCATTGGAAATGTTCAATCAATATATGTATTTTTGCCTTCATCTCTTTCCCTCCTGCATTCGCGTTTGAGCCATGTTGGAGTTTTTAAGTGTTACGTCCAAATATACAGCAAGGGCTAACAGAAACACATATCGAGTTAGTAAACTCCAAAAAAAGAACCTGCGTGTGTACGCAGGTACATGGTATAAAATGGCAGGGGTGTTTAATGAACGAAGGTATGCCCCAGCTTGTCCTTCACCCATTTGACCAGTTTTTCGCGGTTAAATAAATCTCCGGCGATTACATGCCCGTAGTAGGCAAGGGCAAGATAGGGCACACATTCCTCAGGGTGGCCTTCCGCTTCCAGGGTACAGCCGATGTTGTCATAAATCCTTGGCAACATATAAAACCGCCCGTACCGTTTGCACAACTTTATACATTCGTCAGCAAGGGGGTACACGTCTTTGTACAATTCAACGATGTCGGGGTTCATCATGGCAGAGATATAATTAGACAACGCGCCTGTGTATATAGCAATCAACTCCGGCTCGTCCACGCAAAAACGCCTAAGGTTGCTTATCAGTCGGTCGGTTATA
>WQSG01000077.1 GCA_009788055.1 Defluviitaleaceae bacterium | reverse complement strand
TTGTCGGATATATCGTGTCGGTGACAAGATTCGTTCATATGCGAAATCCCCCTTACGCTTTTTTTCTATTATATCACGTTTTTATTGTCGACACACCCTAACTCGTTGTTGGTTATACTCAAAGACCATAAGTTTTCAAAAGTTTGCGGGGTGTGGGGCAGCGCCCCACGGTCTTAAAGTTGTAAAGCCTCTAAAATTTTATCGAAAACGGAGTCTTCGTTGAGGTTTTCGGTTTGGATTGTGATGATGTTTTCGGTTTCGCCCAGGTGTTTGAAAATGGATAGGAAGCGTTCGCGCTGAAGGGTTAGTTTGTCTAGGGCTTCAAAAATGCTTGTTTGGGCGCGGCTTTCGTTTATGCGGCGCATACATTCATCGGGCGAGACGTCTATGAAGAGGACGGCGTCGGGCTTTTTTGCGGTCATTACGGCTTGGTTGTAGGAGAAGATTCGTTGTAGGGTGGGGGCGTCTATGCCTTGGTATACGAAGTTGGAGTAGTAGTAGCGGTCGCAAATTACATATTCGCCGCGGTTTAGGGCGGGCGCGATTTTTCCGCAGTAGTGTTGGTAATGCTCTGCCGCAAAAAGTAGCGCGAGCGTCTCGTTTTCTGCGGGGAACACGCCGTATGTTGCGGCTCGTGCGAGTTCGCCAATCTTGTCATCACTTGGCTGGCGCGTGGTAAAACAGGGTTTGTTGTTTGCGGCAAACCACTCTGCCAATCGGCGCGCCTGCGTGGTTTTTCCGCTACCGTCAAGCCCTTCTATTACAAAAAATTTGCTCATAAGTAGTACCTCCGAGAAAAGTGAAAGCCCTTCCTGTAATCACTACAAGAAGGGCTTTCTGATTCAGCAATGCTTGGAACTGTCACGCTATTTAATTGGCGTGGGACAGCAAATACCCAAACCAAAGACTAAACACGAACCACATTAGCGGCTTGAGGGCCTTTTGCACCCTGAACCACCTCAAACTGAACTTCTTGACCTTCTTCGAGGGTTTTGAAGCCGTCTGTTTGGATTGCGGAGAAATGTACGAATACATCATCTTCGCCTTGGATGGAGATAAACCCATACCCTTTTTCTGCGTTGAACCATTTTACTGTACCTGTTTTCATGAAGCTAATCCTCCGTTCCCGGCTCATACCGGAAAAAAAATTACATCGCCCCAAAGGGGACGTGTGACATTGTGAAATGTAGCACGTATACCATGAATTGTCAATATAATTTGCGAAATAAAAAGAGCAAACCCTTGCAGTGGGCAATAATTCGCGATAATTATGCAAAACGGGAAACAAAAAAGTACATATGTTCGCATATCATTTTGTGTAATAATATAGTAGAATAGTCTTTGAGAAATTATATTTATTGGGGGAATTGTCATGAAAAACTATTTTTCATATTTTGCCGCAGTGGTTATCGCATTTGCAATTTTCGTACCTGTCGGCGTTTTTGCAAACGAGACGGAAATTCCGTCGCCAAATTTCAGCGCGGTGACAAGCATAAATTTGTCCACCACTACAGGGCAGATGGAAACGCCTTTTAATCTTAACGAACACGCGACGCTTTTTCCCTCCAGAACGGGAGAACAGTATCCCGTGATTTCTAACATAAACTGGGAAGTGGTAAGCTCCACGCCGGAGTGGGGAAGTACTATTTCTGCAACGGTTTCGGGTGCTGTGCTTTCCACTACGGGGGAAGGGCAGGGGACGGTGCGCGTTAGGGCAACCGTGCCGCGTGGCCGCCAAAACAGAACCGATTTTGTTCAATATTTTAATTTGACATTTACAAGCCAAGCCGTTATTGCGGAACTGGAAGGGCTTTACAGCCTGTACGCTGGTGTTGCGGCGGAAGGGCGCGTAACTTTCACGCTGGACGGCGGCGGAAGATTTGTTCCCGAAATTTTCCCGCAAGACTTTTTTGTGCGCGGCTTGCCGAACGGGCTTTTTGCGGAGGAAGCGGAGCGCATAAGCGATACCCTTGTAGAGGTGCGGATTTCGGGCACACCGAACGTATCCATGACGGGTACGCGTGATTTGAACGTACCCACAAGCATAGCCCCAAGAAACGTGCGCCAAGCCATTGTGCGCATTCCCGTGGTGCGCGAGTGGATGTCTTTTGAAGGCGTTACGGAAAGCGCGATTGCGCGGCAGGGTACAATCACATTTGACCTTAACCGATACAGCTTGCAACACACGGATAGAAACGTAAGTATCAACCCGCGAGACCACGAATTTAGAAGAATAAGTTTCGGCGGCGCGGTTCTGCGCGAAGACAGAGACTATATCCGCACGGGCGAAAGCACTTTCACAATCCAAACAGAATTTTTACAACGGCTTCCAATCGGCAGATGGGACTTGACTTTTCATATGAATCGCGGCGCGAACCCCACAATCACGATGAACATTATCGACACGTCGCTGGACATCGACGCCCCGCAGGAATTAACTCCCGGGCCTGCCGCCGCACCGCCAACCACGCCGCTTCATCCCAACGAGAATTTCATACATCTTTCAGGCGGAACTTCCGTTGCCGTAAACGACTTGCGCTGGGATTTAAACCGCGCCCGTGTTGCGCCCGTAGTTCAAGGCAATGCGGCAACCGTCACAGTCCGCGCCCATGTTTTAGACCATTTAAGCTGGAATATGCCCGGCAGAAGTTTTGACGTTGTTACGCCCATGGCGCGGCTTCGTGTTCCCGTAAATTTGCTGTGCCTGATTTTCGACGGGCGGTTTGCAATCGTTAACCGCGACCTTGGCTACAACGAGGTTGATGTTCGCATAACCCTCACGGATGTAAGCGGCAACGAGCATCTAAACGCGATGTTTAACGCATTCCATCCCAACGGCGATATTCTCGCGCCCCTTGTTGACCTGCGTATTGAGCTTATTCGTGTATCAAACGGCGAAGTAATTTTAACCGCGCAGGAACTAACAAGCCCCATTGATATGACATTTGTTGTAATGAATAACGCAACTCATTTGCGCCCTGCGGGTACGTTTTTCCAAGATTCTTGGCTGGAATTTGTGCCTTACAGAAGCTTCACCCCAAATGAAGTGACAACGCGCTCGATATTTCTTGGCGCACAGACGATAATTCACAACCGCGTCCATTTTGAAGACGTTTACAGTATGCACTGGGGTTTTGCGCAGTCTTACACGGCGGCGTATTCGGGGCTTTTGTTCCCCGTTGCGGAACTGCACCCCAACGCTCCAATCACTCGCGGCGAATTTGCCCAGTTGCTTGCGTCCGCTTTGCAACTGCCCCGCGCAGGCGCAAACCGTTCCGGCCACGTAGACGTGTTGCCGCCAAGCGTTTTCTTTGATGGCGTAAGCCGCCTGTTTGAGGCGGGACTTTTGGGCGAGCAAATCCCCGGTGCGGCATTCATGCCAAACCAAGTTATTTCCCGCGAGGAAATTGCCGCAATAATCGGCATGGCTATAAATTGGGGCGAACCCGTCCGCCAACCTCAACCGCGCCCGATAACGGATGCTTTCACGGATATTGCACGGTTCGCGCCGCAACACCTTGCCCCCGTACAACAAACCGTAAATCACGGCATAATGGGCGGCTTCCCCGATAATACCTTCCGCCCGCAAGACCCCGCAAGCCGCATTCACGCACTGGAAGCGGTAGTTGGGGTTACACGATTGCTTGGGTTGATTGATTAGAGGATAAAATGGCATTTGACGGAACAACCCTTGCGGGGGTGGTGCATGAGATTTCTGTGCTGGAGGGCGGACGGATAGACAAAATAGCCCAGCCCGAACCGGACGAGATTTTCATTGGCGTACGTGCGAAAGGTACGAATTACAAACTCTTGTTTACGGCGAATGCGAACGCGCCGCGTGTGGGTTTTACGAAGCAAAGCAAAACCGCGCCGCTAACCGCGCCCATGTTTTGTATGGTTTTGCGGAAGCACATAAGCGGCGGGCGTATTGTTTCGATAACACAGCCCGAATTTGAGCGCATAGTGGAGTTTCGCATAGATGCCCTTGACGAGATGGGCGACCGCACGGAAAAAATCCTTACGATAGAAATAATGGGCAAGCACAGTAATATTTTGTTGCTTTCGGGCGATAGGGTGGTTGACGCGATTAAGCACGTACCGTTTTCTGTGAGTGCGGTGCGGCAGATTCTGCCGGGGGCGGCGTATTCGCGGCCGCCGTCGCAGGGCAAGTCCAACCCGCTTAAAACGGCAAAAGACGCGGCGCAATTCTCTGCCGCGATTTTTTACGACGAACCAAAACAAACATTACAAAAGGCGATTTACCAAAACCACACGGGGATAAGCCCGATTCTTGCGGCGGAAATCTGCGCCCGTGCCGAACTTTCGCCCGAAAAAATCCCCGCCGTCATAACCGAAGAAGAAAAATCGCGGCTTCACAAAGCGTTTGCGGAAGTAATTTCGCAAATTGAATCCAATAATTTCACGAATATAATTTACCGAAACGAGCAGAAAAAAGCGATGGACCTCACCGTTCTGCCCTTCGCTGTTTACGAGCATTTTCAGGCGGAAAAATTCGAGTCGCCATCGGAAATGCTGGAGGTTTTTTATTTCCAACGGGACGAAGCGTATCGCATAAGCCAAAAAACGGCGGATATGCGAAAGCTAATAACCACGCACCAAGAGCGTTGCCATAAGAAATCTTTTGTGTACGACAAAACGCTAAAGGAGATAGAAGACCGCGACAAACTGCGCCTAAACGGCGAACTTCTTACGGCGTATTTGTACATGGTGCCGCAAGGCGCATCAAGCTTCACGGCGCAAAATTTTTACGAAGAAAACGCGCCCCATGAAATCGCGCTAAACCCCGCGCTTACCGCCTCCGAAAACGCGCAAAAATTTTTCAAGCTGTACAACAAGCAAAAACGAACCTTTGCCGCGTTACAGGAACAAATTGCAAAAAACCAAGAGGACTTGGCATATCTGGAAAGCGTTGCCGCCGCAATCGAAACCGCCCAAGATGAAGCCGACATAGCCGAAATCCGCGCCGAACTTGCGGAAATGGGTTTCGCAAAAAAACGCGCTAACGCAAAAAACAAAAAAGCCCCAAAACCCGCCAAGCCGCTAAAATTCACGTCGTCGGACGGGTTTGACATATATGTAGGCAAAAACAACACGCAAAACGATACACTAACGCTAAAAACCGCCCGCGCTCACGATATCTGGTTTCACACTAAGGACATCGCGGGTTCGCACGTTATTTTGGTAACGGGCGGCAAAGAACCCACCGAAACCGCAATTTTAGAAGCCGCCAATCTTGCCGCGCTAAACAGCCGCGCAAAAAATTCCGCCCAAGTACCTGTGGATTACGTTGCCCGCAAGCACGTTCGCAAACCATCGGGCGCAAAGCCGGGTTATGTCATTTACGATTATCACAAAACAGTGTATGTAACACCGCAAGAAGTTTAGTGTCCCAAACTTTCAATCGCGGTTATTGTAGCCAAAAGCGTTTCAAGGTCAAGCGACTGGAACGCTTTTATTGTGTCGTCATTGTGACCCACAAAGCGCAGCCGCGCATTTTTTTTGTATAGGGTTAAGGCCTCGTCTATGTTTTTGACGGAAACAAAGTCTACCGTGCCGCGAGAAGGCCCTGCAAGAACGGAAAGATACGGGTTAATTGAACGGATTTTGGGCGGCGCGGAGGAGGCGCGAGAGTTTGGTCTTTCAAAACTTGCCGGCCCGAAAAGCGGTTGCGAAGTGCGCACGCCTGACATAGGGTTGCTTAAAATAACCGCACCAAGATGGGCGGCACTTTTTGCCGCAGACAAAACTTCCATCGCGGGTGCGGCAACCCATTTCACCTCTATGGGCAATTCTTTTTCTGCAAAATACTCCGCAACAACGGAGTTATTTGTGTAAACCGTGTAATCATCCATACTTTTTCACCTAATCATCGTTGGAAAAAGATAATATGTTTGCAAGTTCGGGAACAACTTGGTTCTCGTCTTCGCCGTCCGCAACAATTTTCACTGTCGAACCGCCGTGAAGTTCCAACGAAAAAATCCCCATTATGCTTTTTGCGTTTGCGGTTTTTTCTTCCGAAACAAGCGACACATGGCTTTTAAAACGGCTTGCGGTTTGCACAATCTGCGCCGCCCCCGCCATTTCAAATGCCCTGTCTACTTTAAGTGCGCATTCAATCATGGTTTTCGCTCTCTTTCTCCTCTTATATTTTCTGCAATTTTGTTTATTTTACGCAACCTGTGGTTCACGCCTGATTTGCTTATGGGCGGGTCAAGTAATTCACCAATTTCCGCCAAACTTAGGTTTTCGTTTTTAAGCCGCAGACGGGCAACCTTTTCCAGCGGCGCAGACAGCACCGAAAGCCCCGACGTTTGCGCAATAAATTTTATGGCTTCAATTTGGCTTTGTGCCGCGTCCACGGTTTTTGTCAAATTTGCCGTTTCAAAATTTACCTTGCGGTTCACATTGTTTGCAATCGCTTTTTCAACACGCATTTCTTCCAGCGCGAGCAACGACTTGTTTGCCCTTATAATTTTCAGCACATCTGCAATTTCGTCTGCCTCTTTTAAATATACAACAAAATGCCCCCCTCGGGCAATCTTTTTTGGGCGAAGTTCAAATATTTCAAGAATCCGCACCAGCTTATCCGCATTTGTTTCGTCCAGCGAAAACTCCAAGTGATACGTCCTGTTGGGGTTGGATATCNCCCCGCCGCCGATAAAACAATCCCGCACAAACGCACGATTTTTGTCCATGCGTTTTTTTTCGCTTATTTCATTTTTAATGGCTTGCGTGAATGAGGTTTTCATTTAAGACCTTGGGGGAGAACCTTTTTGTGGACAAAAAGGTTCTCCCCCAAAC
>WQSG01000076.1 GCA_009788055.1 Defluviitaleaceae bacterium | reverse complement strand
CTTTTTGTGAACAAAAAGGTTCTCCCCCAAACCCCCTCTCCAAAAAAACTTTAATTTTTATTGGGGAAAGGGGAAGGATTGTGCGTGGCTAATTTGTTGCGGTGATTCTATTGTTAAGCCACGCGGTCAGCTTTTCACGGCTGAATACCCTGTGGTCGTGGGTGACAAGTTCGTATGTTGCGTTGGGGGGTATTAGCTGGACGGTTCTGCCGCCGTGGGCGGGGACGGGATGTGCAGGGTCAAGGGTGTCGGCTATTGAGAGCCATGGCACGGCTTGGATTGCTATGCCGGCTTCTATGCCTGCGCTTACGTTGTATTCCGTTATCCGTCCTGAGCGTAGGTCGTGAAATTCTTGAGCGCGTGTCCAAATGCGGCGTTCGGTTTGGAATGTGGTGTATGTTCCGCTAAGTTCGCCCGAATTTGCAAGGGCGGTGAAGTCGTCAAACGGGAAGGACAGGAACTGCGCCGCTTCCCAATCCGACATGAAATCGGCGGGTTCGTTTTGCGTGTGGTTGTGCAGTGCGTGGTGTAGGTTGGAGGGCAATATGTGCGCAATGGAATGTGTTACTGTATTTAGCCCGTTTTGGATGTTGGTAAGCCCTGTTTGTATGTTCACGCTTGCGAATACCATCCCCGCCGCGATAATCAGGCAGCCAAAGATAAATGGTTTGTTAAAGTGTGTCATTTCCGCCTCCATGGGAAGTCGTTTTCGTTGAAGATAGTTACGTTGCCGCTTTGGTATTTCGGTTTTTCGCTGGTGAATTTCCCGCGTTTGCGCGTGAATATTTTTTCGTCTGCAAAGTCTATGCCAAGGTGGAAATTTTCAAGGATGTTTGTACCCAGAACTTCTGTCACGGGGATTCTGTCGTGGGGCGTGGCGATTATTACATCTTCAATTCTGTGGTTGCAGAAGATTGCCGAAGGGATTTTCCGCAAATCGCATATAAGACCTTTTTCGCTAAACCCTGCGATAACGCAAGCCTTTTCTGCGAAAATTTTGTAGCCGTTCAGGTCTGCAATGTCTTTGTTGATTATGGAAATAAACGCCCCCGTATCCAGCACTAAGCGGAGAGACTTTGCAGGAATCCGACTGTTGTCAATTGTTATTAGGCGAACGTGTATTTGGCTTCCTTCGATTTCGACAGACTCCCTGTGTGTGTATGTGATGCTAAACTCCTTCATCAAGCACCCCTTCGCTAAACCCGAACACATGGTATTTGTTCATCAAGTATGCAATAGACATCACATCGCCGTCATATTCATCGTAAATTTTGTCGTACAAGCCCGTTTCAACGCCCTCAAAGGGAATATCTGCAATTACAACGGGGATTGCGGTATAGAAGCGTTCGGGGCAGTCTTCGGGTTTAATCATATAAACCCATTTCCCCTTAAACGTCTTGTTAATCTCCTTTGATGTCATGCGCTTTTGGTCTTTTAGAATTTCGTACATGATTACACCTCACTTTTAATTTGTTTAATCATATCCGCGGGGTTTTCGCGGAAGAGGGCAGAACCGATTACAAAATTGGTAACACCAAGGGGGTGCAGTTGTTTAACGCGCTCGGCATTTATGTTGCCGTCAACGCAAAGGGAGAATCCGTATTGTTTGGAAAGTTCGCCAAGCCTTTGCAATTTGGGAATGGTAAATTCTAAAAAGTCCTGCCCGTAAAAGCCGGGGTTCACCGTCATTGCAAGAACGTGGTCGCACATGGGAAGGAGTTTTTCCACAGTATCAACAGGGGTTTCGGGGTTTAGGGCAATGCCTGTTTTCGCGCCTACTTCGCGGATTAGCGCAAGCGTCTCCACAATCTGGGGCGAAGCCTCGGGGTGGACGGTGATAATTTCCGCACCAAGTTCTCGAAATAATTTGATATGCCAAAGCGGTTCGCGCACCATTAAGTGGACGTCCAGCGGCACGTTAGAATACTTCCGCACGCAATTAAAAATTTCTGTCCCAAGCCCAAAATTCGGCACAAAGTCGCCGTCCATTACGTCCATGTGCATATAGTCCGCGCCCGCTTCCGTAAGGCGTATTATGTCGCGGCGCAAGTCCCCGTGGTCTGCACACAAAATGCTCGGGTGAATCTTTGGGACGGAAATGCTCATCTATATACCTTCCTTCGTGCGCTATCATTTTTCTAAGAAAAAGTCCAAGAAAAGTCTATCACGAACGCGCAAAAAAAGATATAATTTGAAATTAAAAGGAGTGAATTTTTTGAGAATAGCCATAAGCAACGACCACGCCGCAACCGACCTGAAAAAAATACTTGCGGCTCATATAGCCGAAAAATTTTCGGCAGAAGTAACGGATATCGGCTCGCAGGGCGAAGCGGTAGACTACCCCAAGTACGCCCAATCCGCCGCAAAAGCCATTCTTGCGGGCGAACACGACCTTGCCATCCTCCTGTGCGGAACAGGCGCGGGTATGTGCATTGCCGCAAACAAAGTTAGCGGAATACGCGCCGTGGTATGCTCCGAGCCTTACACCGCCCGCCTTTCCCGCGAACACAATAATGCGCAAATACTATGTATCGGTGCGCGTGTCGTCGGCACCGAACTTGCAAAAGCAATTGTAGATGCATTTTTAACCGCAAAATTTGAAGGCGGGCGGCATCAAACAAGGGTTGATATGATGGAGTAACAACCCGCAAATATCAGTTGAAAGGATGTGCAAAAATGGACGAACCAAAAAAAACCTACAAGCTTCTTTCCCATACGGAAGCCATTTCAAAAGAGGAAATAAAAAGTTTGTATGACGGGTATTGGGTATACATTGTAAAGGCAAAATTTACGGAAGCACGCGGTCTTATTGAGGGTATCCCCGTAGTAATCGGCTCTGTGCCATACGATGGTGTAGATGACGGAATTTATGAAAAATACAAAACAGATGAATACGTTGAACGCGTGGGTATTTCTCTGCGTCACGGCCCCGGGTTTATATCTTCCTTGCGTCTTGCGGAGAGTGCATATGTCTGAGGTTTTGACGTTTGACTCCTCTATGACGTTGGAATATATGGAAGACGGGCATCGTCACTTGATGGTACCGGTTTTCTTTAGCGGAAACAGTTACGCAAATGATAAAGTTGATTTTATCCTTGACACAGGCGCGTTCCTGACCGTGATTACAACGGAAACCGCAAAAATTTTCGGCTTCGACAAATTGCCGCCGCTGAAAAAGAATATACCGCTTATGGGTTTTGCAGGCTTTGGTATAAACGGGGATTTGGTGGAAATTTCCATGCTCCTTGGCAACAGGCGTCTTGACGGCGTAAAGGTTGCAATCCCCTATGCGAATACTACCGACAATATTTTAAGCCTAAATATATTGGAGCATTTCAACTACGCCGTGGACAGCACCAACGACAAAATTTACTTTTCAGAAAATCCCACATACAAAGCTCATCAGGAACTTAAATGTGGAAATATCTTCGCGATTCAGCGCACCCACGCAACCCTTTCTTCATCATAGAATCCGCGTTGTTTTGGGTCTTCGTCTTTTTCGCCTATGGCAATCAGGCAGAAAGGGACTTCGTCGGCGGGGACGGACAGGGCATTGCCTACGGCACTTTGCGTTTTGTCTTTGGGGTACAGGCCGCACCAGCACGAACCCAAACCCATGGCTTCGGCTTGCAGTAAAATGTTTTGCGTTGCCGCGCCGCAATCCTGCGGCCAAAAGCCTTGCGGAAGATCGTCGTCGCGCTCTTGCGTCTTCGGCAAAGCGATTACCGCAATGCACAGCGCGGCGGTTTTAAGCATTTTTGCATACGGGTGAAGTTCTGCCAAGCCGTCAAGTTTTTCGCGGTTGGTAATCACTACAAAACGCCACGGGCGCGTGTTACACGCCGACGGCGCAAGCATTGCCGCTTCCAGCAACGCCTTAACCTGCTCGTCCGAAACGGGCGTTGGTTTGTATTTGCGAATGCTTCTGCGGTTTTTAATTATTTCAAGTGTCATGAGAACACCTCCATTATAAGGATATCCAAAAAAAGCGAGTGAATCAATATGGAAATTAGATTACAGAAAATTTTAGCAAATGCGGGCGTTGCGTCGCGGCGCAAATCGGAAGAACTTATTGCCGAAGGGCGCGTAACGGTAAACGGCATTGTTATAACAGAACTTGGCGCGAAGGCCAAAACGAAAGACAAAATTGAAGTAGACGGCGTACCCGTAGGGCGTGCGCCGCGAAAAAAAACGTATATCATGTTGCACAAGCCCGAGGGCGTGGTGACAACCGTTGCAGACCAATTTGACCGCCCAACCGTGATGGACTATCTCCCCGCCGACAGACGCCTTTTCCCCGTAGGGCGGCTGGACTACGAAACAAGCGGGCTTATTTTTCTCACCAATGACGGCGATTGGGCAAATGCCCTAACCCACCCCAAAAGCGAAATACGCAAAACCTACATTGCCGAAATCAAAGGCGAGCCAACGGAAGCGGAGTTAAAAAAGTTTCGCGAAGGCATAAAATTAACTGAAAAAGATTCTCAAAGCAACAAAAAAAACAGCCGCAAAACCGCGCCCGCCGAAATTGAAATCTTACGCACCAAAATTCCCACAACCAAAGTTCGCATAACTATCCACGAAGGACGCAACCGCCAAGTACGCAGAATGTGTGACGCAATCGGCCACCCCGTTAAATCCCTCAAGCGCGTATCAATCGGAGATGTAAAACTCGGCGACCTCCCACAGGGCAAATGGCGACACCTAACCGAGGGCGAGAAATCGAATCTAACACAGGAGGGCGCAGTATGAGATTGATTTACCACGGCGGGGTGCAAGCCGTTCCATGCCCCGAAATTCGCAAAACAAGATATACAAAAGATTTCGGATATGGATTTTACTGCACGGGTCTGAAAGAACAGGCGATAAAATGGTGCTACCGAAAAGGCAATAACGGTGCTGTGTCCTGTTATGAATATACCCCTAGCGAAAGTTTAAATTGTGTGCAGTACGAGGAAAACGACAAGTGGTTGGACTTTGTAGCCGCTTGCAGAAAAGGCATTGACCACGACTTTGATATAGTAGAAGGACCAATGGCTGATGACCAAATTTGGGATTTTATCGACGATTATCTTGACGGTAACATAACGCGTGAGGAATTTTGGGGTATTGCAAAATTCCGACATCCCACGCATCAAATCAGTTTCCATACCGAACGGGCATTGCAAACGATAAAATTTGTTTCACACGATGAGGTGCGGCGAAATGGTTAAATATAACGATATGTACTATGTTTGTTGGCTGATTGAACGAATGCACCGCACTACAAAAAAGCCCCATAGTGAGTTGGTTTCGTTGTTGGGCGAAGCGCGTATTCGGCACTACATGGAATTGGCGGATGTGTTTCATTGTGAAAATCCGGATAAAATTGTTGGTGAGTTGGCAGAGGAAATCGGGTTGCCCGAGCCCCCTTTATATGGTTCGTTGCCGAACGAGAAGGATATACCGTCTGTAAGACCCATTGCCGGCGTGTATTCCCGTATTGTAAAAAACACCCATCCTGATGATTATACCAACGGAATCATAAATGTATTCTCATCTTTTTTGCCACCGCTCATATCTGACTACGGCAACAATCTATATTGGGCAAACAAGGAATATTTAATTGAATCATATAAAGAGGGGGCTTTGCTGTAACACTACTGAAATTGACGATTCATTGGCGCACCATCTTGTGGCGGGAAGTCGTCGGAAAAGCTGTTAAGATTGGACTGCATAACGGCGTAGTTTACAAACCACAGGCCGAAAAGTGCCATAATCAGGTACAAAACAGAATCATCTTTGGGGCGCAAGCCGCGTAATTGGTACACATCGGACTCCAGCTTGCCCATTTTGTACGACAGATAGTAGTAATACAGCCCGCAGGTAACAAAACTAAGAACAATGTCCATGCCTGCGTTGTTGTCTCTGTTGCCTAACCTGTAGTAAGCACTCAGCATCATATACAGCCAGTACCATGCGTAAATTCCGCAGGTTATAAACGAGAACAGCAACGCCAGCGGAACACTGCGCTTTACTCCATACATTTCATCCATATTATTTCCTCTTCTCTTTTAAAATCCTATACATAGCATATGCCAGCAAAGCCCCTGAAAATTGCACAATGATGAAAACCGCGCCGTCTGCGGGGCGAATTCCCGCAGGGGTGGTTGTAAGCATACGCGCCACGGTGACTTGCGGATTTGCGAACATAGTTGAAGAAGTCGCCATTGCCTGCCCACCAACCAAAAAACCAATCACGATAGGCGTTTTGGTTGAACCCGCTTTCGCCAGCATCAAAACCGCCAGCACAAGAATAAACGTGCCGAAGACTTCGCCAAAAAATACATATTCGTTGCGCACGTTTTGGGAAATGGCAAGCACCGCCCCCGCTTCGTGGAAAAACATAATGCGGCTTGCCGCTGTACCCGCAATTCCGCCCGCAAACTGGCACAGCACAAACGCCGCCGCTTTCGCAATTCGGATTTTTTTCTCAAACACCATCATCATGGTAACAAGCGGATTAAAATGCGCCCCCGAAACAGGCCCGAAAATCTCTATCAAAGCGCAAAGCACAAAAGCAACGGCCAAGGCATTTGCAATAAGCGCGATACCATAGCCGCTTTCCAGCACGTTCGCAAAAAGAATCATGGGCGAAACCGCCGCCATGACCAAAAACATAGAGCCTAAAAACTCCGCAAGTAATTCGTTTTTAAAGCGCATTTACAGTTTCAGTCGTTGCGCTGTTTCCGCAAGCTTCTCAAGCGGTGGGTCTGTGGGCGGTTTGCTGAAACGCACCGCGTCCCCGTCATACCGCGGAATAATATGCATATGGTAATGGAAAATCTCTTGCCCCGCGCTTTTGCCGTTGTTCTGCAAAATATTAAGCCCGTCGGGTTTCAGTGTCTCTTTGATTTTTTCCGCAATGCGCTTTGCCACAAGCATTACGCCGCTTGCTTCCGCTTCGTCCATGTCAAACATATCTGCCGCGTGACGCTTTGTGAGAACCAGCACCGTTCCCTCCACGGCGGGAAATCTATCCAGTATCGCCAAAAAATTCTCGTCCTCGTACACCTTGTACGACGGAATTTCCCCCGCGATAATCTTGCAAAATAAGCAATCCATATTTTTCTCCTTTAAAAAATTAAGACCTTGGGGGGAGAGGGAACTTTGAAAAGTTCCCTCTCCCCCCAACCCCC
>WQSG01000075.1 GCA_009788055.1 Defluviitaleaceae bacterium | reverse complement strand
CCCGCCGAAACATTTATCACGGAAGCGTCTGTTAATTTCAATGTCAGAACATATGGCGGGAACGGTGCAGGGTGGGGGCCGCAATCCGCTAATGTAAGTTTTCCGCTGGTAACGATTAACCCGCCGCAACCCGCAATTAATTTGCAACCGTCAACTAGGCAAAATCCGACGCGGCAAATTCAGTTGCGATGGGAACACGTACCCGCTGGTGAGGGCTTTGCCGATTCGCAAGATGATTCAGAGGTGCAGGTGTGGCGTTCCGGTTCAAATACGCCCCCCAACGGTTTGCAAGCGATACCGGGGGAATTTGGCAACCGCCTAACCTTGATGGCAGATACATTTGAAATTGTGCAGGGCGAACCGAATCACCCGGTTAGATTTCGCGCACGTACACATGGCTTGCGCGGCGGATGGGGTGAGTATTCGGCAGTGCAAACTTTCAACCTTGCCCTAGACCCGCCGCTTGCGCCTACAAACCTAACGCCCAACGGTGCAACACAAAACCGCCGAACGGTGATTAATTTGTCTTGGCGGCATACATCGAACCCCGCCGATATGGACACTCAAACAGATTCTCTTGTGAGGTACAGGCAGGGCAACAGCCCCGCATGGGACGATATTACGCCAATACGCGCAGGTACATCTAACCGCTTAGATTTACAATTTGACACGTTCACAACCAACACGACGGTGCAATGGCGCGTTGCAGTAGAAACATTGCGTAATGGGGCAGGGACATGGAGCGCGGTAGCGACTTTTGCACTTTCATCCTTCGCGCCACAAGCACCTACAAACCTTGCGCCGACAGAAACACGCAACCCGCGCTTGCCAATGGAATTAACATGGCGGCACGTTGCTAACGAACGCTGGTTTCCGAATGATGGCCAAGTGGATTCATTGGCGGAGGGCTGGCAAGGCGATGACCCCGGCGAAGGAAACGGGATGCAATTTAGAGGTTACGCCGAAAACCGCGCTATAATCCCACCAAACACATTTACGGATTTAGTGCCGCTATATTTCCGCGCAAAAACAAGCAGTAATCTGGGTGGCGATGGACCATGGAGCGAGCCGGTGCAAATTCCACTTGCAATCACCCCACCGTTAGCACCTGAAAATATTGAAGTTCTAACGCAATTTCCAAATCCACGCGGCATAATTCGCGTGTCATTTACCCACACGAAAAACCCTGATGCGCATAACGATGCACAAACCGACAGCATTCTACGCATTTGGCACGACGAGCGCACACCTTTTTATTTCCACGGCGGAACCGGAAATATTATTGACATTCCCGCATTTACGCTTAGTACCGCTATTCCGACAGCATATTTTCAAGTTTGCACCGTCGCGGAAATAAACGGCGACGGCGATTGGAGCGAACCGGAAAGGATTGATTTGATGGCAACACCGCCCCACGCATCGGTGCTAACACACCCAGACCCAAGAGGGGTTGCCGTTCCGGCAACGGGCGGCGTATTTTTGCAATGGTCTTATAATTCACCATATGACACTTTCCCCTCCCGTTTTGATGTGCGGTACCGCATTGGCGACGTTGAATACACAGATGAAGACTGGGCTGAAAGTGACTGGGTATATATTCAAATTAATTCGCAGGACGGTATTCCCGCCGCAACAAATACCACAACCCGCGCCGAAACCATGCAAAAAAGACTTGAATGGCAAGTTCGGGCATGGGGTGAGTTGGGCGACATGGGGCGATGGAGCGGCATCGCAGTGGCTTTCATTATCGGAACACCTCAAACGCCCACGATTGTTACAGTAGCCAACAGCGGCAGACCGCAGATAACATTTTCTGCACAAAACGCGCTGGCATGGGAGATAGAAATATATGAAACTTTCCCGCAACATCGGCCGCCAGCTGAATCACTCCCCGATGAGTTGCAATATTCAACAGGAAAGCGGGTTTTCACGGGCGCATTTATCCACCGTGTAGAGCGACTTTTTGCAAACTCACTGTACCGCGCAAGAATACGGATATTTAATGAATATGATATTCCTTCCGAATGGTCACAAAAATTTTTGTTTTTCGTGGGCGCAGACTGCCCGCAAGCATTAACACTTACAACCGCAAATAATTTGAAATACGGCACTACTTTGTGGTTTGACGGTAGCGAGCGCACGGTGTACATCTACCGCGCAGAGTTGGTCAACGATGATTTTACGGCGAAAGGTGAATTTTTACGCATTGCCCGTGTTGTTGATGCAAAATGCTTTGAGGATTGGACAGCCCGTCCGGGGCAACGGTACAAATATTTCGTGCGTGTGGTCAATGCCGATTATGGATTTGCCGACAGTAATGTAAAAACGGCAAGGTCGGAATTTATGGAGACAACCATAGCTACGGCAGACACCCCCAAAGATATTGTTTCGTTTAAGTTACAACTTGGAAGAAGTCCCACCAAGGACGGTCACTCCGAGAATGCAAAAACTTTGACGCATTTCACCGGGCGCGAAAGGCCTGTTTTGCAAGTTGGCACACACATAAGCCGCGCGGAAACCTTTGAATTTTATGTATCTCTCTCCGACCTTGCCAAACTTAAAAAATTTGACCAAAGCAATAAAACGCTTATTCTCAGGGATTGGCGCAAGGGCGTGATTTACGGCACTATCACAGGGGGCATTAGGGATAGCGGCGACGGTTTTTCTGCACGCAGTCACGTTTCGTTTGTTTTTACAGAAACGGATTACCCAAGGGAGGTTGAAATTGAATGAATGTACCTTCCATCCAACGCAACAGCATTGGAAATCCCGTGACATACACGCCGCAAGCCATAGAAAACACCTTGCGACTAACAGACGGCACACGAAAAATATCTTTTCGTTACGACCTCTTAAACCGTCACGATATCAAAATAGGTGAGCTGGACGGCATCACCCGCGCCAAAATTTCATATGGCGAGTTTCGCGCAATAAAACGGTCGGCATCTTTTGGGTTGAACGAATACCAGCAAAAAAACATCAATTATCTTACAGACCAAATACAGCCGTGGTTTGTGCTTCATATGTCGGACGGCGGGACAATTGACTTTCCGTTGGGAATATTTTTGATTGAATCTCCCGCAAAAACGGCTACAGGAAAAATATGTACCCGCGACATTGGCGCATATGACAAGACAATCATAGTTGAACAGGACAAGCTAATGCGGCGGTTTTTCATCCCCAAAGGCACAAGTTACGTAGCCGCAGTTGAACGGGCATTGAATCAAGCGGGCATTGTAAAAATTAACATCGTGCCGACTGATGAGCCGCGGTCGCTCCCTTTCGATCGTGAATATCCGATAGGCATGAAAACACGACAAGTATGCAACGAACTCTTGCGTGAATGCAATTACACATCGCTATGGGTGGATGAAAATGGTTTTATGAGGGCAGAGCCATATATCACACCTGCACGGCGCGAAATTACACACATTTACGAAACGGGTAAGGATTCTGTTATTGCGCCGGAGATGGTAGAAAGACTTGATATCGCCACGCGCCCCAATGTATTTATACGGGTTGCACAAAATTTGGAAGGCGACAGAGCATTATATTCGACCATTGAAAATAACGCCATTGACAGCCCGATATCTATTGTTAATCGCGGGCGACGCATTGTCAATTTTGAAGAAATATATGAAATTGAAAGCCAAGCCGCGCTGGATGCATTTGTTGAACGCATTGCGGTTGAATCTACCAGCGCGTATTCACGCCTCACCTTTGGCACGGCATTAATGCCGACACACGGCAATGCAGAAACTTTGCTTTGCGTTTTTCCTGAATTATTCAACGTCCCGCAGCGGTTTCACGAAGTAAACTGGGAAATGCCGTTGCAATACGATGGCACGATGAAACATATTGCAAGAATGGTGGTGCGGCTGTGATACCTTCAATAGATGAATTTTTTGCCGAAATTTCAGAGCTTCAAGATAGGGTTTCCGCGCTTGAACGAACTACTATGCCGGAATATCCACGCATAACCGGATTTGATTCCGACGGAGTACCGCGCTTATTGTTTGACGAAGAGCGGACTGCGAGCCGCAAAAAATTTATGCAAATACAAAACCGTGACCTGCGCGAGGGTGACAGGATTTTGCTTTTAAATAACATAATAATGGGGACGTGGACAAGATGAGCATGACTAAACAATTTGACATCGCACTAAACACAAAGCATCAAGGAAGCCAACGCACAGATATTTTAGTAAATCAAGGCGACACGCGAAGTATCGTTTTTAATTTCCGCATTTATGACGATGTTAGCGAAATAAATTACGATGATGTTTCCTCCGCTGTGCTTGTTGTACTAAAGCCTGACACTAATTCCGTGGTGCAAACTCTTGAGCGGCGGGCTGGCGGTGGGTATACCGTGGTTTTATCGCAACAAGCAAACGCAGTTGTAGGTGTGGCAACGGGTTCGCTTGCGCTGTACGACAGCACCGACGCAAGAATAACGACGCTAAATTTCACCTTCCTTGTTGGACGCGACAACATACTTGAAACAATAGAATCTGCCACGGAATTTGACGCGCTAAAGCGGGCAATTGCCTTGCTTGAATCCACACTGCGGCTTTATGAAGAGTTCCCTCGGTTGAAGGTACTTGGAAGCTTCCAAACAGAGGCGCAACTTATTTCTGCATTTCCCGATGGCAGCAGTTTGGATGGTGGATTCTTTGTTGGTATTGGTACGAATGCCAGATATTTTTACTGGGACAGGCTAAATAACCGGTGGGCAAACGCAGACCCATGGCGGGGAGATGCAGGGTTTGGGATTCATGTTGTAGCCGGCCCCCGCACGGCACAACAACTGCATGACATGGGAGTGCGAGTCAATGACAGTATCCTCGTTACATTTCAGGCTACGCATCCCGGCCACACGGTTGCCGGAACAACAAGACCTCTGGGCGAAATTTTAACGCGCACAGGTGAAGCTATCGCAAGTACGTCTTTCACGGTAAGCGGGAATATTCGCGGGGTACAAGGCGCACCCGGGATACCCGGAGCAACCGGGGAACCGGGAACATTTCTGGTGGTTACAGCTGCCGCCATTACGGGTGTCCCCGGAGGGTTCGTAATTAATGATACATCCATACCCTCCCCAATACCCGAAGGGTTTACTTTTGCCTTGCGTTTTAATGCTTCAAGTACTCTAACTCCAACCCTTTCCGTAAACGGTAGCCCGCTTGAGCGTGTGGGGTTTATAACTCTTGGCAGATGGAGAGGGCATCAGTTTGCTCCAATGGAGAGCTTTAGTCCTCCAGACCAATTACTGCCTTTCGGCAGAGCTGTTGTCGTCAAATACAGCCATAATGTGGAGGGCGTGAACCGTGAAAATGTGTGGGCGATACTCGATGCACAAGCAAACAATAACCCTCACGATGGTTCAAATGCATTATTCACATCCGGCGGTGCATTTCTATTACGTGAATCCTTGCAAAATCAAATAGCTTCCATTGCCGCGGGTGTAGCATTTCAATCCTCTTGGAATCCTACCACGAATACGCCCGAACTGCCAGATGCGCCGACGCAAGGGGGAATGTATTGGATAGCCGGTGCCGCAGGTGAACGCTTTGGCCTAAGCTTTGAACCCGGGGACTGGCTTGTGGCAAGGGCAGACCTTACGTGGGATGTAATTCCTATAACCTTAGCCATCAAAACGCTTGTAGATGAAAAACAGGACAAAATTCAAATCCTTGGACACCACAATATTCTCACTGCACCCGATACATTTGGCGGTCAACCCGGGGCGGTTGAGATTAGCACCATAATGCGAACTCCCCATGCGCGAAACACTTTCGCATATTTTGAACCGGGCGGTATTTCACCGACGGGGCAAGTGCGGGGTGATATTCCTTACGCGCCAACCGTAGAGCGTGTAGACGAAACACACTGGGGGGAAACATGGGGACACAACCCGAACCCCGACCGCAATATGCTACGCCTTCGATATAATTGCGCGGGAAACGGTAACGATGGAAGCCAATCCGATAACGGCGGGCGCATGGTACAAGAGGTTCACAACAGCCGCACAGGGCAAACCGCATTTCTCAAACTTGGCGAAAGCGGCGGTATTCAAGCATCGGGGCACGGACGCAGTACAATAACAGACTTCGCAACGGATATGCGTACCCAGTTTGCGCGAACATTTGCAACAGGCAATTCCTTTTCCGGAATACACCAAAACGCGGTGAGTTTATTAACGGATGATGCTAATTTCCAATTGAATCAATGGGCGCAACTGCATCTTTCCGGTCATGCAGGTAAATTCATGTATAACTGGGCAAGAGATGTTATGTCCGGTAATTCACACAAAGAAATGCACGGCAGTGCCGCACATCAAATGTTCGATTTTGCAAGAGCTTTCATGTCCGGATTTACCAGCGACCAAATGCATAACTTTGCTCAACGATTTATGTCGGAACACAGCACCCACCACCAAAGAGGGCATGACCCAAACCGTAACACGCCCTTCGATGATACGCCATTGTGGGAGGGCGGCCCAGCAACAGGTTTCAGACGGCGCAGAAGTGCGCAACCTGCGGAAGACGGCGCGTTTTCCGCGCTTTATGACAATATTGCGTTTGTCATGGCGGGTGCGATTGATGATTTCATGAACGACCCCAATTATCCCGAGGAAGCGAAAAATGCGGCATTGGTTTTATGGGATACAACCCGCGCCCGCTTGGGTGTGCTTAATACGTCCCGTTTTCTAACATACAATACGGCAGATGTGCAGTTTGGCGGCAATTCGGAAACCTTTGGTGCGGATGGCACACTAACACATAGAAGCACCAACAGAAACAGCGGCTTTGGTGTTGACCTCATGTTTGAATCATGGGACGCAAACACGCTTGTTCACTTCTTGGCGGGTACACAGTTTAATGTAAAAGGCACGGGGTTTTTTGCCCGTGACGGCAAATTATTTATCGGGCAAAGTCAAGCGGGCGACCGCCCGGGTTCGGAAGGTTCACTTTTAAGGCTCGTTTTAACTACCGATGATTTAATGGCATTGGCTGAAAAACTTGACAACATGATGTCACCATCAGGGGCGGTTGCACTAAACGCTACAGAAACCATAAGTGCCGGGCGCGGAACATCCCCCCCGCAAACCGCTACGCCAATAACCGACTTCATGCGCAATTACTGCGAAGGGCTTTTCTCCAAAGAAGACGCTATGGAACTGGCAAAAGAAATTGAAGCCGCCGCCAAAGAAGAGAAAAAACGCAAAGCGAAAGAAAAAGCAGAGCGCGAAGAAAATCACAAAAAAGCAATCGCGGCACAAAAAGCCCACGCAAAAGCAATGAAAAAACAAGCCGCCGAACGCAAAAAAGCTGAAGAAAAGCGTATTGCCAAGCTGGAAGCCGAAAACAACGAGCGACAACTTTTGCGCGAAAAAGACCGCCAACTGCACATGATTCACATAAAACGCACTATCCGTGCGGAAAACAAATTCCATTTAACAGGAACGCTGGACGCACACCTCCAACTTGAAGCCATACACGCCGAAAGAGCCAAAGAACAAGCGGCATTTGTGAAAATTGCAAACGGAATCTACGAAACAGACAACTATACAAAAATCAATGCGAAACTTGACGGCATGATTGAAGCAAGCGAAAAACGCGAAAAAGCCGAACGCAAGCCGTTTGAAAAATTCATTACAGATTGGCGAATTAAAGCCGATGCGGAACAGGCAGCACGGGAAAAAGAAGCGCAAGAAGCCTTTGACGCAATAATAAACCAGCGTGTTGCGGATGGCGTTGCAAAAGCACTTGCGGCGCATGGACTTAACAGTGAGGGGGCGTAGTTTATGCGAGAACGAATGTTTTTATTGCCCGTCGGCGCGATGGGCGGTTGGCTTGCGGCAATATTTGGCGGATGGGACTTCGCCCTGCAAACCATGATTTTATTTATGGTGCTGGATTATATATCGGGCTTGATTGTAGCGGGCGTTTTCAAAAAATCGCAAAAAAGTGAATGCGGCGCAATAAGTAGCCGAGCCGGATTAAAGGGTATTGCAACAAAATGCATGATGTTGATATTTGTGATTATGGGACATCATCTTGACCATTTGATGGGATTGGAAATGGCACGGCAAACTGTAATTTTCGCATTCATAGCCAACGAAACCGTAAGCATAATCGAAAACGCGGGGCTGATGGGCGTACCAATTCCCGCCCCACTGGAAAAAGCAATTGATATTCTAAAAATGAAAGGGGACAACGGAAAATGACAATAGCACAAAGACCAAGCCCTAACCGCACGGTATTGCGGAATGGACGAATACCCGACATGATTGTGAACCACATAACGGAAGGTGCGTTTCCCGGCACACATGATTGGATTTCGCCGCGCCCGGCGGAAACGATTGCGCAATACCATGCGCGTGTCCCTGTCGCTTCCCGCGTTTCGTACACATTCACGATATCCCGACGCGGTGAAATCACGCAACACGTCCGAATCGAAGACACGGCGTGGGGCAACGGCACAACCACCGACGGCGGCAACCGTTGCCATACCACATCCCGCATTGCGGAAATCCGCCGTCGTCGCGAAAACGCCAATCAGTATACAATTTCAATCGGCTATGAAGGACGACACAGCGAAAAGCAAGGCGGACTAACGCCCGAACAGTCAAACGCCGCAATCTGGCTACACGACCACATCCGCAAGGAAGTACAGCGGATTTACGGCACAGAAATACCAATTTCACGGAAAAACATAATAGGCCACGTTGACGTAACCCCGCGCCACCGCCCCAACTGCCCCGGCGTGAATTTCCCCTTTGAAGAAATAATTTCAGCCCTAAAAAAAATGGAGGTGATGGAAATGGTTTACAGAACCGTAGAAGAAATGCCCGATTGGGCGCAACCGGGCATACAGCAATTAATTGACCTGCGTCTATTAAGTGGGCGTTCTCCCGGTAACCTAGACGTAGACGAAAATATGATGCGGACGCTTCTCGTTGTGCGCAATATGTTCGAGCATAAGGGGTTGCTTCCGGCAATTGCATCAAGTACACTATAGTGAGATGTAAAAGCGGTGTAGGTATGATGTTGTGTTAAAGCCACCTTAAACCAATCCCTTGCCGACAAGGAATCTGCGAAAGAAAACACTGCGGCTTTCCTCAAAACAATTCGGCAATATACGGAAGCGGAAACCATAACGC
>WQSG01000074.1 GCA_009788055.1 Defluviitaleaceae bacterium | reverse complement strand
TCCCCCCGAACCCCCCTCTCCAAAAAAACTTTAACTTTGCAAGCTGTAAAGCTATACTGCGTGCAAATTTTGGGGGTCAAGGGGATTTATCCCCTTGTGGGGGTGTTGGGGGTGAAACCCCCAAGGTCTTTTCCTTGGTTGTTAAATTATTTGCACTCTACAAAGCTGTCGCACTCCGTATCGCAGCAGTCGTTCGGGCTGGGGGTGGAGCAGCCTACGGTGATGTCTGTGAGTTTGCAGTGGTTGGATTGGTCGTTGTGACCGCAAGTTCTTACTGTGCAGTTTATCATGGTTTTTGGCTCCTTTCTTAAAGAATATGTGGTTACTTTACCCAGTTGATAAAAATATATGTATGGAGGGGTTCATATGGATTTGAAAAAGAGTATTCGCGAGGTGCCGGACTTTCCAATCCCGGGTATTTTGTTCAGGGATATCACAACCGTGCTGAAAGAGCCCGATGTGCTTAAATCGGCGGTAGACGCAATGGCGGCACTGTTGGAGGGCATTGAATTTGATGCCATCTTGGGGCCGGAATCGAGGGGCTTTATTTTCGGAATGCCGCTGGCGTATAAGCTGGGCAAAGGATTTATTCCCGTGCGCAAGGCAGGCAAACTCCCCGCAGAAACGGCGCGGAAAGAGTACAGCCTTGAGTACGGCTGTTCCATCATAGAAATCCACAAAGATGCCGTAACCCCCGGCAAACGCTTTGTTCTGGTAGACGACTTGCTTGCCACAGGCGGCACCGCAAAAGCCACAGTAGAACTAATCGAAGAAATGGGCGGCACCGTTGCCACCAGCATCTTCTTCATAGAACTGGCAGACCTCGGCGGCAGAAAAATCCTTCAAGGATGCGATGTAAAATCGTTGCTGGTTTATGAATAAACCACAGGAAATTGCCTTTCGTAAATCTCAATGAGAAACCCCGTGCAGAACGTTTCAAAAAGTTCTGCACGGGGTTTTATAGCTATTTGCCCCGTTCCTGATACTCCTGATACAATTGCTCTAACTGCCTGTTAATCGCCGCAGCAATTTCAGAACCTCTTACTGTGTAAACTTGATACACATTGCCGTGGGCATTTATATTGACACTCGTTCCATGCTCGTGTTGAGAATGTACGGATGAAATCTGGCTGTATTTCAGCTCAAACTCTTCGTTGTTCGTGCTTAAACCGCGTACACCCTCTTCATAAACAGATATTTTTGACCTGAGTTTTGGAAGCGTCTTTTCAATCTCTTTACAAACCAAACCAAAAATAACAAGAGCAGAACCAACCTTTGCAATACCGGGTTGAATAACGAAATCACCAATTCTTATGCCATGCCTAATATCAAACAAGCTGATAATATGATAGTCACTGTTTACGTCAATAAAAACAAACGCCACAACAACACCAATAATCCCCAAAATAACGGCTCGAGTATACAGCTTTATTTCATCGTCTCTATCACCACCGCAACCGGTAATCATATGTTCTCCCATAAAAAATCCTCCTCTTTTTGTTAGTCGTTTTAAAATCTTGATATTTTATCCCCAGCCTCCCCCACTTATTTTTTACATACTCACACCGGCTACACCCAACGGGGTAAATTTACTTTACATTTTGCCCCGTTGGTTTGCCAGATAATTAAAAAAGGTGCGTAGGGACGGCAAAAAACTGCCATCACAACACACCTTGTGCATTCAAAAAAATATCGAACAAACCCTGCCGCAAATTACAATAACACAAATACACATCTACACCGTGCATCAACGTACCCAAAACAAAAGGCATTATTGAAACATAGGCACAAAAATGCTAAACTGTGGTTACGTAGTGGCAGGCGAAAGCCTGTGTGTGTGGTGATGTCTGGTATCCCTACACTCGCCGTAGGGTGTTTCCTAGACACCTCACGGTCACTGCGGTTTTTTGTAGCCGATACATTTTATCATACACAAAAGGAGAACGCAAATTGTTTGAAGTTGTGCGCAATACGATTGAAAAGAACAAAATGCTTACCCCCTGCGACAGTGTGCTTATTGGTTTAAGCGGCGGGGCGGATTCTGTTGCGTTGCTTTTTGTTTTGCGCGAGTTGCGTGGAGAGCTTGACCTTGCCGAAATTTCCGCCGTTCACGTAAACCATAATTTGCGCGGGGAAGAATCCGACCGCGACGAAATGTTTGTAAGCAAGCTATGTGATGAACTTGGCATTTCGCTAATAGTAGAATACGCGGATGTAAACGGCTTTTCGCAAACGCACAAAATAGGAACGGAAGAAGCGGCGCGTATTTTGCGGTACGAAATTTTGGAACGCACACGCCGCAAGGCAACCCCATCCCACAACAAAAGCGCGGCAAAACACTCCCCGCCTTTTGTAACCACCAACATAAAAATCGCAGTGGGGCATAACTTGGACGACAATGCCGAAACCGTTATCATGAATATCTGCCGTGGGGCGGGGCTTAAAGGGCTTTGCGGAATCCCGCCCGTGAACGGGGCGATAATCCGCCCGCTGATTGACGTGCCGCGCAGGGAAATTGAAGCGTATCTGCACGAGCGCAACATCCCGTTTTTAACCGATTCAAGCAATCTTTCAAACGACTACACGCGCAACCGTGTGCGCAACATTATCATGCCCGCGCTGGAAAATGAGGTTAGCCCCTCGGTGAAAAAAACGCTTTCACGCGCCGCAAACTTACTGCGCACAGATGAAGATTTCCTTGAAACGTCTGCACAAGAAGCCTTTAAATCCGCTAACACATATTCGGAACAACCCGTTCTCCCGAAGCCGAATACCGTTTCCCTGAACATAAACAAATTAACCAATCTGCACCCTGCCATTTTGCGGCGGGTTATTCGTGTTGCAATTTTGCAAGCCCGAAAAAACATTACAGATATCACCGCCGCGCATATTTCGGCGGTTTGCGACCTAACGTTTTCGCCATCGGGGCGCGAAATTCACCTGCCCAACATGGTAGTCACACGGGAATACCAGCAACTTATTTTTTCACCACAAGCAAGCGGGGGGAGCGCGGGCAGGTCTAATACCGCGCACCAAACAAGCGGCTTCGCCTTCAATTTGGAAGAAAACACAGCCCAATCCTTCCCGATAATCAACAAAACAATTTCCCTTTCTTTTTCCGCGCCAAGTGCGCAAACAAGCTGTACGAAAGTATTTTCCTGTGATAAAATTACAAATATATTACAATTGCGAACGCGCAAAGCGGGAGACAAAATCTCTTTCAAAAACGCGGACGGTAAAATTTTTGCAAAAAAACTACAAGATTATTTCACCGACGAAAAAATCCCAAAGTCGCAACGCGACAGCATTCCCCTTATCGCACACGGCAACGAAATCTTATGGATTCTAAACGAAAAAAACCGCACCAACGCAAAATTTGAGCCAATCGAAAACGAGAAAAAAATATATGTTTCAGTACAGTAAAACCCTGGGGCTCTGCCCCAAACCCCGCAAACTTTTTGAAAAAAGTTTGAACAAAAACTTTAATTTGGACTAGAGGTAAACAATTACGCGAGCTAAAATCGCGCGTATGCGCGATTTTGAGTTAGGGGTCAAGGGGACTTGTCCCCTTGTGGGGGAGTTGGGGGCAACGCCCCCAAGGTCTTAAAAAAGGAGAAAATTCATGAAAAAAATCTTAGCACTCGCGCTGTTTTGCCTTGCGATAACATCACTCGCGGCTTGCGGCGCGAACACAGATACAAATGAAAACGCGGAAGTCGGGTATTGCCTTGCGATTGAAATGCCAATTCCCGATTGTCTGTGTTGCGGGCCTGTAGCAATGAGAAATCTGCGAATGAGTTGCAATTGCGAATATTGCGCCGCATGGCTAATCGCAAACGAAACGGAAACGCCCTCCCCAATCGAAAACGACCCGCCCCGCTCCCCATATTATCGGCAATGGTACTGCATGGTTTACAATGAGCCTGTTCACGGTTGCGAATGTTGCGGCGGATGGACAGCCGCGCAAGCATTTCGTTGGCAATGCGGTTGCTACTACTGCATTATCTGGCGCGAAGAGCAAATAGCCGAGCAACCATCGGAAGAACAACCCCCCGAATACATCACATACGAAAGCGGGATATTGGGCGTAAAATTCACGATACCAAACCTGCCTGTGTGGAATTTCTGGGGCTGGAACTACGCAGGGCGCGACCTGCCGCTTCTCACGCACACGGATAGCTTTTTCATCGAAGGGCAACAAGAAGCCCTCTTGCTTGAAATCGGCATGGGTTCGGAGCATCCGCGCAATCGCGACATCTTCGGGTTTCGCAACGAGGAACCTCTAAATAGAGCGCGTTGGAACTGGGTTCACCCCAACGAACCGTGCGAAGTTTTCACAACGCCAAACGGGCTAACGGTCGTGAGATATTCGGACACCGCACGGATGTTTGAATGGGACGAAAACAGCACGTACTACACCACGTTTCTGTTCATGTTCCGCGAGGACGGGCGCGACTACCGCGAAGTAACCGAACGCAGTACGTTTTTCCATGTGATGTTGCACGCACCCGTTGATATGATTGAAAATTTCTACGCAGACGCACTCGCCGTGGTAAACGGGTTTCAGTTCCATGAGGGCGCGGAAGTCACCCACGGCACAACAAGAATGGCAGACGCCCTTGGAATAACCACCACAAATTTCCCCTTGATAGACGGTTCGACTTCAACAATTCCGCTACTGCGCGAAATCATCACGGCAATGTACACGGCAACCACGGAGTTTTGCAACCCGTGGAAATACAACCAACTGTGGCGGTTGTCCCGCACCGTTCCGTCATACGAACTGTTGCTTGCGGGCGAGGCAGACCTGATTCTTGTGCCGCAGCCCTCCGCATTCGTGCTGAATCTTGCGGCGGAAGCGGGCGTTGAACTGGAGTTCATCCCCGTTGCGGCGGAAGCTTTGGTTTTCATTACCGCGCAGGAAAATCCCGTTACGGAAATCACTACGGAACAAATCCTGCAAATCTATGCATACCGTACCATCACAAACTGGGCAGAAATCGGCGGCACAAGCGGCAGAATTCTTCCATTTAACCGCAACCCGCACTCGGGTTCGCAAACGCTGATGGATAATCTTGTTTTGGAAGAACGCGAAATGCACCCGTCACTTGACCACTACGATTATGTAATCGGCGGCATGGGCGAGATGATATCTATAACGGCAGAAGCCCACACTTGGTCCTCACTGCACGAACCTACAGACTTCGCGCTGGGTTACACCGTGTACTTTTTCCTGCATCAATGGGCATTTGACGCGGATATTATTAACACCCTTGCAGTAGACGGCGTTGCCCCCTCCCGCGAGACAATTATCTCCGGCGAGTATCCGTTTTCCACCAACTACTACGCGGTTCTCCGCGCGGACACCCCGCAAAATCACCCCGCAAGAATAATAGCCGAATGGCTGATAACCCCCGAAGGGCAAAACACAGTAGAAGCCGCGGGGTTGGGAAGGATTGAATAAAATGAAAAAAGAAGCTGTAACAGAATTAATCGGTGCGGAAAAAATCGCCGCACGAGTGAAGGAACTTGCCGCAGAAATAACACGGGATTACGAGGGCAACGAGGTCGTTTTTATCGGCGTGTTGCGCGGCGCGGTGGTCTTCTTTTCAGACCTTATCCGTGAGGTAAAACTTGACGCGCAACTGGACTTTGTGAAAGTTTCCAGCTATGGCGACAGCTCTAAGTCTGACGGAAAAATTCAGTTGGACTACCCACCCGATACAGATTTAACAGGTCGTCACGTTATTTTAGTTGAGGATATCGTGGATATGGGATATACTGCAAAATGGCTTAGAGAACATTTTGAAATATATTCTCCCGCATCATTGAAGATATGCGCCTTGCTGGACAAGCCCGAACGCCGCAAAGTACCTGATGTCACAATAGACTACCTCGGCTTCACAATCCCCGACGAGTTTGTTGTGGGCTACGGCTTGGATTATTCTCAGCGGCACAGAAATCTTCCGTTTATCGGGAAAATAGAACTTTAAAAATTAAATAATGAGGTGAGCAAGTGAACCCGAACCAATCAAGAAGTTTCACTTTGTTGATTCTGATGTTTTTGATAATTCTGCTGTTTATCATGGCGTTTCAGCGGATTCAAACCACAGACACAGGTGAGACATATACGTATGCGAATTTGATGGACGACTTGGCGCGGCATCGTGTGCAAAGCATTACGATTACGCCCAGTAGCGATGTGCAAAACGTGGGTGCGGCAGAAGTTGTGCGGGACGGATACCCGAACAGAACGGTGCAAATTCCCGATATCGCAGGATTTATGGAACACGTGCGCGGGATTTACCCGCCCGTCCCGATAGACTCGGGCGCGCCGCCAAGGCCGGGCTGGTTTATGCAAATGTTGCCCATTTTGCTGATTTCGGTTGCGTTTATCGCGATTATATTTTTTGTTATGCAACAAGCGGGCGGCGGCGGACGCGGCGCAATGAATTTCGGCAAAAGCCGTGTGCGCGTCGCGCTTCAGGATACGCGAAAGGTGACGTTTAAACAGGTCGCGGGTCTTGACGAGGAAAAGGAAGAACTTGCGGAAATCGTGGATTTCTTAAAATCGCCGCAAAAATATCACGATATAGGTGCGAGAATTCCACGCGGGGTTTTGCTTGTAGGGCCGCCCGGTACGGGAAAAACGTATCTTGCGCGGGCGGTTGCGGGTGAAGCAAACGTACCGTTTTACAGCATTTCGGGTTCGGATTTTGTGGAAATGTTTGTTGGTGTTGGTGCGTCACGGGTGCGAGATTTATTCGAGCAAGCCAAACGCAACCCCGCCAGCATTGTAATCATAGACGAAATTGACGCGGTAGGGCGCAAACGCGGCGCGGGAATGGGCGGCGGCCACGACGAGCGCGAGCAAACGCTGAACCAGCTTCTTGTAGAAATGGACGGCTTCGGCATTAACGAAGGCGTTATTGTGCTTGCCGCAACAAACCGCCCCGATATCCTGGATCCCGCGCTTCTGCGTCCCGGTCGTTTCGACAGGCGCATCACGGTAAATCCGCCCGACGTTGCGGGGCGTGAAGCGGTGCTGGAAGTTCACGCGGAGGGCAAACAAATCGGCGAAGATGTTTCGCTGAAAACCATTGCGCAAACCACAATCGGTTTCACCCCCGCAGACCTTGAGAACCTTCTCAACGAGTCCGCGCTTCTTGCCGCCCGCGACAGCAAGCTGAAAATCGACATGGAATCCGTGCGCAAAGCCTTCATTAAAGTGGCGATGGGAACAGAGAAAAAGAGCCGCGTCCGCACGGAAAAAGAACGCAAGCTGGTGGCCTATCACGAAGCAGGCCACGCAATCTGTTTTGAAGTTCTGCCCGATATCGACTCCACCTACGTTGTTTCCATTATCCCGACAGGCCGCGCAGGCGGTTATGTAATGCCTCTCCCCGGCGAAGAGCGCGAAAGCTGGAGCAAAAAATATATGGAACAGCGCATAATCAGCGGCTTGGGCGGCCGCGCCGCAGAGGCCGCAGTTCTCAACGATGTAACCTCGGGCGCGTCTGCGGATATCAAACAAGTTACCGCAATTGCCCGCGACATGGTAATCAAGTACGGCATGAGCGAAACCATAGGCCCAATCCATTTCGGCAACGAAAACGACGAGGTGTTTCTTGGCAGAGATTTCGCACACACCCGCAACTACGGCGACCAAGTTGCAGACCAAATCGACATGGAAATCAAGCGCATAGTTGAAGATGCCTACACCAAAGCCCTAAACATCATCGAAACCCACATAGAAATCCTCCACAAACTAGCCAATATGCTCCTAGACAAAGAGCGCGTATCCGGCGAAGAAGTACGCGCCATGTTCCCACCCGGAATACTGGCAGACAAGGTGCAACAGAAGGGGCTGTTGGAGGGATAAGACCTTGGGGCTCTGCCCCAAACCCCGCAAACTTTTTGAAAAAAGTTTGAACAAAAACTTTAAATTTGGACTGGCGATATACAGTGTCGCAATCAAAAAATCCGCATACGCGGATTTTTTAGTTAAAGTTTTGATGAAACTTTTTCAAAAGTTTCCGGGGTTTGGGGCGGAGCCCCAAGGTCTTCTTTTTTCCTTACATAGTGTATTGCTGTTCGTGTATGTGCATAATTATTCGCTCTACGTCTTCGTCGGAGATGCCAACGAAAGCTATGCCGTATTGCCATAGATATTTTTCTTTTGCGTTTTCGGTTTGTTTTGCAAGATTGTTGCCGCGCAGTTGCTCTATGAGGGAGGGGCGGGCGGCTTCGTTTATGTTTTGCACGGAAAGGATTATGCCTGCGGGGCTGAAGTCGGGATAAATCATTGGGATATCCAGCCGCATAAGTTGCATTTTTTCCATTTCGCTAAAGGCTTTCAGGCGCACACCGCCTGCCGAAATATCGCGGATAGAGCCCGTTTCTATTTCGCCTTCGTAGCCGCCGTCTATAACACAGAAGCCAACTTTTTCGCTGCAATTTAGGCGGAAAGCTTGGCGGCTTACAATTTTTTCGCCATCATCTGCGGATTGGAACACCATATAGTCTTTGCTTCCCTTTCGTATGAACCCGCACAAAACCACGGTAAAACGATATATTCCCTTTGGAGAGAAGAACCGCAAAAAATATGGCTTATTGGTTGGCAACCGCTTTTCTTTATCCCCCATACGCGGGATGTCCAGAAGCACGCGGCCGTCTTCCAAAACCTCATGCACCGCCGTGATATATGGCGTAGGGTCTGATATACCCTTGACTTCAACGCAGGTGCCATATTCCATAAAAAGCAATGACATTGTATTCCTCCCTCACCTTACATACTCCTTACACAATAATACATCAATCAGTCGCCTAAATGCAAGCCCAAATATCGCGTTTTGTCAATTTCGTCTTGAATTTCTAAAGATTTATCACCGGCAAGGCTTTCCAAATGGTGTGTGAGTTCGTGGTGCAATACGAATTTTAGTTTCTCGCGGAACATCCTAGCACTAATTCCGCTATACACCTCGCAAATAGAACCGTAATGCACCGTAACAAACCGCCCAAGCCCGTTAGGCTGAACATGATACTGCCCCAAGATATACAGCCCGTGTGCGTCCCGCATAACATGGGGCGTTAGCACATAGCCCCCGTTAAGCTTATCAAAAATAGCCGGCGGTAACTCTGCCGCTATTTCGTCCAAGGCTATTTCAGCTTCTTCAAATGATAGCATTTTTTTCTCCGCAAATTTTTTTTATGTATTAAGACCTTGGGGGGAGAAGGAACTTTGAAAAGTTCCCCCTCCCCCCAATTCCCCCCT
>WQSG01000073.1 GCA_009788055.1 Defluviitaleaceae bacterium | reverse complement strand
TTCATAAACAGACACTAAAAGGAGGTGAGACGTATGCGTGAACGTCTTTTTTTATTGCCGTTTGGGGCATTTGGCGGCTGGCTTGCGGCAATATTTGGCGGNTGGGACTTCGCNCTGCAAACCATGTTGCTTTTCATGGGCTTAGATTTATTAACGGGCTGGATTGTTGCGGCGGTNTTCAAAAAATCGCCAAAGAGCGAATGCGGCGCATTNAAGAGCCGCGTCGGATTAAAGGGGCTTGCGACTAAAGGCGGGTTGTTTGTGCTGGTGATAGTCGCGCACCATCTGGACGTTTTGGNGGAGATGGAAATTGTACGAAACGCCGCAATTTTCGCGATTGTCGCCAATGAAACAGTAAGCATAATCGAAAATGTAGGGCTTATGGGCGTAGATATTCCGACTCCATTGGCAAAGGCAATTGACATTTTAAAGATGAAAGGGGATTCGTAACCATGAAAGCATATAGAGTTTTCATCGACCCCGGACACGGCGGCCGTGACTCTGGTGCGGCGGGGAACGGAATGCGCGAGTCGGACGTTGTTCTGGAAGTATCGAAACGGTTTGGCATAATCCTGATTTGCGCCGGGATTGAAGTAATGTACAGCCGCATCAAAGACGTTAGCCCCGCGCAACGATGGCAAGCCGCAAACGCATGGGGCGCGGATTTGTATGTAAGTGTTCACTGCAACGGCTTTTTGCTGGACACTGCAAACGGCTACGAAACATTTTTCGCGGCAACCAAACCCGCAGACCGTGACGTCGCAAATATTTTCCAATCCGAATTTATCAATGCAACAGGTCTGCGCGACCGTGGCGTTAAAATGGACAGCCAATCACAGCACAGCGGCGGGCTTTCTGTTTTGCGCCGCACCTCAATGCCCGCCGTGCTGGTGGAACTTGCATTCATCACCGCCAACCCAAACGCACACCAAGACGTACCCACGCTACGCGACAGACGCCCGCTTATGGCGGAAGCATTGGCAAACGGGGTTTTCAAATTCTTTGGCATTCAGCCGCAAAAAGCGAAGGAGGTAGTTGAAATGGTTTACAGAACAATTCAAGAAATGCCCAGTTGGGCGCAAGAAGGAATGCAACAGCTTGTGGATATGCGAGTCCTCTCCGGCCGCACCCCCGACAACCTAGACATAGACGAAAACATGATGCGCATTCTTCTTGTCGTGCATCGGATGTTTGACCGCGCAGGGTTGCTGGATGCCGTCGCGGAAAATATGTAAAGTACACACCATGCAGACTTTAGCATAACAAAAAGGTCGTTCAATGCTGAACGACCTTTTTGTTTGTCCATTTTCCTGTTATCTTGGGTGGGGAGACTCTCACCACTATACCAAACGAGCTACCAAGGAAGATAAACCCATTCGGATATGATAATTGCGGAGGCAGGATTTGAACCTACGACCTTCGGGTTATGAGCCCGACGAGCTACCAAGCTGCTCCACTCCGCGACAACAGGGACTATGATAGCACAATGCAGTTAGGAATGCAAGTAAATTTCTCAATCGGAAAAGTTCCGTAAATTCCTTCGGCAGCAACTTGCATTTTTATAGTAAATTATAGTCAACGTACTTTCAAAATTCAACAAAGAATGATAAATTAAAAAAGGTAACTATATACAAGTTTACACATGACCGCGAAAGCGGTCTTCTCATTTACCGGAGTAATCAAGAGCTTTTTTTATGCTCTTGTCGAAGCTAGATGGTTTTGGACGCCCTTCATTAAGTTCAAGTTGTACAGGTCCAGTGCTGTATTTCAGTTCATAGAGCTTATTAAACTCCTCTTTAGTGAGAGAAACATCCGCAATACAGACTTGTTCGTCTGAAAATGTTTGCAATAACTCAATAATGGAGTTGAAATTTGTATTAATCATGGCAATTGCTCCTCTCGTTCTTATGCCATAATTATAACAGCACGATATTACACCATGCCAAGCATTCTGTGTAAACTTATATATAGTTGCCTTGTATTACATTGGCGCATTATGGAGTGATACTATGATTGAAATATTGTTAGCTTATATCATTTTAGTTGATGTTGGACTTGTAGATATCGTTGAGTATGAAAATAAGTTGAATGAACTCATTTGCAAGTCTCACGATGATGAGTTGTTGCTTGAACTGGTATGGTGTTTTTCTGATATACAGAAAGCAAAAGGGTTGATTTTTAATTATTGTGAGCGATACGAGCTTAATATTGATTCTTTTGGTGAATTTTTGATGAAACGACTCAAAATGGTTTATCTTCAAAGTGATATTGATTTACATGAATTCAGCTCAAAAGTAATCTTAGCGTGGGGTAAGCTTCCTGAAAGAATCACGCAAGTGGAGCCTTTTTGGAGTATGTCATATGCAGGAGAGCCGCTTTCATGGGGAGATGTTCAGCAAACACGAAAACTGTTTGAAGAAATGTTTGATTTTTACGAGTCAAAGAGGTGACAGCTCGGTTCGTATAACATAAGCGCAGATTTTAGCGCGGCATTAGGGTGTGTTGCCACAAACGCAAACGCCCGTCTTTTGGTCAAATTTTCGCCACTTTTCGTTGGTTTTTCCTCGCTGGCCGCTGGCAAGCGTCGTCAAACCCGCCTCAAGTGACAAAAATTTGCCGCAAAATCCGTGCATTTTCGTTTGTGGCAACACGCCCTAGTTTGGGAATTTACTATCGGAAAAGTTCTAAGGGTTTTGCGTGACAGGTTTGTAACTTCTATAGTATAATTTCCGCGCAAGACTACTGTTTATGGAGGAAATGAGAATGAAAATACACATTGCACTGCTCGTTATTTTGTTGTTGGGATTTGCGGCTTGCGGCGGTGACGCCGAGCAAACGGAGGATATCACCCCTACGCCCGACATTGAAGTTCGCAATGAACACAGCTTAGAAGAACTTGGCGCGACAATTATTGCGGCAAGCGAGTTTTGGGACGACTGGTGGGGTTTGCGCGGGGCATTTGAGTGGGGTGCGCATATTGATTCTACCCCGTGGTATTACTGGGCAGAACAGCCGGAGCATCCCCGTTCACGCGGGATGGACGTGCTTCTGCCGTCGTCGGGGTTTGAAAGCCTTAACGATATCGCAGATTATCTTTCGCAATTTTACACAAGCGACTGGATAGCTCGGGAGTTGTTTGGCGAAGGTTCTGCCATACAAGAGCCGAGTATATTTTTCGGAAGCCCGTGGGCTTTTGTGGAATATGACGGTGCGGTGTACGTCGCAACCGCACGGATTGGCACTATGCGCCCCGATTGGACAACGGCAATTCATACGCTAATCGAACAGAACGGCAACCGCGCCTTGGTGGACACGGTTGTTACGGCATACGACCATCGCGGAAGCGGGGACGAAATGCCGACGGCAACATTCAGTTTCGTTTTTATTGACGGGAAAATCGAAAGCGGATATGGCGCGTGGGTTTGGCCTGAAATCGAATAAAATTATAATTATGGGAGAGAGAAAAATGAAAACATATTATATTACAACACCGATTTATTATCTGAATGGGGTGCCGCATATCGGACACACATACACAACGGTAGCGGCGGATGTTATGGCGCGTTACAAAAAGGCTCGCGGCTACGACGTGAAATTTCTGACGGGTTCGGACGAGCATGGCCAAAAGGTAGAACTGGCGGCGGCGCAAGCAGGCGTTTCTCCGCAGGAATTTGTGGATGGTTTGGCGGAAACATTCAAGGGTATTTGGGAAATTATGAACTGCGAATATGACTTCTATCAGCGCACCACCAACCCCGAGCACTGCGATTCTGTTAAGAAGATTTTTAAAAAATTGTACGACCAAGGCGATATATACAAGGGCAGTTACGAAGGGCTTTACTGCACACCCTGCGAAACATTTTACACCGCCCGCGACCTCAAAGAGGGCAACTGCCCCACTTGCAACCGCAAAGTAGAAACAATCGCGGAGGAATGCTATTTCTTCAAGATGAGCAAATATCAGGACAGGCTGATTAAGCATTACGACGAAAACCCCGAATTTCTAATGCCGCTTTCGCGCCGCAACGAGATGTTAAATAACTTTATCAAGCCCGGATTGGAAGACCTGTGTGTTTCGCGAACTTCGTTTAAATGGGGCATTCCCGTGGAGTTTGACCCCGGTCATGTAATTTACGTTTGGATAGACGCGTTGCCAAACTACGTCACCGCCCTTGGCTTCCTCTCCGATGATGACAGTTTGTATAAAAAATACTGGCCTGCGGATTTGCACCTTATGGCAAAAGAAATTATCCGCTTCCATTCAATTATCTGGCCATGCATTTTGTTCGCCCTTGACGAGCCGCTTCCTAAACAGGTTTTCGGACATGGTTGGCTGCAATACGACGGTCAAAAAATGGGCAAATCTTTGGGCAATGCCATTTGCCCCAAGGCGTTGGTGGAAGAATACGGCGTGGACGCAATCAGATACTTTTTGTTGCGCGAATTCACTTTCGGCCCGGACGGCAACTTTACCCCAACCGCCCTTGTAACCCGCTACAACGCAGACCTCGCCAACGACCTCGGAAATCTCCTTTCCCGCACCGTAGGTATGGTGGAAAAATATTTTGACGGAACAATTCCCGAAGCACAGGCAGAAAATTCCGCAATAGACCGCGACCTAATAGAAATGGCAACAACCATGCTTGAAAAAGTAGAAGAGCGCATGGAAAAACTCGCCTTCTCCGAAGCCCTAAACGAAATTTGGAATCTAGTGCGCCGCGCCAACAAATACATCGACGAAACCGCGCCGTGGGTTCTTGCCAAAGATGAAAGCAAAGCCCCCGAACTTGCAACCGTCCTGTACAACCTTGCCGAAACCTTGCGCATTCTTGCCGTTGCAATCGCGCCCGTAATGCCAAACACCCCCGCAATAATCCGCGCCCAACTAAACATCACAGACCCCGCCCACGCCACATGGGAAAGCGCGAAAACCTTTGGGTTGTTGCCGCGTGGCGTTGATGTTACGAAAGGCCCTGCGGCGTTCCCGCGCATTGAGAAGAAGTAGGGCTTTCCGTTTTCCTCGCGGTCGCGGATTGGTTTGCCTTGCGGATGTTGGGGGCTTTTGCACCCACGGGAGCGTCTTGCGCGCTTGCCACGGTGGGTTCTTTTCGTAGGCAAAGAAAACGCCATGAAAAGAACCCACCGCGTCAAGCTACATTTCGCGTGGATGTTCCCGCTGTGGGCGGCAAATCAATCCGCTCCCGCTTACAGCCTGCGTGGGGTAGAGAATGAGATAGTTGGTGGTAGTTTTGCGTATCTGTACAATCTTTATTTTTACTCTTATGGGTATGGCTTTGTTGGGGGGGTGCGATTCTTCGGCGATAGAGCCGACACCAAGGGACATAAAAATAGTTCTTAGTGCAAACCCCGGATGGGTTAACTCGGGATATATCTTCTTTCAACTTGTTGACGATAGTGTTCTTGCAACTTATTGGATTGGTGGTTTAACTCCGTACTATGAAATTGGTGACCGTCCTGTTTTTGATGTTAGTATGGTAGATAGCTTTGTATCTGAATATGGAGACATGGTAATTATGGGGTTTCCGGATATGGGGCGCATACTCGTTAATAGTTCTCAACGAGTGCTTTCCCAACGGCAGTTAAATAATATTTGGGAACTGGCAGAAAATATTGATGAGTGTGAGATATACACATGGGTCGGGTGGGGGTTCGATATGCCCCGCGTATGGGTAGTTATTGACGGAGAAATGTTGTGGAGTCGCTTTGTTCTTGATGTTGATAGGCAAGGAAGTTCACGTAGCGACCATAATGCGGATGTGCTACGCTTGGTCTATTATTTCATTGATTTGGGAACTACACTACCTATCGGGTAGAGGGGGCTTATAGTATGGGCTATTACAAAGTGCTTTCAAAACCTATGCATTTAGGAATGGAGATATGAAAATGATAATTGACACGCACGCGCATTATGATAATGAGCGTTTTAAGGCGGACAGGCACGAGCTTTTGAAGGCACTGCCTGAAAACGGGGTTGAAAAGATTATCAATATCGGCTGCGATTTAAAAACGTCAAAAGCGTCTGTTAAGTTGGCGGAAAAATATGATTACGTGTTTGCAACGGTGGGCGTTCACCCGCACTATGTAAAGGGCTTGGCAGACGAGATTGTGAAAGAACTTACGGCAATGTGTGAGAACAAAAAGGTTGTGGGATTTGGCGAAATTGGGCTGGATTTTTTTCATAATCACTCGCCGCAGGGAACGCAACGGATGTGGTTTAAGCGATTGCTAAAGCTTACGGCAGAACTGAATTTGCCCGCAATCATCCACTCCCGCGATGCAAACGACGATGTTTTTGAAATGATTTCTGCTTCCACAGTTAGGCGCGGAGTGGTTCACGCATTTTCAGGTGACGCGGCTCTTGCCACGGCATATGTCGAGATGGGATTTCACATTGGCATCGGCGGCGTTGTCACCTTCAAAAAAACCGACATCCTAAAGGAAGCCGTTGCCGCCGTCCCCCTGGACAAAATCCTACTGGAAACCGACTGCCCCTACCTTTCGCCCGAACCACACCGCGGCACTCGCAACGAATCGCCAAACATATCCCACATTGCAAAAGTGGTTGCCGAAATAAAAAACGAAACGCCCGAAAACATCTGCAACCAAACGGCGCAAAACGCACAACAGCTATTCGGAATATAACGGATAGCCTGTACATATTATTTACAACTACAACTTTCCTCTAAAAACTATATCCTTGTTTGTAATTTTCGTTTCAACCTCACTGTAATCTGATGGGTCTGCAATCAGATTTGCGTATGTTTTGTGTGATATTGGAACAAGCCAAAGCAAGTTTATATTTTGTTCTCTAAGGAATTTTGACTGTGCAACATCAATATCCTTATCTGAAACCAGCACTGCATTATTGTATTGCGTATCGACTTGCAAGCTTACTGTATGTCTGTGGCTCAAAAAAGTGCAAGACGACCATGGGATTGTGGTAATTGATGATATTTGTGAAAACACGCTTGATTCGTCAAACACCATGCTTGATGGATAACAGAAGCCGAGTTCAAAGCATTCATGGTTTTGATAGTCCTCAAAGTGCATATCTACCTTGGGTTGTGGAAATAACCCTACACCTATAGTAAACACATACTTCATGCTATCTTTTTCAAATACAGCAAGTGCCTTGGGTGGGAAATTTCCACCGTCAATAGCATAATACTTTATTTCCTTGCCATACTTGCTTTCAAGCTCAGACAAGTAGGATTCTTGATAATTTCCCCAGAGTAAAGAAAAATCTTGCTTCCAAAATTCTCTTGCGAGTTCAGCTCTCTTAAACAATGCGTTCGAGTCAGAATTTCCCAACGGAAACGGAATATTGGGAAACTTGTCTGTACATGAATACTTGGAGTAACCACAAAAATTTTGGTCTGTCCAATATGGTATAACACAAATTAACTCATCACCTTCATAAAGCGAAACAATTGCCCCTTCTTTACCCCATGCTATTTCGAGTTGCTCTGCTTTAAGAGGGCTTAAATCACTCTGACACTCACAGTATTTGGTTGGAACTTTAGGTTGTAAACCCCGCTTCATATCGCTTTGTGCAGAGTAATCCTCGTTTACGGTTATATGGTTTTTTATCCAACAAGGCATCATTGCCTTGCCGTCCGATGTATCAGCTTGAAGATATAGATAGCTGCAATCATTTTCAACAACAACTTGCGCGATTATATCTGTCAGCGGTGATGTAGAAGAAAGTATGCACTCGCTTTTCTTTTTCCCAAATCCAAATATGCCCATATAAATATAATCTCCTGTTCATTCCGACCGGTAAAACGAAAGAGAGGTTGTTACCATGCCGTCATTTTTTGAGTACATTGGTAATATAACATATTATCTGCTGTTTGCGGCGGTTGTTGGGATATTTGCGCCTGTGGGTAAGTATCGGAAATTTGTTTCGTTGGTGTTGGGGCTTGTGCTGTTGGTGCTGATGGTTCAGCCGCTGGTTGGGATTTTCGGGGGGAATGATATTCCCGTTACGCAATGGTTTGCGGGTGCTGTTCCGACAATGGAAAATAGCGGCGCAAGCGGAAATTATGAGGCGTGGTGGGACGAACATCTGCGCGGGTCGTTCGAGGCGCAGTTGGAACAGCAAGTTGCGCGGTTGCTTAACGGGGCGGGTTTTGAGGTTCATTCTGCCGCGTTCGATTATTCTTCGTGCTTCGGGGAGATAACGGGGGTGCGGGTGCGGGTTAGCCGTGCGGAAGTTTCACAAAGCGGCGAAGATGGGCGCGTTCCTTTAATCCGAATTAAGCCGCCTGAAATCCGCCCAATTCGCATCGGCGAAACCGCCGAAATCTGCCCGCACACAGAAACTGTAAAAAATTTGATTTCGCAATTCTACAACCTGCCCACCTCACATATATATGTAGAGGTTCGATAATACAAAAGTGAGGTGAGTCGTACATGACGGATTTTTTTCGCAAGATGAAAAATAAAAATATGGTTTATGTTTTTGCGGCAGTCGTGGCGTGTGGTGCGTTGTTGCTTTTTGCGCGGCGGTTTGATGTTCAGCCTGAAGCGTACATTCGCGAAACCTTTTACAAGCCTGTGGAAGCCGCCGAAAAACCGCCCGCCGAAAAGGACGCATTCACGCAAGAACTTGCGCTTGAAGCGCGGCTGGAAGAATTTTTCGGCATGGTGGAAAACGCGGGCAAGGTGCGGGTGATGATAAGCCCCCTTGGCAGTCGCGAGACGGTTTTTGCCGTTGACGTAAGCGGAAGCCGCTCGCACACAACAGAGCAGGACAGCCAAGGCGGTTCTCGCGAAACGCACCAGTACCAAAGCGCGGAAAAGACGGTAATTATCACAAACCGTCAGGGAACCGACACGCCGCTTATTTTACGAGAGATAGAACCTCGCACTGAGGGTATTGTAATTATCGCCGAAGGAGGTGACTGCCCGTTTGTGAGGGACGCATTAACCCGCGCCGCCCGCGCCGTTTTGGGGCTGGAAGCGCACATGATTCAGGTATTAACAATGCAAATAAATTAAAGGGAGGCAACAAAATGTTTGTATTAAAACGCAACCAAATAATTATCACGGCACTTGTTGTAATGATAGCCGTTGCAGGTTATCTAAGCTGGAACGACACTCGCGGCGGCGAACTTACCGTAGGCTACCTTCTCACCGACCAAGGCGAAGTGGCGGCACTAATCCCAGACAGCGGCGCGTTAATAAGTCTGTTTCCGGAAGACTATCCCGGGCTGATAGGCGCGTGGACAACAACCCACGACCCCGCAATTGCCGTTTCCGGCGACGATTTCCAATGGGGAACACTAACAGGGCTAGACCTCAGCGACATCATGGCACTGCCAACAAACGAAGAGCATATTTCCGAAGCGGGCGAAGCCATTTTCGTAAACCAAAGCCGAGATTCCACTTTCGTGCAAAACCGCCTTAGCCGCGAACAATCCCGCAGTAGCGAACGCTCCATCCTCAACGAGCTAATCAACAACGCCAATGTTTCCGACCAGCACCGCGCAGAAGCCGCCGACGCTATGCTTGAAATCCAACGCCGCATAGAGCGCGAAACCGCCGCCGAAGCCCTAATCGAATCCAAAGGTTTTGCCGAGGCCTACGTGCGAATCTCCGAAACCTCCGTAGACGTCATAGTCTCCAACGAAACCCTCTCCGAAGCCGAACTTGCCCAAATCGTAGAAATAATCAAACGCAAAACAGGCATGGACGCAACCCAAATTCACGTAAGCCCCATGCGTAGAGGGTAAAGGAAAAAGACCGCGGGGCTCTGCCCCGCACCCCGCAAACTTTTTGAAAAAAGTTTGAACAAAAACTTTAAATTTTGACCAGCTGATAAGCTATCAAACGAAAATCAAAAACCCGCCGCGAATTTTCGCGGCGGGNTTTTAGTTAGGGTCAAG
>WQSG01000072.1 GCA_009788055.1 Defluviitaleaceae bacterium | reverse complement strand
GCTTTAACCCAGTTTTCGCTATTTTGATAGATGGCTATTCCGCACTGGTCGAATAATTCTTTGTATTTGAAACTAACCTTAACCGAAAAAGAAAAATATTTTTCGGTTATCGTGTTGTACAAGACATGGGCATTGTCATTTCTGAAGCCATAATACGTCCGTTGCCAAAAATCCGTATTTGGTTCAGTTGTGATTATCACCTTGTTGTCCTCTATCAAGTGGTTTTTTGGTTCAAAAAACCACTTCGCACTTTTTGTCAAAAAAATATGAAACACCTCCGCCGATTATGATATCTTGATTATTCGTAAAATTCAACCGTTCGCAAGAAAAAAGCGCGCAAGATATCCTGCGCGCTTTCGGTTAAAACTTTTTTACAAACGAATTAATTACAGCGTGGGCATTCGCCGACAGGATGCGGGCAAAGCCTTGGGAAGTGCCCTACAAGGGTGCGTGAAAGGCGAAGGAGATCCAGCATATCTACATATCCGTCGCAGTTTATATCAAAGAGAGGATTAAAACTGCCCGGTGTGCGGGAAACAAGGTAACGCGCCAAGTGTGTGGCGTCGGCAGAGGTTATGCGTCCGTCGCCGTTAAGGTCGCCAACACGTTGCCCGGTGACACTTATTTGCCCGTTTACGATTGTAATATCCAGTTCGTCGCCGTCTGCGTTTTGCGGAATGTCCGAACCGCCGCCGACATAGGCGTTGTAGAACGTTACGGTAATCGGAAGCACCGCGCCAACCGTTGCGTCATTGCAAACGCGGAATGTTAAGTTGAACAGCACGCCGTCATCTGTGATGTCTTCCGTGCCCTTTGTCCAGCCCATGAAAACGTGGTTGGGGAAGGTTTGCAGATTGTCGGGGGCATCGAATGCGCGGCAGAAATCACACGCTTCCGTGTTGCGGTCGCAATCGCAAGCCAGTTCAAAGCCCAGCAATTCGAGGTCTTCGTGGAATTCGATTTTCATAACCATTGTTGCAAAGCCGGGGTTGTTGGCTATGCTCACATTAACGGTTGCTTGACCGCCTTGCGGCGCGGATACGCTTGAAACCGTGAGTTTCGGCGACACCAATGTCGGGTGACAGTTTTCGCAATCGTAACCGCATTTTGTGATGGTAAGCGTATCAACAACTTCTATCACGGGGTTTGCGGGGTCTATGCTGTGGTCAAATTGAACCGCTCTGATGGAAATAGCGTAATCTGTAACGTCAACTTCCAAGAACATCGGTTTGTATTCTTGGTGGTATGCCGCTACGTTCCACGGAAGTCTGGGGCCGAAACCTTCAAAGTTAGCGGGAAGCCAGTCTGTTCCTGATGGAAGCCAACTGCTGTTTTCGCGGGTAAGGTGTGCCGCGCCGCGTGTTCCGTCGTACAGATACGGGAAGTTTTCGTTGTTCCAGTATTCAGGTGTGAACGCGCCGTAGAATTTTTGACCCGTTGCAGAGTTATTGGTGAAGAAAACCGTACCCGCACAGGCGGTAATTTCGTTGCCGTTGTTGGTGTAGTCGAATGTTACGTTGTTCATGCGGAAGTCTGCCCTTGCAACATCGGGGCCGAATCTGTCTGGACCTTCGCAAATTTGCGCGGGTAAGCTTCTAGTGTAACAGTGGTCGTGGCCGGAGAAATATGCGTGTACGCCGTGACGCACCATCAGCGATTCCAGCCCTTGTTGTACATAGCGTTCGATATCAAAATCCGCGCCGTGCTTGCCAATTCCACTTGGGCTTTTGTGTGTTTTTACAAACAGCCATTGATATTCGCCTGCGTGTGTTTCCCGCGCAAGTGTAAGAACGTCGTCGAAGGAAGCAACGATATCTCTAATCATTGCGTCTTGTATGGGGTTGTAGTTTGCGTCGCGGGGGCGCGGGCCTGTGTTAAGGGAAACGAACAGCGCGTTATTGTACAGGTAGAAGAAATTTGCTCTGTTTTCGTTTTCAACTTGGCTTATTGCAGACGCGCCTGTGGGAAGCATATCGTCACCCGTGCGCACAATTTCGTTGGGCAGGTTGAAATGGGTGCGGAAGCTGATATTGCTTCGTGCTTCGTGGTTGCCCATGGTTGTGGCAATCGGAATATTTCTGAAAATACCCGGCGCAAAGAAGTTGTACCATTTGATTTGGTGCGGGTCGAGGTTTGGCTCGGGGTCCATTCCGATAAGGTTTCTGTCGATATTGTCGCCCGTGCTTAGGATAAAGCCCGCGTGCGGCATACGGTACATCATTACGTCAATCGCGTCTTGCCAGCCTTCTCGCGTTGTTACGCCGTATCTGTAGAAATATTCAAGCATTCCGCCGTTGCCCGATTCGGACGCTACGGGGGAAACAGACGGGTCGCCCACGTGTGAGTCACCGAAAACGATAAAGCTAAAGTCACCCGGTAATGGTGTGGTGTAGCTGAAACGCTCGGAGAAAGTGATTCCGTCATGGGAAACCGCGTAGACATATTCCGTTCCCAGTGAAAGCCCCGTTACCGTTGCTTGGAATGCGGTGCGTCTTGTGTACGCATCCATTCTTTCTGCTACTACGGTTATTGCGTTAGCGGGGAAATTGTCGCCGTCCATTGCGGAAGCGGGTGCAAAACGCACTACGCTGTCGCTGGCGGGGTTCACAAGTGAGGTGTAATCGTGCCATGTTACGTTAATTTGCGATGTTGTTGCGCCAACGTGAAGGTTAAGCATTTCGGGCTCGAAACCGTTTGCGCGGGCAACAGGCTCGCCGCTGAACTCGATATTGTTAATGGAAGTGTATCCGCCGTCACCGTCGCCGTCGAAATATACGCGAAGGAAAACTGTTTCGCGGTTGAACATTGCGGCGGGAAGCGCGAAGTCTTCAAAGGATGCTTCCAAGTCTGCAAAAGCTGTGCCGTCGGTTTGTGCGACAGTCCGTTGGGAATTTGCAATGGAAGTCCAATCTTCCCCGTTCAAGCTGTATGCAAGTGCGAAAGAATCAGGCCCGCCAAGTGATGATTTTTGGCTGGCAGAAAATCTTAAATCTACATACCCTGTGGTGCGCAGTTGGAACTGGAACGCCGTGGCATTTGCAATATTTCCGTTTGCCGCCACCCATGTGCCGCCTGTTTGCTCTTCCATAAATGCTACGGGTGTTGCGGGAACGCCCGCGTAACCTACCAATCTTTGTTCGCCGCCGCTGAATGCTGTCAGACGGAAATTGGAATCCGCTTGCCCGCCCGTTGCAGACATGAATGCGTCTTCGTAACGCTCTTCAAAGTGTGCGGGGGCAAGAGTTCCCGTAGGCGTTTCAATTCCGTATTCCGTTAAGCCCATAAGCTCAACATCTGTGCCACCGCCGCCGATTTCGTCACCGATGATTGAAATAAGATTGATGGACATATTTCCGCCGCCCGTAAAGTTCTCAGGGCCCGCAAAAATTACGCGCAACCATATTTCGTTTTGGTCGTCAAGACGTTCGGGCAGAAGGAAATTGTTAAAGGTTTGCACTTCATCGCCCAGCATAGAGTTAAATGTGTTGTCGTCCCGTTTTAGTACGCCAACTTCGGAATCTACGATAGAAGTCCAGTGAACGCCTTGGTTGTCGCTGAATGCAAGCAAGAACGGTACGCGGTCACCCGGAGGTGCGGGGCCGAAAGATGCAGATACTTTTTGGCTTGCAGTAAATCTAAGATTTTCAAAACCCGTTGTGGGCAAGGTAAGCTGGAAGCCGCTTGCGTTGTTATATCCTACTATTGCCGATGAATACCATGCGGCGGTTACGCGAGAGCCGTTGTTTAGTACAACAGGGCCGCGTGTTGTTGTGCCAACCGTTCCTATTAGAACGCGAGTATTTGCGTCCCATGCGGTTAGGGTAGCGCGGTCTTGGAACACGCCTGATGTCGCGGGGAAGTATGAAATCCACGGGTCACGGGGGAAGGAAACTTCCGCACGCGGGTTGGGCTGAATCAAACGCGAAAGAATGCCTGTTCCGTCAATCGCGTCAAGGTCTCCGATTGCGGTATTTAATTCCTCTGTCGCACTGTCTACATCGCCTTGTGATGCGCCTTCGTTCGCTCTTACGGCAATCGCCGCTTGAAGCGCGTTGATTAGCGCAACCCATGTTGCAAGGCTGTAACCCGCACTGTTTTTGCCTTCGGCTTCGTAAATTGCATCATTAAGTGCGGTTTTGTTTGCACCATCGCCAATCTGCCCTTCGGAGAAAACGATGTTGTTTATCGAAGTGTTGCCGCCTGTGGGGTCAAGAGTCAACGCGCCGTCACTGCGTCTTTCCATAGTGGCAACATAAGCTTTAATTTGCACCAAAGATTGATTAAATGTTGCGGCGGGCAATGGAACATTGTGGAATGTAACGCCGGGCAGTTCCGGCATTCCCGTGCCGTCGCCCTGTACGGTAACTCGCTCCCAATCGGTGTATCTGTCGCCGAAGGAAGTCCATGTTCCGCTGTCGCCAATCCTGTACGCCAAACCAAATCTGGAAGGGCCGTTTCCGCTGGAAGATTGCCTTGCGGAAAAATGTATATCTTCCCGCTCCAGTGTGCTTAGGGTAATTACCCAGCCGGATGTGTTGTTTGCGTGAATATCAGATGTATCTGTAGGAACCCATCTGCCCGCGTTGTTTGGTACGTTAATTGCAAGCCTGTCTTCTGCGGCACGGCCAAGTGTCGCCCGTGTGCCGTCTGCGTAAAAGAAGGAGAGGTCTGAAGCTGCAATTTCTGTCGGAGTACCTTCCGTTGCAGGCCAAAGATTTCCTGCAATAGGTGCGCGGAATCTGCCGTAATCCCATATTAGAAACGCGCCCGGAACTGAAAAGTTTATTTCTCCCGTGCATATATCCCCCGAAGATACAACTATGCGGTTTATTGAAACATTGCCGTCTCTGGGGGCGTTTTCTGCCGCGTTAAAGAAAACACGTAAAAATACTTCGTCTTGGTCTTCCATTGCGGCGGGAAGTTCAAAATTTAGGAAGGCAGGTGCAAGCACCTCGTAGGTATTGGCATCTGCGCGAACCACAGTCACGGATGAATCGGCTATTTTCGCCCAAGTATCGCCGTCTAAGCTGTACGCCAGCGCGAATATTGGTGTTGTGTTTTGCGAAAAAGAACCGGAACATTTCATGCTTGCGGAAAATCTAAGGTCGCTGAATCCTGTTGTTTCAAACTGTAGTTGAAACGCGGAAGCGTATCGAATCCCCGTAACGGGTGCGGCTTTCCAATCTCTGGCCCACGGTGCGAAGTCAATGTTGCCGCCGTTTTCCATTACCATTGGTGTGCGTGCGCCGTTTGCACCAATTGCACGGAGCTGGTTGGAATCCCACGCGGTTAAAACTGCACCATCATTGAAAACGCCGCCTGTTTCGTTCGCGTAAAAACGCGGCGGGTCTGTATAGTCCGGTGGAAGTATAACCTCCGTGCGCCTAAACGTAACAAGCGCGGTAGAACCATCGGGAACTATTGCGCCGTCCCACAAAACCGCCGAAGACGTTGTTGACGAAAACGGAATTACAACTTCTTCCGCTTGCGGCGGCTGTACAACGGGCGGCGCAACGTAAAAAGCCCCCGGTGAAGTTGTAAAAATCGGCGTAATTTCTTCCGCCGCGTTTGCGCCGCGCAGTTCCTCTGCGGCAGATACCGGCAACAGCGTTGTGTTAAACACCATCACCAGAGTAAGTAACATTGCGATGAACTTTTTAAGTTCGCGTTTGCTTTTTCGTTTCATCATGATTTATTTCCTCTCAGCTAAATTTTGTAACTCAATTGTAATAAAAACAAAAAAATCCCCATACAAAAACCAGATTCTTGTATAGGGATTGTTATTTTTTTGTAAATTAATTTTCTCTTACATTTCATTTTTGCGTTTCACAGCCGCAAGAAAACGCTCTACGCTTGTGTTAAGAACCAGCTCCTCGGGGATTTCGGCGGCAAGGATTAGTTCTTTTGCGCGGGACAGATTGCCTACGTTTGTGCAAAAGTGTGCATCCGAAGCGGCGATTACGGGGACGTTCAATTTCTTGCAAAGTTTTAGTATTTCCATAACTGCATCGTTTCCATTAAAACGGTAGCAATCGGGGTTTAGGGATTGATTATTTATTTCTATGATGGTGTGGGTTCGTGCGGCGGCTTCAACTACGGCAGATGCGTCGATTTCAAAAAAGCAATCGCCGGGGTGGCCAAGGATATGCATACGCTTGTTGTTTTCCATCGCGGCAATTGCGGCGCGGGTATGAGTTTCACGGTCGGCGGGCGGAAACGTTCCGCGGTGGAAGGATGCAATTACATATTCCATTCTTTCAAGAATGTCAAGGGGCAGGTCAATTTCGCCGTCCGTATTTAAAATATTGCATTCCGCACCTTTGAAAACCCGCACGCCGCAGACTATCTCCGGCAAACTCCATAAATTTGAAAAATTATATATATGCGCACCGCCCGGCATGGCAGGCGTATGGTCCGAAACGCCGATAAACGGCATACCAATTTTTGCGGCGTGTGCCGCGTTTTCGGTAACGGTGCTGTATGCGTGGCCGCTGTTTACCGTGTGGATATGAACATCAAGAACAAAATTCACTGCAAAATCACTCCAATTCCATACATTACTTGCATTTTACCATGAAAATGGTACAATGGAAAATGCTAAGACTTTTTCTTATGAAAGGTTGTTTTACTATGCCTACCATTGATTTCGCACAAGGTTCTACAATTTGCAGTAAGGGAGAACCGCTCCGCCATCTTCTTATTGTAATGAAAGGTAACGCGGAAACATCTTTTGGCGGACAGGTTTTTAAGTTTGGGCAGGGCGATGTGCTTGGTTTAGACGCTATTCATGGGGGCAGTCACGGTTTTACATACACGGCTACCTCGGATATTTCCATTTTTTCGCACCCGTACGAAGGCATTGAAACATTGGAGGCTCTTTTTAACGAGAAGGAAGATATTAAAAATATCGTCGTAAGTTCTATGTGCCGCCAAGCCGCAATGTTTTTGCAGTATCATGCCGCAGTAAAATTGGAAGCAACGCGGGCATACGAACTTGTTACAAAAGTTCATCCGCTGTATGAAAAGCTGTGCGACCATTATGCCTTTACGGCAAAAAAACTTCCTGCCATTGTTGCGGTAACTTCGCCCGATGTCGGCGACAACGTGGCAAGCTGGGCGCATGGTTTTTATGTCGGCGTAAAAGAATTGGACGCGGCGGTGCAAAAAAGTTTTTTTGCAAGCGCGGGAATTTCCATGGGCTTTACGCTGGGCGGCGCGGAAGCTATCGCAGGCGCGGTTGGCACAATCTTAAATTATCTGAAATACAGCGACAATATCTCCAAAGTTATGCTAAGCCCAACAGGTTTCGACCTTCTTTCCGTAATTTCGGAATTGCATATTGAATCCGCAACGATAACGGGCGCGGATGCCGCGGTGGGGCAAGTTATGTCTCCGCTTATTTCCATGCTTACAAATATGAAATGCGTTGACAATGCAAAACTTAAACAGCGTCTTGATGCATACAAGTCTGCGCTGGACGCAAAACGCAGTGGCGGTTCAACATCTTCTGCCGCAAGCGGCGGTGGCGAGAAGAAAAACTTGGCAGATTCGCTGGGGCAAATCATGACATACGCGGGATATCCTGCCGACCAGTCGAATAAATTTGCGCGTCTTATACAAGAATATACTGCACAAAGCGACCGAGGAAGTTCGGACGAAGTTGTCCACAAAATGCGCCGCGAACTTACAAATATGTTTAACGAAATCTATGTAAAAGTTTTCTTGAACAGCCTTAACGAACCCACCATGCCCACGGTTATTAAAATGTTCCTGAACTTCGGATACATGAGCGCGGAATTGGCAGGTTACGAAAACGCGGACTATTTATACTCCATTGCAGACTCCCTTCGCGGCGAACCCGAACGCGGAATTTACACCGCATACGAATGGTTACGCGCCATTTACGACGGCAAAAAAGAACCCTGCCGCAACGAGTTTGACCAAGATTACCCCGCATACATTGCGGAACTTAAACAAACAAAACGCTTTGACGCCGAAGAAGAAGCCCGCCTTTTGGCAGACAATCACGGCAAGCTGATGTTTGAACTGGAACACATTTTCCCAATCGTAAATAAATTAACATTCGGCAGAATCACGACGTTCTGTCCTGTTTTCTCCGACAACAATGTTCAGCGAGAACTTGAACCTTCGCATATCACCCCCGACGCAATCCGCGAATCGTTCAAGGAAATAACGGCCGTGGACTTCGGCGCGTTCTACCGCGAAACTTCATATTCAAACCCCGAAATAGGCATCAACCGCGAAACCATAAACGTGGAGATTATGCCCGAGGTAATCCTTATGCCAAACGTGGGTGTGCGCGGCATAATGTGGCAGGAAATTGAAGGGCGAAAACGCACAACGCCTGCGCGTATGTTTGCACCAATCTTCCTTCTTGTGGACTTGAAGCCGCTTATGGTAAAACTCACGGGCGAATTCCGTTGGGAAATGTGCAAGCGTGTACAGGGTTCGCGCTGGCAGGACGTTACGGAAGCATCACTTACCGCCGAATATGTGGACTATTTACAGTTCTACAAACACAACCGCGACCTCTCTACAGAGGTGAAACAGGGCGTAAAAACCGAACTTCAACGCGCCAGAAACAACTACAAAAATGTTTTTACAGCAAATTATTCGGACTGGGTTATGTACGAATCGGGCGGGTCGCCGCGTCTTAACAAGTTCGCCCGCAAAATCTTAATGATGTACTGCCCCTTCAAGGCAGAAATTCGGGACGCACTTGCGCAAAATCCGCAGTACGCAGAGCCGCTTAAACGCTACGTTTTCCAAAACCAACAGCGCGAAAGCTTGCTTACCCGCATGATTCAAAAAATGAACCAAACGGGCGTAGAGCCCCCTCAAGAATTTCTTGACGAGCTGGAATTTGTAAAGCAATAAAACATATAATATATGAGAGAAATTTTCGGAAGGAGAGCTGAAAAGTGAAACATCTGATTTTATTAATTTTGTTGCCCGTGTTGTTACTTGTGGCTTGCAGTCAAAATGAAGTTGTTGATGTGCAAACAGTAAGATTTGAGGTTGAAGACATTGACGATGAAATCGACGAAGAAATTGTAACCCTGTACGAGGAAGAACTGGAGGATTTTTCCTTGCTTAGGGATACCCGTACGTGGTACTCACTTTCTACGGATAACCATGTACAGCACCTTGATGTCGGTACTACAGGCGCAGAACTTGTTTTGGGCGGTTCGCGGTATCTTTCGTCGCTGGGCACACCCATGTTCGCTGTTGTGCGAAGTGGCTTGGACGCAGAGCGTAACGCCATTCTTGTCTCCGGCAGGGGCGGCAGCGAACACGCGCTTAATGTAAGCATCCGCGACCTTGACCTGCAAAACACGTACACCATTACCGTAACGGGCAGTGTTGTCGCGCTTGTTCCCACAGAGGTGGTTGTTGCAAGTACCGCAAACCTTGATATTTGGCTTAACGCCACAGAAACAATGGAAGAATTTACTCTTGAAACACGCTTGTCAAATAATATTTTATACGGCATGGGGATAGAACCCGCCGATTTTGGCAACTCAATTACGATTATGACAAACAATGCCGTAAACTTTACGGTTGACGAAATTATAATCACAAACGGGCCTTTCGACAGGGCGAATATGCCCGAACCAACACCAACCCCCGAGCCCACCCCTGAGCCGGAAATCGAATGCGAAGACGATTGCACCTGCGAAGATATTTGCGCCGAAGAGTGCGAATGTGAGGAAGAAGGGTCTGAACCCGAACCCACACCGGAGCCTACTCCCGAGCCCACGCCTTCACCAACTCCGTCGCCTTCCCCCACTCCGTCGCCGTCACCCTCTCCGACACCGTCACCCGGCGCGGAAGCCACACCCGCACCTACACCGTCGCCTACTCCATCCCCCACGCCGTCACCTACTCCATCGCCTACTCCCGAACCTACACCTGCTCCAACCCCTGAACCGACCCCTGAACCGACCCCCGAACCCACACCCGAGCCTACGCCCGAACCCACCCCTGCCCCAACTCCCGAGCCAACTCCCGCACCCACACCGGGCGCGGCAACCGTTTATAACATGACAATTGGACTTGGCGTTGGCGCAACAGGAACGCACGCCGAAATCATAGGCCAAATCGCCGGCGTAAGGGAATCAGGAACATTTACGGCAACAATTTCTGCCGCAAATGCAATCTCGCTTACAAACCGTCAAAACAGCTACAGCACCATTGATATCCTTCGCGCCCACTTCGACCCCGCCGCAGAAAACACTTATGTAATTCGCGTACGCGGTAACACAACCGCAGACATGGTTGGTCTTGTAGCCGTTGGCGACCCCGGCGCGTCACTCGGGCAAACAGGCGGCGGCAACTTCGACCTGCAAGTTACCGTAACCAGTGCAGACCTTCGCCCCGCTGTCTTCGGCAGAGGTATTCGCATAACCACGGGCGCAAGCACCGCCGACTTAACCATCTCCGAAATTCGTGTAACACGGCAATAATAATTACCTCGGGGA
>WQSG01000071.1 GCA_009788055.1 Defluviitaleaceae bacterium | reverse complement strand
TTCGCCAATAACGTGAGGTGCTATCAGTTCCCAGAGCTTGTCGGATATATCGTGTCGGTGACAAGATTCGTTCATATGCGAAATCCCCCTTACGCTTTTTTCTATTATATCACGTTTTTATTGTCGACACGCCCGTGGCTACACCGTGCGAACGTTCCCATGTCCATACACTACCCGTGGCTTGCACATTGTTCCATGAAACAATATGGGTTAGTGAACCGTTTGCATTTACTCTGTCCAATCGGGCATTAACCGAAATTCTTTCCGTTCCCGGACGACCGATTACTGAACCTGTCATCAACGCTCTGCCGTTGTTAATTTCCATCGTTGCCGCAATTGAAATCGTGTGTGCCCATAACGGCTCGATTGGAATAAAACCGGACGTGTGAACAACGTCTGTGCCATATGCCCGTGCCGGTAAAAAACCAACACAAAGCACAAGAGTTAAACACAGTGAAATAAGCATTCGTTTAGCCATAAAAAAACACCCCCCTTCGTTATATTTTTGCTTACACACATATAACGAAGGAAAATGTTTTAAGGTAACAGATTTTTTGACAAATTTTGAAAAAATTTTTTTGCGGCTAATTCACCCGCAAATTTTCCGATATTTTTATTAGTGTTTCAATATCAAATGTTCCGGTTACTTTAAAAACATCAGTTCCGACTTCCCACATAACAACGCTGTACGAGTACTCGTCAACGGTTTCAAAAATACGCGCAGTACCCATGCGCAATCGCCTTTCTGAAAACTCCATGTACTCATTGTCAATATTTATGGAAAGATGCTCCCCTGCCATTTGCTGGACAATCAACGAATCCCCTGTATCACTTGCGAAAATTTTAGTATTCATCCGCCGCAAAGACTGGCTTGATATCAATTCCAATCCTTCCGGTAAATAATCTAAAACAATTCCGGTGTACTCTGTCGTTGGCATAGCTCCTATACTAAAATCAATGGCAATATAGTCTCCTCGTATATCTATCAGGGCATTTAAGATAAAATTCCGAGAGGCTTCTACGGACATTAATAATGCGCCGGTTAAAACTGTGAACAGGCTGATTCCTGCGGCTATTTTTGTAAATGTGAGAATTGCTCTTTTCATTCGGATAGCCCTAAATTCGCGTTTGATAACGGCGTTTACTTTTTTATCCAGAGATTTGGTGCGCGGATACATTTTATTAAGTTCTTCGTCGGGAGGTAATGCATCCATCTCCTCACGCAACGCTTCGTCTGCGGCAACTCTTAATAGTGCATCAAAAAGCTTTTCATTAGTGGTTGTGTTCATGTTATTTTCCATCATTCTCACCTGCTAACAACTTTTTTATTTTTTGTTTTGCCCTGTGCAATCTCATTTTTGAAGCATTGCCGGTGATTCCCAGCTTTTGCGAAATTTCTTCATGGCTTTGTTGGTACACCGCAAAAAGATACACAACTTCCCTTAGTTTATCCGGCAAGGATTTAATGGCTTTCTTGATGGACGCACAGCCTTCTTTCATAATCAAATCGTCAAGGATATCATCTTCACAGCCGTGGAGTGTATCAAAAAAATCATCTGTAACATCTTTTATGACACTGTCTTTGCCACGCTTCCGCAAAATATCTCTTGATGTGTTTTTCACTATATTAACGATATAGCCCCTCTTTTGGTAACCGGTAAGTTTATCCAAAAAATCAAGGTTGCGATTGATTTTAACAAGTGAAATAGATACGGCATCTTCTGCTAAGGCGTAGTCTTTTAGTATGCCGATTGCAATTTTCATCATTACACCATAATAAGCATCGTATATTTTTCTGATTGCAAGTTCATTGTCCATGTTGCCCTCCCATACTATTTCCCATTCAAAGTAATTGAAAGACCACACCGATTCAATGTTTTTGAGGGGATATAGCATCACTTCTCCGTAATTTTCGCCGTGCCTTCGCCCAGTAAATTTTCCATTGCTTGCACTAGCACGGGGCTTGGCGTTACCCAATACCTGCTGTCTGCCAAAAATTTCTTTTTCATTTCCTCGTTGTAAATCATTACTTGCACGTCACCGGGGTGGGCAGAAAGCGCGGAAGTTATTTCTTGCAACGCAACGGAACTACCCACAGGCACTTTAAGCCAAAAGGTAGTTTTTTTCACGGGTGGCACAGCCCCGGCCGCCCCCGTAGTTTCCGGCTTCGAGAGAACGCGAGAGGACGATTCATGTGTCCTCGGATACGCCCCGCCGCTAGGCGGCATTTCTTCGTAAAACAAGAACTCCTGTGCTACTAGTTTTGTGGCTTCTTCTTCCCGTGCGGAAACGCGACCTTGAATTACAAGAACTTGGTCGTTTTGCAAACGCCCGCCGAATTTTTCGTAAATTTTGGAAAACACGATTACCTCCACAGAGCCGTACATATCCTCCACGGTTAGAAAGCAAAACGGTTTGTTTTCCGCCTTGGTATACTTTACGCTTTTGCCTGTTATCATGCCGCCGTATTTTGCGGTGTCGCCGTCTTGCACGTTTGCGGTATGCTCCTCGCCCTCTTGGGCAGGTTCGCCGAAGTCTAGGCTGGTTACTGTGGCGTGTGGGCGCACGGCTTCTTCATATTCCGCAAAGGGGTGGCCGCTTACGTAAATTCCAAGCAACTCTTTTTCGTCTGAAAGGCGCAGGCGTTTGGGGAACTCGCCCATGTTTGGGAGTTCGTCTGTGTCTGCGGTTTCGGCGGGTGGGCTGTCGTCCATGTCGAAAAGGGAAAGCTGGCCTGAAATTGTACTTTTTTTCTGCTGTGCAAGCCCGCTTTGTATGCCTGCGTACACCGCCACATACTGCGAACGCTTGCCGCCCAAGGAATCAAACGCGCCGCTTCGTATTAAACTTTCTAGGCAACGCTTGTTTACGTCTGCGTCTGTGAGACGCTTTATGAAATCCGTAATGCCCTTGTATTTTCCGTTTTCTTCGCGCTCTTTAACGATTGCGTCAACGGCGGCATTGCCCACATTTTTTATTGCGGAAAGCCCAAAACGTATGTCGCCGCCGCTTACGGAAAATTCTGCAAAGCCCTCGTTTACATCAGGGGGGAGCAACTTAATGTTCATCTTTTTGCACTCCGCAATGTATGCGGCAACCTTGCCGCTGTCGCCCATTACGGAGGTCATCATTGCCGCCATAAATTCCACGGGATGATAGCATTTCATGTACGCCGTTTGATACCCGATTACCGCATAACACGCCGCGTGGGACTTGTTAAATGCGTAGGCGGCAAACTTGTCCATTGCGTCGAAAATTTCACTGCCTATTTTTTCGGAAACGCCGCGTTTTACGCAACCGTCAACATTATCAGATTCGATGCCGTGGATGAAATTGCGCCGTTCTTCTGCCATAACATCGGCTTTCTTTTTGGACATTGCGCGGCGGATAAGGTCGCTTCTGCCAAGGCTGAAGCCCGCCAAATCGCGTACAATTTGCATTACCTGTTCCTGATACACTATACAACCGTAAGTGGCTTCCAAAATGGGTTCAAGCAACGGGTGCAGATATTTTATTTTTGCGGGGTTTCGCTTGCCCTCGATATATTGCGGAATAAAATCCATGGGGCCGGGGCGGTACAGGGAAATTCCCGCAGTAAGGTCTTCCAAACTTTGCGGCTGAAGCTCCCGCATAAACGATGTCATGCCGCCCGATTCCAACTGGAAAACACCCGCCGTTTTCCCCTGCGAAATTAATTCGTAAACCGCAGGGTCATCGTAGCCGTATGGCCAGCTGTGAACGTCCACCTCTATGCCCTTGCCGCGCTTTACTTCTTCTGCGGCGATTCGCAAAACGGTGAGGTTTCGCAAACCCAAAAAGTCCATTTTAAGAAGGCCTAACTCCTCGCAAGTTCCCATTGGGAACTGCGTGGTAACAACGCCGTCATTCACGTTTAGCGGAACATAGGACGTTACGGGCTTGTCGCAAATGATAACGCCCGCCGCGTGTGTTCCCGCATGACGGGAAAGCCCTTCCAGCCGCAGGCTCATATCTAAGAGTTTGCGCGTGTCGTCTTCCTCGTTGTAGGCGGCTTTTAACTCGGGGCTTATGTCCAGTGCTTTTTTTAACGTAATGCCAAGGTCGCCCGGTATCATTTTTGCAATGCGGTCTACGTCTGCGTAGGGCATGGCAAGTGCCCGCCCTACGTCTCGCACGGCGGCTTTGGCTTTCATTGTTCCGAACGTGATTATGTTTGCAACGTGGTCTGCGCCGTATTTGTCTATTACGTAGTTGATAACTTCCTGCCGCCGCTCTACGCAAAAGTCTATATCAAAGTCGGGCATGGAAATACGCTCTGGATTCAGAAAACGCTCGAACAGCAAGTTGTACGGGATGGGGTCTACGTCCGTTATTCGTAACGTGTACGCTACAATGCTTCCTGCGCCCGAACCGCGGCCGGGTCCAACCATAATACCGTTATCCCTCGCGTACTTGATGAAATCCCACACGATAAGAAAATACTCTACAAAGCCCATATTTTTTATTACGTCAAGTTCAAAGTCCAGTCTTTCTTGGTAGTCCGCGATATTGGGGACTGTTGGGTATCGTTGCGCCAGCCCCGCTTCGCATTGCTGTTTCAGATATTCAAAAGCGTTGCCGTTGTTTGGTACATCGAAGATAGGCAGTTTGTATTCGTTAAATTTGATTTCAACATTGCAACGGTCTGCGATTTTTTGCGTGTTTTCCAACGCCTCGGGCGCGTATGAAAATTGCTCGTACATTTCTTCGGGCGATTTTAAATAGAAAGCGTCCGTTCCCATGCTCATTCGTTTTTCGTCTAAAACCGTTTTTCCCGTTTGAATGCATAACAAAACATCGTGCGGCTCTGCATCGCTTTTTTCGATGTAATGGATGTCGTTTGTTGCAACCAGCGGCAGTCCCGTTTCCTGTGACATTCTTATAAGAAGCTGATTGACTTTGTTTTGGTCGTCCATTCCGTTTTCTTGTATTTCCAAGAAAAAATTGTTTTCGCCGAAAATTTCGGAATACAAAAAAGCCCGCTCTTTGCCCGCTTCATACCCGTGCGACATTAAAACGCTCGCCACAACGCCGCCCAAACACCCGCTTAACGCAATAAGCCCGCCCGAATATTCCCGCAGGGCTTCAACGTCTACGCGGGGCTTGTAGTAAAACCCTTCCGTGAAACCGATGGACACCAGCTTAATTAAATTTTGGTAGCCTTCCATGTTCTCCGCCAAAAGCACAAGATGGTGATAGTTTCCCTCGTCGGTTTTTTCGCGTACTTTTCGCCCGCCCGGTGCGACATACACCTCGCAACCCAAAATGGGTTTTATTCCCGCTTTTTTTGCCGCTTTGTAAAAGTCAATCGCGCCGTACATTACGCCGTGGTCGGTTATCGCAATCGCGTTCATTCCCATTTCGCTTGTTTTTGCCGCCAGCTCTTTTATTTTTGCAGAGCCGTCTAAAAGGCTGTATTCCGTGTGTACGTGCAGGTGCGCGAAGGGTTTTTCGGCTGTCATTTAAAGACCTCCTATGTAGTTTTTTTCTTGTTTACAATATCAGAATTTTTGGTATAATAAAAGTAGGTAATCGCCGCAAATGCGACTTGCCGATACATTGTGTTTAAGTTACCACTTTGCTACGGCTATAGCAGAGTGGTGTTTTTTTTTAGCTGAACCTGAAAATAAAGGTTAGCAACGCAAGAAGAAACATCCCAAACATAAAAAGCAATTTGAGAGTTTTGTACAAATTCTCCATGCAATCACCTCCCATCGAATATGGAAGGCAAGCCACATCTGCCTGATTACCTACTTTCAATAAATTGTAACACAGTTTCACAAAAATTTACATTGCGTACATATTTTATTCAACTAAGCTGTGTATAATAAAGCCGATGAAAAAACACAGGGAGGTTTTCAAATGGAGCAAAAGAGTTCACGCGGCGGAAAGATATTGCTGTTTATTTTCGCGTTTTGTATTGGCGGTGCAGCATTGGGGATTGGGCTTGGTGTGGGTAACGCGGTTGCGTTGCATTTTCTGCCGGAGGTGGAAATTGTTACGGAGGTAGTGTTACCTGCGGATGCGGCAATTACAACGGTGCGGGTAAACCCGCTTGTTGTTCCCGTAGACCCGCAAGAGCCAAGTTTTGTTGATATAATTCCCGAAGCAAAGGCGGCAGTTGTTAGTATAAGCGTGACGGGGCCTATACGTTCTTTTGGGCGTGGGGGAGACGTGCCCGGTTCGGGAAGCGGATTCATTTTCGCAAAAGATGATGAATTTATTTTTATCGCAACAAACAATCATGTAATAGAAAATACAACGACCATCGCAATTTCGCTGGACGATACCGAAAACATACCCGCAAGCGTGGTGGGTTATGACAGAGCGTCCGATGTGGCGGTAATCGTGGCTTCGCGGGCAGAAATGGAAGAAAAAAACGTTCCCTTTACCGTGGCACGTTTGGGCGATTCCGACGCGCTTCGCATGGGCGATTCTGTAATTGCGATAGGAAATGCTATGGGCGAAGGCCAAACCGTAACACGCGGAATAATAAGCGCGTTGTCGCTTAGCATAGAAATCCCCGATGCTCGCGAACGCCTTAGCCTTGACGTTTTGCAAACCGACGCGGCGGTAAACCGAGGAAACAGCGGCGGCCCGCTTATAAACCGCCACGGCGAGGTAATTGGAATTGTAACGGCAAAATTAATCGGCGCGGATATCGAGGGAATGGGTTACGCTCTGCCAATCAATGACGTCCGCCCGCTTCTTGAAGACATTATGGAAACCGGTTCTGTTCGCAGAACGTGGCTTGGAATTGAACCCGAAGATGTTTCGGAATTCTTCCGCAGTCTTTTTAATCTGCCCTCCACGGGAGTTCTTGTCCGCGCAGTAATGGAAGATTCGCCCGCGGAAGAAGGCGGTCTTCTTCAAAACGACCTCATAATCCGATTTAACGAACGCCGTATTTCCAACACGTACGACCTGCAATCCTCCCTTTACGCCTCCCGCCCCGGCGACACCGCCACACTGCAAATTTATCGCGACGGCATACAATTGCAAGTTTCGGTTGTACTTGGCTCAAGAATGCATTAGAATAGGAAAAAATCTTAGATTCTTGGGGACTCCGTCCCCAAACCCCTGCGAACTTTTTTGAAAAAAAGTTCGACAAAAAACTTTAACCTGAAAACCGCATACGCGGTTTTCAAAGATAGGGGTTCGGGGGTAAAACCCCCGAGAACTTAAAAAGGAGTTAAACCATGAGTTTAATACGCGACCCGAAATTGGCAGAGCAAGGCATTAGAAAAATTGAGTGGGTAAAAGAGTATATGCCCGTGTTGCGGCAAATTGAAGAGCAGTTCAAAAAAGACCAACCGTTTAAAGGTATGAGAATTGCGGTGTGCGTGCATCTGGAAGCGAAAACGGCGTATCTGTCGCAGGTTCTTGCGGCGGGCGGCGCAGACGTTGCAAGCACGGGTTCTAATACGCTTTCCACCAAGGATGATATCTGTGCGGGGCTTGCGGCACAGGGACATAAAGTGTATGCGTGGTACAACGCAACGGAAGAAGAATACTGGGAGCATCTTAAAAAGACGCTGGAATTTAAACCGCACATAATCATTGATGACGGCGGCGATTTTATAAGCCTGTTGCACGGCGAATGCGCCGCGTATGGCGAAAATCTTATCGGCGGCTGTGAAGAAACAACCACGGGCATAAACCGCTTGCGGGCGCGTGAACGTGAAGGCTCGCTGAAATTCCCCATGATGGCGGTAAACGATGCGGATTCCAAGCATCTTTTCGATAACATCCACGGCACGGGGCAGTCTGTTTGGGACTCCATTATGTACACCACCAACGTAATGCTTACAGGGCGCGACGTTGTTGTTGCGGGCTACGGCTTCTGCGGAAAAGGCGTTGCAATGCGTGCAAAAGGTCTTGGCGCACGGGTAATAGTTACGGAAATAAATCCGTGGCGTGCAATGGAAGCGGTAATGGACGGCTTCCGCGTAATGAAAATGGACGATGCCGCAAGAATCGGTGAATTCTTTGTAACCGTAACGGGCAACAAAGACGTAATAACCGCCCGTCACTACGAAGTAATGCGCCATAATGCGTTCCTTGCAAACGCAGGTCACTTTGATGTTGAATTTTCCAAGCCCGACCTTCTCTCCCTTTCCACCAAAGTGGAAGAACGCCGCCCCTTCATAGACGGCTACCACATGAAAGACGGTCGCATTCTAAACGTGCTTGCAGACGGCAAGCTGGTGAACATAGTAGCGGGCAACGGCCACCCCGCCGACATTATGGATATGTCGTTCGCACTGCAAGCAATGGGCGCGTTACACATTGCACAGCAGGGCAAAAACCTAAAGCCCGCACTCTACAAAATCCCAACCGAAATTGACCGCGAAATAGCATTAATGAAATCCAAAGCCATGAACCTTGGCCTTGACGTCCTAACCCCCGAGCAAGAAGCATACTGGAACGGCACAGGGGAATAGGCGCGAAAAAAAGAATGGTTGCTTTGCTTTTAAGCAAAACAGCCATTCTTTTTTTATTGCGCGATTATATTATCGTTGCCCCTCTATTCAAGATACGCAACAAGAGCATAGTCAACATTACCTACTGAATCGGGACCGGCTAAACCTCTGTTATGGCGAGGGAACACAACTTCTATTCTAAGTTGAACAACTCCGTCTACCGACACAGAAACAGGAACAGGCATATCGTCAGCGCGTAGTTCCAGAGTTTCCAGCAGTTGCCCGTCACCAAAAAATTTCATGGTTACATGAGCCATACGCGTTCCGTCAATTCGCCCAACAACGCCGCTAAGCAAACTATATTGCCCGTTCAAATTATGAAGCGTAAATCTGTTGCTTGTGGTGCTACCGCTTACACCATGAGCATTAGAACGAAAACGCAAAGCATTTTCAAAGGCTGTTCCGCCCATTGTAACAGTGTCCCGTCCAAATGCCCTAACGGATGTAGAACCATTGGTATTGTCGCTACCGCGTCCGCCGCCGCTATCAAAATATGGTGCGGCTTCATTTAGCGGGCGTCGCGTTATCACGGGAATTGGCGCAGGGGTAGGTATTGGTGCAGGTGTGGGTACAAGTTCAGGTATTTGGACAAATTGCACCGAATCTGTTAGTAAAACAGTGGAAGTAGCATTGTCCCATCCAACATCAAGCCCTAAAGTTTCTGCAAGTACCCTCAGCGGCAAAAATGTTCTGCCCTCCGTTATGAACGGTTGTGAATCATAATCGAAATGGATATTTTGTCCGTTAAGGCTAACACGTACACCATAGGTAACTTGCCTTACTGCCGTTTGGGCATAAACAAATCCCACCGTGCCAAAAAGTAATAAGCACGTTAAAAACCCTACTACATAGCCCTTTACTTGAAGTTTTTTCAATTGTTTCATCATGTTTAAATCCTCCTTGTATTTGTTTTTTAATAAACGCGCTCAAACACTTCGCCCCATATGAGGTATAACCTGTCATCCTCAACTCGGTAACGGTAACTGATTGTGTCTTCCGTATCGGGGTTTGTAATCGTTAAAACTCCGTAATCTGAAGACCATGGGAATTGATAGGTTCTGTGCCGACCTGCCGCAGAATTGTCAAGCCAATCAAACCCTACCACTTGACGCGCAGTGTATCCGGAAAGCGTGACATAACCGTCCATGATAAACTGAAACATCTCGTTATAGCCTGTACCGCCGGGTGTAAACCGTTCACTGTCCCAATATCCGATTAATGGACTTGGGGTGGCTGGGGCGGGGTATCTTCGTGTAAAAAGTCTTACATGACGAATCCACTTGAAACTGTTTTCATCAAGCGGCTCAACAATCCATGCCGATTGCCTGTATTCTGTCCATCCTCCGCCACTCCCCCTTGTACCATGCTTCACAAGGATATCATCATCCAAAAACCAAAACCCGTTAAACGTGGAAATCGATTCTTCAAACACGAATATATCACCATCAAGATAGTCGAATAACGTATAATTCTCCAACTTTGTTGCGCTTCCGTCAGGGCGTAATTCCAATGTATAAGCCCGCGTATATCCTAAATCAACACCACCACCTGTTGCTATCCATGTTCCAACAAATGCGGATTCATTTTTTCTGTTAGGTCGCATTTGCCGCCCCGTTCTTGTAAACTCTCCACCAAAAAAATAATATGAGTCGGCGATGGTAAGGATATTGTCGTTCGCTTGAAACGGTATGCGCCCGAAGTCTTCGTATTCAACGGAATTCATACACGCTACCAAGAAATAAGTGTCCTCCTGTTTCCACTGAAAGGGATCAGGTAGCCGATTAAAGTCAGGGCGGATAGCATATATAATTGTCCCCATTCCTGTGTCCCAAAGCCGCATCTCCCGAAAATCGGAAGACTGCCATCTGCCATACAATGAACCCTCGGGGGCATACTGTATTTCTGTTGCTTCCGCTGTTTCCTGCGGTTCAATCGGATATCTTTCCGCGACAGCGGGTTGGCTTTCTTCTGTTTGCACAACGGCTTGCCCACAGGCAACAGACACAATGGCAAAAAGCATAAGAAGCCACAAGAATTTGCAATTAAAACATCTTTCTTTTTTCACGATTTAATTACCCCCAACCCTTGTATATGTTGAAGTTCTGCCACGGTAAAAGATGGTAAGTTCCGACCCATCAATGGCATAGTCGGCAGAACTTTCAATGTTTTCAAGTGTTACTAAAATGTAGTCATTTTCAAGTTCCCATGTGAAATTTCCTCCACCGTGACCGAGAACCCTAAAACTTCCGGCTCCGTCTTGATTAAATATAAGGGACTGGCTGTCCGTCAATATACCGTGCTGTCGGCCTAGCCATCTCCCATATAATCCTTCGTCGCCTTGCACTCTTTCAAAACTGTTGAAAGCAGTACCAAGGAATAGGTTATCATCGCGTATTTGCGGGTTTGGATTTTGACTCCAGCCTGTCCAGCGATATCTCTCACCGCGTTCAATGCGATATTCCATCCTAACGAGTCTTTCGGTAATAATGGTCAAATTGCCGTCATCGGTATACCATGTTGTACTCAACTCCATTGGATGGCTTCCCAACCACAATTCATCCGGATAAAATGTAACAGTGCCGTTGCGGAAAAATTCCATGGTGCTGCCATCATTCGCTACCCATCTGCCGCCAACAAGCCCCGACCCTCCGCAAGCCGTTAGCATAAACAACGCCGCAAGCATAAAGATACACAACGCTTTTTTCAAACTCCTATACATTTTTTTCACCTTTCTTTGCGCAATGCGCATTTTTTTATGTGAAGTCACCAGTGGCAAAATTCTAAGAATTTTTCGTTGTGACTTTTCACCAAAGTTTGCTATGCTTTTTATCAAGCACAGCCCATGCGATGTAACACAGTATCCATTGTGTTACATTCGCGCAAGCGCAGTAAAAATCGGCATTAAAAAAGCGAAGATGATTTTAATCTTCGCAAAAGTTCAAATTATGTACGGTTACAACCCCGATTTTTCGGGGGCAAATCCAACCCATGTAACACAATGGATATTATGTTACATGAAAAAATCCATTCCCGTAGGAGGAAAAAATTATGGCACTCACAGAACCAATCCGCGACCCAAAACA
>WQSG01000070.1 GCA_009788055.1 Defluviitaleaceae bacterium | reverse complement strand
TCGGATATATCGTGTCGGTGACAAGATTCGTTCATATGCGAAATCCCCCTTACGCTTTTTTTCTATTATATCACGTTTTTATTGTCGACACACCCTAGGGCAGTCGAAAAAGCAGTAAGCTACTGCATAGAAAATGATGTTCTGTCGGAATTTCTGAAAAAAGAAGGAGGACGAATCGTGAGTATTTTATCAACCTACGACCCGGAAGTTGCAATACGTGTTCGCACGGAAGAACGTGTTGAGGCAATTATTAGGAATATGTTGGAAAAAGAATACCCCGTATCCTCAATATCTGACATAACACACGTAAGCGAAAAAGACATTCTACGAATAAAAGATGAGCTTGATATGGCTTAACCAGTCTATGACCCTAAAGTTGCCATGCGTGTTTATACCAAGGAACAAATGGAGGAAGTTACAGAAGACTCCGGCGGCATTGCTAAAAAATTTGAAGCATTGATTTCCGTGCCGCAAATCCGTTTTTTTTGTTGACAATTTCTAACACGAATGATAGAATCACTGCGTTTTTGTAATTCAAATCATATAGGAGGTGACTATGCTCACATTCAACCAACTGGTAAAGCAAGGCAGACATTCTGCGAAGAAAAAATCCAAATCACCGGCTTTGCAAAAAGGTCTTAACACGATTAAGGACAAGCGTACAGACAAATCTTCGCCGCAGAAGCGTGGGGTGTGTACTCGTGTTTTCACGGATACGCCAAAAAAACCCAACTCGGCACTTCGTAAAATTGCCCGTGTTCGCCTTAGTAACCAAATGGAGGCTACCTGTTACATTCCGGGTGAAGGCCACAACCTACAAGAGCACAGCGTTGTTTTAATGCGCGGAGGCAGGGTTCGTGACGTTCCGGGTGTAAGGTATCACATTGTTCGCGGCACGCTGGACACCGCAGGTGTTGCAAACCGCAAACAAGCACGTAGCAAGTACGGCGCGAAACGCCCCAAAAAAGCATAACAACGCCCAACGGGCTTATATAAATAGTTGGGAGTTGGAACTCTCAACTCCTTATGTGGGCGCGAAACGTGGAGAATGCTAAAACACGAGTACCTGTGATTTAATTCCATTATTAAGGAGGGAAGTCTCGTGCCAAGAAAAGGACACGTAGCCAAACGTACTGTTTTGCCGGATCCGTTATACGGAAGCATTATCGTTACAAAATTGATTAACGGTATTATGCTGGACGGCAAGAAAGGCGTGGCTCAAAAAATCGTTTATGGTGCATTTACAAAGGCCGCCGAGAAGAAAGGCGCGCCCGCCATGGACGTATTTGAAGAAGCACTTAACAACATCATGCCCGTGCTGGAGGTAAAAGCGCGGCGCGTAGGTGGCGCAACCTATCAAGTTCCTATAGAAATTAGGCCTGAACGCCGTCAAACATTGGGGCTTCGCTGGCTGGTAACGTATTCACGAAACCGTAGCGAGAAAAATATGATAGACCGCCTTGCAAACGAACTGCTTGATGCTTCAAACAATACGGGCAACGCAGTTAAGAAAAAAGAAGAAACCCATAAAATGGCGGATGCAAACAAAGCATTTGCGCATTATAAGTGGTAAGATGTAGAAAGAGGCAAATAAAGTGAGAGCTTTTCCGCTGGATAAAACAAGAAACATTGGCATAATGGCGCATATCGACGCAGGAAAAACGACACTGACAGAGCGCATTCTGTTCTACACAGGCCGCAACTACAAGATTGGCGACACCCACGAAGGTACCGCCACAATGGACTGGATGGAACAAGAGCAAGAGCGCGGTATTACAATTACAAGCGCGGCAACCACCACACAATGGCTTAACCACCGCATAAACATCATAGATACACCGGGTCACGTAGACTTTACCGTAGAGGTAGAGCGTTCCCTTCGTGTACTTGACGGCGCGGTAGGTGTTTTCTGTGCAAAAGGCGGCGTAGAGCCGCAATCGGAAACCGTGTGGCGTCAAGGCGACAAGTACGGAGTACCCCGCCTTGCATATGTAAACAAAATGGATATTCTCGGCGCGGACTTCTTAAACGTGGTGGGAATGATAAAGGAACGCCTTGGTCATAACGCTGTACCTGTACAGCTTCCAATCGGCTTTGAAAGCACGTTTAAAGGCGTTGTAGACCTTTTTGAAATGAAGGCGTACACCTTCTCCGGCGAACATGGTGAAACCATCACCGAAGAAGAAATCCCCGCCGACATGAAAGACCAAGCCGCTGAATACCGCGAAAAAATGGTGGAATCCATTTGCGAAACCGACGAAGCCCTTATGGAAAAATATCTTGAGGGCGAGGAAATTGATGTTCCCACGCTTAAAGCGGCATTACGCGCCGCTTGCATAGCCACGGCTATCATTCCTGTTTTCTGCGGTTCTGCGTACAAGAAGAAAGGCGTTCAGAAATTGCTGGACGGCGTTGTGGACTATCTTCCCGCGCCTACGGATATCCCCGCAATCAAAGGCGTTCTTCCCCAAACGGAAGAAGCCACAGAGCGCAAGGCTTCCGATTCCGAACCGTTTTCGGCTTTGGCATTCAAAATCATGAACGACCCGCACGTTGGCAAACTGGCGTTCTTCCGTGTTTATTCGGGAACGCTGGATGCAGGTTCATATGTTCACAACTCCGTTAAGGACAAAAAAGAACGCATGGGGCGCATCCTTCTTATGCACGCCAACGACCGCGAAGAAGTAACAAAAGTATATGCAGGCGATATCGCCGCTGTAATAGGCTTAAAATTCACCACAACGGGCGATACTTTATGTGACGAGAAAAACGAGGTTATTCTCGAATCCATGAACTTCCCCGACCCTGTAATTTCCGTTGCAATCGAGCCGAAAACCAAGGCAGGGCGCGACAAAATGGGTATCGCACTTGCGAAGCTTGCGGAAGAAGACCCAACCTTTAAAACGCACACAGACGTTGACTCAGGTCAAACCATCATCGAAGGAATGGGCGAGCTTCACCTTGAAATTATCGTAGACCGCTTACTGCGCGAGTTCCGCGTTGAAGCAAATGTTGGTAAACCACAAGTTGCCTACCGCGAAGCATTCCGCAAAGCCGCAGATGTTGAGGGCAAATATGTTCGTCAATCAGGTGGACGCGGGCAGTACGGTCACTGTAAAGTCAGGTTCGAGCCAATGGACGCAAACGATTCCGAAAAAGCATTTGAGTTTGTTAATGAAATTGTCGGCGGTGCTATTCCGAAAGAATATATCCCCGCAATTTCAAACGGTATCGAAGAAGCGATGCAGTCCGGCGTAATTGCGGGCTTCCCCGTTCTGGGTGTTCGCGCAACGGTTTACGATGGTAGCTACCATGACGTTGACTCGTCCGAAATGGCATACAAAATTGCAGGTTCTATGGCTTTCAAGGAAGCAATGCGCAAGGCAGACCCCGCGTTGCTTGAACCGGTGATGAAGGTTGACGTTACCGTTCCCGAGGATTATATGGGTGACGTTATCGGCGACATTAACTCGCGCCGCGGCAAAATTGAGGGCATGGAAGCACGGGGCAACGCCCAAGTTATACACGCTTTCGTACCCCTTGCAGAGATGTTCGGTTACGCAACAGACCTGCGCGGCAAAACCCAAGGACGCGGAACATTCACAATGGAAGTTCACCATTACGAGCCCGTTCCAAAGAGCGTTCAGGAAAAAATTGTTGCAGGCAAACAAGTTGACTAAGATAAGCTTGCAAAGCATGAAAAAATTGGTATACTACACCTAACAATGATATAGGAGGAAAGAAAAATGGGTAAAGCAAAATTTGAACGTACAAAGCCGCACGTAAACATCGGCACAATCGGTCACGTTGACCATGGTAAAACAACACTTACAGCGGCTATCACCAAAACCCTTTCAGACCGCTACAAACTCGGTTCTGCTGTTGATTTTGATAAAATCGACAAAGCACCCGAAGAAAAAGCACGCGGAATCACAATTTCCACAACCCACGTTGAGTACGAAACCCCCAACCGTCACTACGCCCACGTAGACTGCCCCGGCCATGCCGACTATGTTAAAAACATGATTACCGGTGCGGCACAAATGGACGGTGCTATTCTTGTAGTAGCCGCAACAGACGGTGTTATGAGCCAAACCCGCGAGCATATTCTTCTTGCGCGTCAGGTAAACGTACCAAAAATCGTTGTTTTCATGAACAAATGCGACATGGTTGAAGATGAAGAACTACTTGAACTTGTTGAAATGGAAATCCGCGAGCTTTTGGACAAATACGAGTTCCCCGGCGATGATACACCAATCATTAAAGGTTCTGCGCTTCAAGCACTTGAAAACACAGCCGGCGAATGGGGCGACAAAATTGTTGAACTCTTTGACGCTGTTGACTCCTTCATTACCGAACCCGAGCGCGACACAGCAAAACCATTCCTTATGCCTGTTGAAGACGTATTCACAATTCAAGGGCGCGGAACAGTTGTTACAGGTCGCGTAGAGCGTGGTACGCTTAAAGTTTCCGACGAAGTTGAAATCATCGGCTTCACAGAAGAGAAGCGTAAAGTTGTTGTTACAGGCATTGAGATGTTCCACAAACTCCTTGACCAAGCAGAAGCAGGTGACAACGCAGGGTTGCTTCTTCGCGGTATTGCCCGTGACGAAATTGAGCGTGGACAAGTTCTTGCAAAAACGGGAACAATCAACTCTCACACAAAATTCACCGCCCAAGTTTACGTTCTTTCAAAAGAAGAGGGCGGTCGTCATAAAGCATTCTTCAGCAACTACCGCCCGCAGTTCTACTTCCGTACAACGGACGTAACAGGCGTTATCACACTTCCCGATGGCGTGGAAATGTGTATGCCGGGCGACCATATCGAAATGACAGTTGAACTCATTTCTCCCATCGCTATGGAAGAAGGCTCTCGCTTTGCTATCCGTGAAGGCGGACGCACAGTTGGCGCGGGTTCTGTTGTAAAAATTCTTAAATAATAACGTTTTACCCCTTAAAAGAACCGTGCATATGCACGGTTCTTTTTTTGTGCAAACTGTTGCGTGATTTTGGTTTTTCGTGGTATCATTCGGGAAGGGGAATTGGCTAAAAAAGGGGATATGAAATGAAAAATGGATTGAGAAAATTGACGGCTCTTTTTATGGGGCTTATTTTATTGGTTGCCGCTGTGCCGAATGTGCCTGTTTTGGCGGCGGAAAGCGGCGAGGTTGTGCTTGGCGGCGGATATGATTTTGCTGTGGAAGATGGGCTTTGGGCGGGGGTGACAACGCCTAAGGCTTTGGGATATATTGCGGATTTGCCGCAACTTCCTGCGCCGTATATTTGGGTTGAAGGGAATTGGCTTTACTGGGATTTGATTGACGGGGTGCATTGGTACAGGCTTTTTACCAATGGCGAATTTTCTCGGTTTCTCAACGAATTGAGTATGCCGTTTGCTTTGAGTGAATTACGCGGGGGTTTTTCATACGGCGTTGTGGAATTGCAATTGATGGCGGAGGGTAGCTTTTGGGATAACACACGCGACTCCGAGTTAAGCAATATCGTGGAGTTTGAAATTGAGCCGTCTATTTTGAGCCGTATAGTTATAGATGCACATTCTGATGTACAATGGGTATCGCCGGATTATATTTTGCATTTAATGCCCGTTTTTACAGACCAATTTGGCCATCACTATTGGTACGGGGGTACGCTTTTGTGGACGTTTGAAGGTCTTGCGGAGGGCGACGAGTATCACGCTACAAGCAGCGAAGCGCAGATTATTTTCGGAGAAGCTAACGTGGCAAGAACCATAACCGTAACCGCAAAAGCAGCGTCCGACCCGACTATGATTGGCACACGTGTGTTTAAGATTAAGAAAATCGCCATGCTTCCCGCGCCTGTGCTTAGGCTTGAGGGGCATATGCTTTATTGGGATTTGATTGACGGAGCCACGGGGTATCGGGTTTACTTGGACGGAGCCGCTTCGTGGAGTCGGGTGAGTGATATGCCGCTTAATTTGCGCAAGTTGCTTGAGTGGGTTCCGTATGACACGTATCAAATTCAGTTGCGGGTGGAGGGAACGCAGAGCGAGGGGATTTCTTCCGAGTTAAGCAATTCGGTAACGTTTGAATTTGCGCCGTCTGTCCCTACCTATTTGGATTTAAGAATGGACAATGCTTCGGCTATCGGCATTTTGCCGGGCGAAACCATATGGTTAACCGCAGAAGTTCTTAATCGGTACGGTATGCATTTTTGGTATGGCGGCGACATTATCTGGACGATAAACGGACTTGCCGCCGGCGACAGATACACTGTGTTCAGTGGAGGTTCGAGAGTAGAGGTTAGGCTGGACAGTACCAATGTGGACAGAAATATTACCGTAACCGCAAGGGTTGCTTCGCGCCCGAACATATACGCCACGCTTGTGATTGAATATACGCAGTTGCCGCAATTGCTTGCGCCGATTATTTCGCTTGACGGGCATATGGTTAGATGGGACGAGATTTGGGATGCAGACTGGCATACCACAGCGCGATTTAGAGTTTACATTGACGGTAGCCCTATTACGTGGCCGTCAAATGTGGGAGCAAATTCGTTTAGTTTGCGCACACTCGCGCAAGATTATCCGTATGGAACGTACCAAATTCAGGTGCGGGCTTTGTGCAACCGTAACGTCGGTGTTCGTTCCGAGTTAAGCAATGCCATAACGTTTGAACTTACGCGGTCTGTTCCTACCGCTATATATTTCCGGGTTTCGGGCTTGGGGCGAATAGTTTTCCCGCACAGTAGGGTGTCGATACTACCCACTGTATTTGACCAATATGGTTACGATAGTTTTAATGCCAATGTGGTGCTTGACTGGACGGTTGAAGGTTTGGTGGACGGAGACAATTATTTTATGAGTAACTTTGATTTCACTGTTGATATCGGGGCTTCCGCGGTTGCACGAACCATTATCGTTACCGCAACCGCCTACGACAATCCCAATTTGTACCGCACGATTGAAATTCGCGTAGACCCGCTTGCGCCGTATATACAAGGGTTTTGCGACTCTTGGATAAATTCGCTTTCGGCGGGTAGCCAAGAAGTGAACTTCAACACCATAAACATCCCCGACGGAACTTACGCCGCAACGGTGCGTTTTCTTGGAGCGTCTCCCGTTGTCACGGACAGCGTAACACTTTACGGATTTACCGCAAAGGGCGGCGGCGAGTATTACGGGATGGTTACGGTCGCGAACAACGTGGCGCGGCTTCCGTTTGTGTATGACGGAACGGCAAATTTACCGCGTGGTGCGGATTTAAATTTGAAATACGAACTGATTTTGCAGGTGCATGACGAATTTGCTGATATACCCTTTGAGGTGGTTTTGCGAAATTCTAATGAATTGCCGAAAAACCCCGAGCCGTTTATCCGTGCGGAAGCCTTTGCGTTTATCGCAGACGGGACGGTTTCTTTTAACGGAGCGATAACACGCTTTGAAGTGCAAGATTCTAACGGCAGACGCATTGAAATTGAAGTACAAAACCGCCGCCCCACTGCACGGGTCACAATTGACGGCGTTGCGCAAATGACAGATATGGCGGCGGCTACAGGGGGCGTATCAGGGACGCTGTACCCCGCAATATACATGGGTTTGGTTTATGTACCGTTAAGTTTTTTTGCCCAAGTAATGGATTGGGAGCTTGATTCTTGGCACTGGGGAGTGTTCATATCCGCATCCGTTTGGGACAATATGTGGCTTTCAGTGAACAGTTCTTCTGTAAGAAATTTTACTGCGGGTGGTTCTAAAGCAATAGGCTGGCCTGTGATTATACGTAACGTTCGGGATTTTGTGCTTGGCGATACAGGCGGCACAGGGCGGGTGACATCCTCCGACGCAACCGAAATTGCGCGGAGAATTGCCACCGAGGGCCCGATTACCGACTGGCCCGCCGCAGACCTTAACGGCGACGGCATTGTGGACACACTCGACATTGTTCTGCTCTCGCGGTTGCTGGCGGGGCATAATGTTTGGCACTTGTTAGGCTAGACTACCGCCCCACAAACGCTTTGACAATCTCGGGGTAGCCCCACTGCAATGTGTCGCGGTTAAGAAGTCCAAAGACCTCTGTGTTTTCGGAACCGTCCAAGTGGCCGTTGTCCCACCAGCAACAGGGAACGCCGTATTCGCGGGCTTTTGCGGTGTAGTATGCCGCCCATTTTGCGCGACAAGCGGCGTTGTCGTATTTTTTTCTTGCGCCGCATTCCCCCATTATCACGGGGATTTTTTTTGCTAAAAAATATTTTTGTACGCGGGCAAAAAGATGGTCTATTTCGGGTTGTTCGGCTTCGCTCCATATATTCTTTTTGTGGTCGCCGCCGAGGGCGAAGTCCCACGGAACGTAACCATGCAGAGACATTATTATGTTTTCGCCTTTCGGCATGATGAAGTCTTCCATGGCGTTTTCGTTACAACTTGCGGCGTAGTTTGGCACAAGAAGCATCCGCGTGGCGTTTTTTCCGCCCGTGGCACGAATAGTATCCACAAAAACTTGGTTCAGCTTCATTACAACGCGGCGACCTTCTTCGTCACCGCCCGTCCATTCTACGTCGGTATTTTCTTTTCGTGGCTCGTTCATTGCTTCAAAGATTAGTTTTTCGGAATAATCTGCGAAGTAATTTGCGATTTGCGTCCACACTTTTTTCATGCGTTCTTTTGCGGCGGGGAAGTTTTCTTCGGACGGAAAGTGCCAGTTTTCGTGATGAAGATTTAAAATTACCGCCATCCCGATATTTATGCCGTAGTCAACCACCTCTTTCACGCGGGAAAGAAACTCTTTGTTGATAGTAAAATCGGGTGCGCCCCCCGTTTTTTGAAACCACGTAACAGGAACGCGGAAGATTTCAAAACCCGCGTCTTTTACTGTTCGTATCATCTCCTGCGTGGTTTTTGGGTTGCCCCATGCTGTTTCTTGCGGCTTTGTTTCGCCCTGCCGCAAAACGCTGTCCAGCGTATTGCCCAAATTCCAGCCCTGTCCAAGATTTTTTACATATTCAAATGTTGTCATGGGAAACCTCCTCTCGTTTCATTCTGCAATAAATTTCCGTTACGGTCAAATGTTGCCTTTCCTGCAAAGTGTGATATAATCTAAGAAATTTTCTTTACAATTTTTCTATAAATCGAAAGGGGTTTCCCATGGCAAAGAAAGCAACTCTTACAAAATCACAGGTAAAAGAGGGCGTTATCGAGAATTTGCGCACGGCGTACCGCAAAACAATTGCAACGGCAAGCAACGCACAAATTTACAATGCAGTGGCAATGACCATCAAGGACGCGGTTTTGGATAACTGGATTACTACTTATGACCACTACGAAAAAGCCAAAGTTAAAACGGTTTACTATTTGAGTATGGAATTTTTGATGGGTCGTTTTATGGGAAACGCGATTTTGAATCTCGCACTTGAAGAAACGGTGCAGGAAGCATTGGACGAGCTTGGCATAGACGTAAACCTTGCGGAAGAATCCGAACCCGACCCCGGCCTTGGTAACGGCGGTTTGGGACGGCTTGCGGCTTGCTTCTTGGATTCGCTTTCGACGATGGGATATCCCGCATATGGTTGCGGAATAAGATATCACTACGGAATTTTTGAACAGCACATAGAAAACGGATACCAAGTTGAAAAGCCCGACAACTGGCTTCAGCACGGAGACCCGTGGAGTGTTCGCCGCGAAGAATTTGCACGCGAAATCAAATTCGGCGGGCGCGTAATATCCGTGAAAAACGACGACGGAACATATCATTTCGACCTTGAAGATTATCATAGCGTAATGGCTGTGCCTTACGACTATCCCGTTGTGGGATATAAAACAAAAACGGTAAACACTTTGCGTCTTTGGGATGCAGAACCCGTTAACCGTTTCGACCTGCAAAGCTTTAACCAAGGGCAATACGAACGCGCAACGCAAGAGCAAAACCTTGCGCGCAATCTGTCCTCTGTGCTGTACCCCGCCGACGACCATGTTTCCGGAAAAGAATTGCGTTTGCGTCAGCAATACTTCTTTATTTCGGCAACAATTCAGCGTGCGATAGAGCAGTTTGAGGGGCGTCACGGCAGATGCTTCGACAAACTTTCAGACTATATGCAGTTCCAACTAAACGACACGCACCCTACCCTTGCGGTTGCAGAGTTGATGCGCGTTCTTCTTGATGTTTACTATCTTGAATGGGACGATGCGTGGGAAATCACACGCGCAACCTGTGCATACACAAACCATACAATAATGAGCGAAGCGTTGGAAAAATGGCCTGTGGAAATTTTCAGCCGTCTTCTGCCGCGCATTTACATGATTGTGGAAGAAATTAACCGCCGTTTCTGCGTAAACCTTGTGGAATGGTACGGCAACGACCCCGAGCGCATTCGCAAAATGGCTATCTGTGCAGACGGGCAAGTTCGTATGGCGCATTTGGCAATTGTCGGCGGTCACTCCGTAAACGGCGTTGCGGCAATCCATACGGAAATCCTAAAGGATATCGAACTGCGCGATTTCTACGAAATTTATCCCGAAAAATTCAACTCTAAAACAAACGGAATAACGCCCCGCCGTTGGATTGCAAAATGCAACCCCGGGCTTTCAAAACTCGTTACGAAAACCCTTGGCAAAGACGATTGGATTTCCGACTTGGGGCAACTTGCAAAACTTAAACCCCATGCAGATGATGCGGGCTTCCAAGAGAGTTTCATGAAGGTAAAACACGACAATAAAGTGGCACTTTCCAACTATTTCCGCAGTGAGTACGGCATTGGCGTTGACCCTGATTCTATCTTTGATATTCAGGTAAAACGCTTGCACGAATACAAACGCCAGCTTCTGTGCATTTTCCACGTAATTGATATGTACAACACAATCAAAACCAACCCCGGCATGGATGTTCGCCCGCGCACATATATGTTTTCTGCGAAAGCGGCGGCAAGCTATCACCGCGCAAAATTAATCATCAAGCTAATCAACGCCGTTGCCGAGGTTGTAAACAACGACCCCACCATAGACGGCCGCTTAAAAGTTCTGTTCCTGCCCAACTACCGCGTTTCCCTTGCGGAAAAATTAGTTCCCGCCGCAGATGTTTCCGAACAAATTTCCACAGCCGGCAAAGAAGCAAGTGGAACGGGTAACATGAAATTCATGCTTAACGGCGCGGTTACAATAGGTACGCTGGACGGCGCGAACGTGGAAATGCTTGAAGAAGTCGGCGATGAAAATATGTTCATCTTCGGCATGACGGCAGAGCAAGTTCATTCCTTAACTGTTTCCGGAAATTACTCGCCGTGGAATTTGTACAACATGGATTTCAACATCCGCAACGTACTAACCACCCTTATCAACGGCACTCTTGACCGCAACCATGACCTTTTCCGCGAACTTTACGATGCCATGCTTAACGGCTACAACGGCGCACGCCCCGATGAATACTACGTACTACAAGACTTTGCCGCCTACAAAAAAGCCCAAGAAGCCGTAGACGCCGCGTACAAAGACCCGAAACGCTGGGCAAAAATGGCCATCATGAACACCGCTTGCGCCGGAAAGTTCTCCAGCGACAGAACCATCAAAGAATACGCCGACGAAATCTGGAAAATGAAACCTGTTAAGATTAAATAAAGTTTTTAAAGATAAGACCTTGGGGGGAGAAGGAACTTTGAAAAGTTCCCTCTCCCCC
>WQSG01000069.1 GCA_009788055.1 Defluviitaleaceae bacterium | reverse complement strand
CCCGCTTCCGCTCCGCCGCCGAAGGCGGCGCGGCGTGCTTTCACACGCCGAAAACGGCGGTATCGCCGTTTTTTTGTTTCACATACACCATCAACACGCTCAAATCCGCAGGCGAAATGCCCGTTACTCGCGAAGCTTGTCCAAAATTAACGGGGCGCAACGCCGCAAGCTTTTGCCGCGCTTCCAGCCGCAAGCCGTGAACTTCGGCGTAATCAATATCCGTCGGAAGCAACTTGTTTTCCATTTTACGAAACGCCTCGGCTTGCTCCAACTGTATTTTTATATACCCCTCATATTTTATTTGTATCTCCGCCTGCTCCCACACGGTCTCCCAAATATAGGGGTCAAGGGGGCGAAGTCCCCTTGTGGGGTTTGGGGCAACGCCCCAAGGTCTGCCCTTCAATTGTTCAAAATCTCTTAACCCTATCTCCGGACGTTTTATTAATTCTGATAGTTTCACGCCGGACTTTATGGGGGTGCTGTTTTTGGCTGATAAAATTTCGTTTACTTCGTCCGGTGTTACGGTGGTTTTTTGCAGAATTGAAATTGCTTCTTGAATTGCGGCGGCCTTCTGTTGGAATATTTCGTTGCGCGCGGGGGGGATTAAACCTGCGGCGAAACCCTTTGGCGTAAGGCGAAGGTCGGCGTTGTCTTGGCGAAGTAGTAGGCGGTATTCTGCGCGGGATGTCATCATGCGGTAGGGTTCGCGAGTACCTTTTGTCACAAGGTCGTCGATTAAAACGCCGATGTAACCGTCTGCGCGTCCCAGTTCAAACGCGCTGTTTGTAGCGGCAGAAATTCCCGCAACCAACCCCTGCGCGGCGGCCTCTTCATACCCCGACGAGCCATTTATTTGCCCCGCAAAAAACAGACCGCCAATGTGCTTGGCTTCAAGGTTTAGGGTAAGCTGTGTCGCGTCTATGCAGTCGTATTCGATTGCGTATGCAACGCGCATTATCTCGCAGTTTTCCAGCCCCGGAACAGAACGATACACCTGCACCTGAACGTCTGCGGGCAACGCACTGCTCATGCCCTGCACGTACATTTCTTGCGTGTTAAGCCCCTCGGGTTCGACAAAAACGGGGTGACGCTCCTTGTCTGCGAACCGCACAATTTTATCTTCGATTGACGGGCAGTAGCGCGTTCCCGTTGCATCTATGAGGCCGCTGTACATTGCCGAACGGTGCAAGGATTCGCGGATTAAATCGTGGGTTGCGGGCGTTGTGTACGTCAGATGGCACGGAACTTGCGCCCGTTCGATTTTCGCGGGGTCGGTTTCAAACGAAAACGGAACAATTTTTTCATCCCCGTCCTGAACCGCCATTTTGGAAAAATCTATGCTTCGTCTGTGGATTCTTGCGGGCGTTCCCGTCTTAAAGCGTTGCAAATTGAAACCCAGTTTCTTCAAGCTATCACTCAACGCTTTTGAATTTTTCAAACCGCTAGGCCCCGTATGCGTAATCGTCTCGCCGTACAGACACCGCGCATTCAAATATGTCCCCGTGCATACGATTACCGCGTCGCACTCGTAGAGTTCGTCGGCGGTGGTTTTTACGGCGGAAATGATAAGACCTTGGGGGCTCTGCCCCCAATCCCCCGCGAGGGGACAAGTCCCCTCGACCCCTAACTTTTTTGCGGAAGCGGAATGGCTTTTGGTTGTCAATATTTCCGCGACTTCGCCCTCTCGGAGGGAGATATTTGGTTCGTTTTCAAGGACTTGCTTCATATATGTCATGTAATTTTTTTTGTCGGCTTGGGCGCGTAACGAATAAACCGCAGGGCCTTTCGCGGTGTTTAGCATACGGCTTTGGATAAACGCAAAGTCGATTGCTTTGCCCATTTGGCCGCCAAGGGCGTCCACCTCGCGCACCAGATGCCCTTTCGCGCTGCCGCCGATACACGGGTTGCACGGCATTAGCGCGATAGAATCCAGCGACAGCGCGAAAAGTGTCACCTGCGCCGTGCGGTCAATTCGCGCCGCCGCCAATGCCGCCTCGCACCCCGCGTGGCCGCCGCCTATTACAACGATTTTTTTCGCCCGCAATTTTTACACGTACCTTTCCGCTTACTTCCCAACGCAAAACTCCGCAAAAATTCTATCGAGAATATCATCGCCGATTTCCTTGCCCAAAATTTCGCCAAGGGCGATATACGCCGCCCGCAACGATACCGAAACCAAATCTTCGGGAACGCCCTCGCGCAGCTCTCGCTTTGCGTTTTCCAAATGTCCCACCGCTTGCGCAAGCAAAACCCTGTGCCGCTCCCGCGTTATAATTTCATCTTCGCCGCCCGTACCAATATTCCCCGCCATAAATAATTTTCTTATTTCGGAAAAAACATCCTCTAACCCCTCGCCCGTCCTCGCGGAAACGCGGAGCGTTTTCGCCGTTAAAGTTTTTGTCGAACTTTTTTCAAAAAGTTCGTAGGGGTTCGGGGACGAAGTCCCCGAGAACTGTCCTTGCGAAAACTTATCCGCCTTATTCATTAAAACTAAAAAATTTTTCTCATCAGAAAATTTCTCTATCTCTTCAAAATCTTCCTGCGTTAAACCCTGTGCCATGTCGGCAACGTATAGGATAAGCTCCGCGTCCAGCGCGGCATCGCGGGTCTTTTGGATACCGATTTTTTCTATGGGGTCGGCTGTTTCGCGCAGGCCTGCCGTGTCCATTATAATAAGCGGCACGTCTGCAACGCGCACTTCTTCGGTTAGAACGTCGCGGGTTGTGCCTGCCGTCTCGTGAACAATGGCGCGGTTTTCGTGCAAAATGGCGTTAAGAAGAGTGGACTTGCCCACGTTGGGCCGCCCCACGATTGCCGTGCGCACACCCTCGCGGATAATCCGCCCCATGCTTGCCGTTGCTGCCAGCTTTTGCAAATCGCTGATAACCGCGTCCGCCTCGCTCAAAATTTCGCTTACGTTCCGCGCTTCTTCCTCATGTTCGGGATAGTCGATGCTTAACTCAATATGCGCAAGCCACATCAAAATCCTATCGCGCACGCCTTCCACCCGCGAAGACAAACCACCGCCCAACTGCCGCAACGCCGCCCGCCGCGCCGCCGCCGTTTTCGCGCCTATTAAATCCGCAACGGCTTCCGCTTGCGACAAATTAAGCCGCCCATTCAAAAAAGCGCGTTTGGTAAACTCACCCGCTTCTGCCAAACGCGCCCCGTTTTCAAGCACAACACTAAGCACCTCGCCAAGCACAAACATTCCGCCATGCCCGTAAATCTCCACGCTGTCCTCGCAGGTAAAAGAGCGCGGTGCTTTCATATAACAAACCATAACCTCGTCTACAACTTCGTTGCCGCAAAAAATCTTGCCGTAATACATCCTGTGCGATTCCGTTTTTGCGGGCATCGGACGAAAAACGCGCCGCAAAACCTCAAGTGCGCCCTCCCCCGAAATTCGCACAATGCCAACAGCTCCTACGCCGTGCGCCGTTGCGATTGCGACAATCGTATCTTGATTCATTTTTACTTCGGCGCGATAACAACGTGTCTGTAAGGCTCGTTGCCCTCGCTGAAGGTTTTTACATTTTTGTCGTTTTGAAGAACTGTGTGAATTACATGGCGTTCAAAACGTGTCATGGGTTCAAGCTTTACGTTTTGGCGTTTATCGCGCACCTTGCGTGAGACGGTGCGGGCAAGACCTTCCAAGGAGTCGCGGCGGCGGCGGCGGTAGTTTTCGGTGTCGATAACTACGCTCATTTGCAGGTCGCCGTGGCGACCAACCGCAAGGTTTGTAATGTACTGCAAAGCATCTAAGGTTTGCCCGCGTTTTCCTATGAGAATGCCCATATTTTCGCCTGTAAGGTTCACGTATAAGTGCTTGTCTTTTTGATTTGTTTCCACCGTTACGTTAAGTCCCATTGCAAGGGTAACTTCCCTCAAAAAGATTTTCACAGACTCGATGGGGTCGGGCTTTAGCTCTGCGCGGACTTTCGCAGGGCGCGAACCAAGCCCCAAAATGCCCTTCGCACCTTCGTCCAAAACGGTTATTATCGCTTCGTTTTCAGACACGCCCAATATTTTTAATGCCTCTGCTTTGGCTTCGTCCACGGTTTTCGCAAGTCTTTCTACACTGTCTGTTTTCGTAGTTTCCATGTCTAACGCTCCTTCTTCTTCTTGGTGGGAACAACATCCACAACTTCTTCCGGCTGTTTTGCAAAAGGCAATCTAATTGGTGTGCCGGACTTTTTAAGCAATACAAAGTCTTGAATAATTTGGAAAATTTGACCTGTTATCCAGAAAACACCAACCGCCGCCACAAGATTTACGGTGAAAACCATCATCATGATTGGCATAACAACCAGCATCATTTTTTGCGTTAGAACGGTGCGTTCGTCGGCGTTTGGGTCGTAGGTTCTTTGTTGCATAAGCCACGATGAAATCAACATGGAAATACCTGTTAAAATAGGAATTAAAATTCCCGGAAAGCCCATTCCGCTAGGGTCTACAATACTTACGCCAAAAAAGTTTTGGATTTGAGAAATATCCGCAACTTTGTTTTGAATCTCCGGCAAATATTCGGCGGGGATGTAACGATACACAAGCTCCCATTCCTCCGGAGTAAAGCGATTTAGAATTTGCGCCAAATGCTCGGGCAAGCCGTAAATAAGAATATCGTTGCCGAAAGCGGCAACATCTGCACGAATTTGCTCGAAAGTAGTGCCGTAAAGCCGCCCTGTTTCGCGAAGATAATTTTCAAACGCCAAACGATTCTGAACCCACTGCGGGTTGACAATCGCGCCAAAACCTTCCGCATATCCTTCCGCAAGCCGCCAAATTATTCCGCGGTTGTCGCTCATTCCAACAAGACCGGGAACATCCAGAAGTGCGGAAGCCAAGTTCTCATACATATCACGCAACGTTGTGATGTACAACGCCGCCTGCCGCATAACAATGTTAAGCCCGATAAACAGCGGAAACTGAACAAGCATTGGCAAACACCCCGAAAGCGGATTCGCGCCATGCTTGGCAAGAAGAGCCTGCTGCTCTTGCTGCGATTTTTTCATAACCTCGGGGTCTTTTGAACTGCCGTATTTCGCTTTAATTTTATCAAGTTCGGGTTTTAGTTCCCGCATCTTCATCATTGATTTTTGGGACTTTAAGCCCAAGGGCATTATCAAAAAACGGAAAATAATCGTCATCAAAATAATGGCAATACCCAACGAATGTGCGGGGCCGATTGAATACACAATGTTAAAAAGAAAATTTATTACAGCCCCAAAAAGTTGCGCGATAGGGCCCATAATGTTCCCCGGCGGCGATTCTACATAACGTGGCATACTAAACAAATCAAACAAAAGATAACCTCACAATCACGGAACAGGGTCGTAACCGCCCTTGTTAAAAGGATGACACCGCGCAAGCCGCTTGATACCAAGCCAAAACCCACGCGCCGCACCATAGCGCGAAACCGCCTCGTGCATATACACAGAACAAGACGGATAAAACCTGCACCTTTGCCCCAAAAAGGGGGAAATAAACTGTTTATAAAATTTTAACGCCGCCAATAAAAATGCTTTCATACTAGACCTCTAGCACACCAAGCCGCCCGAACAGTTGCAACAAAGCTTGTCCGACTTTCACAAACGAACCCTCCCGCGCAAGTTCCCCTGCGGGTACGCGGGCGATTACAATTAAGTCAAACCCTTGCGATTGTTCAGGCGTGTCTTCATTCAACACAGCCCTACAGTTTTCCTGCACCAAGCGTCTTACGCGGTTACGCTTTACTGCATTGCCAACCTTTTTGCTTACAGAAAGCCCAAGCCTGTTAAAGCCCAAATCATTTGCGGCGGCGTACACAACAAAAAGCGGCATAGCCGCACTTTTTCCATGCTTAAAAACACGCTTAAATTCGTTTTGCTTTTTCAGCGACGGTAGCGGCTTACTATGCACTCAACACACGTCTGCCTTTTTTGCGGCGTCTTTGCAATACTTTGCGCCCGTTGGACGTACTCATGCGCTTACGAAAACCATGCTCTTTACTGCGTTGCCTTTTCTTCGGCTGAAAAGTTCTTTTCATATCTGTCACCTCGTCAATTTTTTTTCTAAGAAAAATTCCGCGCAAACGATATTATAGTCATTCCTCTTTTTTACGTCAACCATCAATTGCATTTTATACCGCAAACCGCCGTGCAAGTTCTTCTGCTTGTTCAAATTCGGAGTGCAACAGGGCGGCGGAAATTTCGTCCAGAAGGCCGCGGGTTGTAAGCGACCATGTTTTTTCTGCCAAGGCGGCAAGGGCGACTTTGGCGGCTTTTTTGTTGTAGTTTTCGCAAGCGGTGCAAATTTCTTGCAGCTGTTTTTGCAGAAAGTCGGGATCTTCGTCGGGTGTGTCGGGGGAAAATTCGGGCTTTAGTTTTTCTACAACTTCGGCTAATTTTTCAAGGAATAAACCTGTTTCGGCTTTTATTTTGTCTATGTTGCCTTCGCGGCCTGCGGTTTCCAGCGCGTAAGCGGTATCTGAAAGGGCGTTTTCGTTTACGTTTGCCAACGCGCTTTTCATCGCATGGGCATTTATTGTGTATATTCGCAGGTCGTCTTTGTCATAATTTTGCGAAATATAAATATCTGCCAAAATTTTGGAAACCCGCTCCGCATCGCGCAAAAATGATGCAACAAGCGCGTCGGAAAGTTCGCCCTGTGCGTATTCGGACACTCGGGTTAATTTTTCGCCATCGGCATTTTTATTCTTGATGAACAAATTGAGGCAGTCGTCCAGTTTATTTGCGTCAATGGGTTTTGGAAGGAAACCGCTAAAACCGTTGCTTAAAAATATTTCTTCCTGAGTTGCAAGGATATTTGCGGTAAGCGCGACGATGGGCGTTGTGTAGCCCTCTTCGCGAATGCGCTTGGTAGTTTCGATACCGTCTAAATCTGGCATCATGTGGTCCATAAAAATTATGTCGTATTGTTTGCCGCTTTGAACTTTCGCCAACGCCTCGTAACCGCCGGAAGCCGTGTCCACCGAAAGCCGATACGGCGCGAGAAATCCCTTGGCTACAAACAAATTGGATTCGATATCGTCCACCACAAGCACACTGCCAAAGCCAAGATTATCGCGTTCAACTTTTACCGCTTTTCTCAAAGAGTGTCTTACGGCGTCCACATCTTGCAACTGCGCGGCAAGTTCACCCAAGGGCTTGTTTTTGTAAATTTTTTGCGGAATACGCACGGTAAATTTACTGCCCTGCCCGGGTGTGCTTGTCACATTAATTTTTCCGCCCATCAAATTTACAAGCATATAAGTAATTGTCATGCCAAGCCCCGCGCCCTGAATATCGCGGTTTAGGTGCATATTATGCCTGTTAAATTCCGTCCCGAAAAGCGTGTTCAACTGCGATTTGCTCATGCCCTGCCCTGTGTCGGTAACTTCTATCGCAAGGGTAAGCGCGTTTTCTTCTTCCGCTTCTTCGTGCCAAACGGCAAGGGTTACACTGCCTTTTTCCGTATATTTAAACGCGTTGGAAATTACATTATTCATCACCTGTTTAATGCGCAGTTCGTCGCCAATCATTTGGCGCGGCAAAGTTTTGTCTACTTCAAGTTCAAATTTAATATCCTTGCCGCCAAGATGAATCATGTTTAGCTGGACGGTTTCGATTAACATATTGGAAAGCTCGTACGGTTGCGGGACAATATCCATTTTGCCCGCTTCAACCTTGGATAAATCCAAGATATCATTGATAAGGGACAGCAACAGCCGCGACGAATGATGTATACGCAAAAAAGCGTCCTCGGTATCGGGCGGGTGATGGTCGTTTTGAAGCTGGATGCCCGATATGCCCAAAATCGCGTTCATTGGCGTGCGTATTTCGTGGCTCATACGCGCAAGGAAGCGCGTTTTGGCGCGGCTTTCTTCTTCCGCGATTTCACGCAGTTGAGTCTCCCGCAGGTCGCGCAGATAAAATACATACACCTGTTGCCCCTTATACTTTGCAGGCACAAGCGTTGTTTCAATAAGTAATTCTTCCCCCATTAATGTTTGGCGGTAATTTGTGCTTACGCTTTTGCCTTGCTCGTCTGCAACGTCGCACATTTCTTTAATCATGCCCGCCATTTGAGACGGGTTTTCTTTATAACCTTTAAATGTGTGTATCCAATTCAACAACAAGCAACGCCGCGCAACACAGTTTGGTAATTGATAATACTCACACTGTGGGCAGTTTCTGCTGTCGCAATAAAAAACCTCATAATCTGTGGGCGACGAATACTCAAACGGCGAGCCTTTTTTTAACGCAAGCAAATCCACTGCCGCCTGATTACACTCAATAACATTATAATCCGAGTCTACCATCGCGCTGGGAATAGGCAACGCGCCTATTAAAATTTGCGCCCTTTCGTCCGACTCGTGCAATTTTTCCATCGTGGATTTAACCTGACGCAAATCAATCGTATAAATTGCAACAAAAAATTCGTAACCTTTCAAATACCGCACCATGGTAAGTTCCAGCGGAAGCGGGTCGCCCTGCATGGTTTGGCTCATCCATTCAAAGCGCACCGTTTCGCCGTCAAATGCACGTTTCATATTGAACATAAAAAAATCCTGCGAAAGCATCCCCGTAGGCTGATACTCCACAAACATCCTATTATAACTCTCAATAAATTCCGCTTCATCAACTGCACCAAAAATACTGAGCAATTGCTTATTAACCGTAACAACCTCATACCGCCCATTCCAAATAGACAGTCCGTGCGGCGACGCTTCAAACAATACCCTGCTAATATCCTGTAAATCATGCTCTTGCGCGCTAATGTCTCCAATATTCATTTTTTCACCTCCTTGGCTGCGAATTTAAGAGAAAGACCTTGGGGGCGTTGCCCCCAATTCCCCCACGAGGGGACAAGTCCCCTCGACCCCTATCTTAAAACCGCGCATATGCGCGGTTTTAGGTTAAAGTTTGGGTCAAGCCTTTTTAAAGGCTTGCGGGGTGCGGGGCAGAGCCCCGCGGTCTTATCCTATTGTTAAAAGTTCGTCCTTGACCTTTGCAAGCATTGTTGCAAAGTTTTCGCGCTTTTCCTTTTCGGCTTCGACTAGGGCGGGGGGGGCTTTGGCGGTGAAGCCGGGGTTGGAAAGTTTGGAGTCTATGCGAGAGATTTCTTGTTCCAGTTTGGATTGTTCTTTGGTTAGGCGGGCGCGTTCTTTTTCGGAGTCGATGAGGGAGTCGAGAGGGAGGTAGATTGTCGCGCCGGAAACTACGATTGAGATTGCGCCTGCGGGTGCGGGTGAAGACGGCGCGTGGACTGTGACGGAGTTTGCGCCTGCAAGTAGGGCAATTGCGGAGGAGTTTGCGGTGAAGGTGTCGGACGTGTCTGACGGGATTATTTCAACGGCGATTTTTTGTGAGGGCGGAACTTGTTTTTCAGTGCGAACGGCGCGGATGCCGCGCACGGCTTCTTTCACGCGCTCTATGGATTTTTCTGCGGCGGGGTCGTAAAAAGATTCATCATGCGCGGGCCAGCGCGAGTGCATTACGGTTGTGGGTTCGTTGCCCGCGACTTTCGCCAGTTCCACGAATAAATCTTCGGTTATGAACGGAGCTATGGGGTGCAAAAGTTGGACTGATGTTGACAGTACATCCCATAATGTGTGCTGTGCGGCAAAGCGGGAAGCTTTTGCCGCCGCGCTGTCTTCCTTGTTATACAGACGCGGTTTGACCATTTCCACATACCAGTCGCAGAATTCGTCCCAGATAAAGTCTACGATTTTTTGCGCGGCAATGCCCAATTCGTGGGCTTCCAGCTTTTCGGTTACGTCTTTGACCAGCGCGTTTAGGCGGGACAAAATCCAATTATCCGCAACCTCTGTGCCGCCCTGTTCAAGTTCGCCCGTGTAGTCTTCCAAATTCATCAAAACGAAACGGGTTGCATTCCATAGTTTATTCAAGAAGTTTCGTGCGGGTTCTAAGCGTTCGCGGAAAAACCGTGTGTCGCTGTCGATTGCGTTGCCGCTTACCAGCATAAGCCGCAGAACATCCGCGCCGAATTCTTCGATAATTTCCAGCGGGTCAATGCCGTTGCCAAGGGACTTGGACATTTTGCGCCCTTGTTCGTCCAGCACCGTGCCGTGAATAATTACGTCTTTGAACGGCGTTTTGTCCATGAATTTTTCGCCCATGAAAACCATGCGCACAACCCAGTGGAAAATAATTCCGCGGTCGGTAACAAGTACGTCTGTTGGGTAGAATTTTTCAAGCTCCGCCGTTTTTTCCGGCCAGCCCAAAGTGGCGAAAGGCCACAGCGCGGAGGAAAACCAAGTATCCAAAACGTCGGGGTCTTGGGTTAGTTTGCCGCCGCATTTTTCGCAAGCGTCGGGCGCGGTTTTGGCAACCATAAGATGCCCGCAATCGCAGTAATACGCGGGAATTCGGTGCCCCCACCACAACTGCCGCGAAATACACCAGTCGCGAATATTCTCCAGCCAGTGTGTGTAAATTTTGCCGAAGCGTTCGCGGTTGAATTTCAGTTTGCCGCTTGTGTATGCGTCCAGCGCGGGTTTCGCAAGTTCGTCCATTGCCACAAACCACTGCAATTTTTGAAGCGGCTCTACAATTGTGCCGCAACGGTCATGCTCGCCAACCGAATGGGAAAGCGCGTCCGTTTTTATATAAAGCCCAAGGCTTGTCATTTCCTCTATGATTTTTTTACGTGCGGCCTCGCGTGTTAAACCCTCGTATGCGCCGCCGTTTTCGTTTACCGTGCCGTCATCGTTCAGCATATTTATGCGCGGCAGATTGTGACGATTGCCAACCTCAAAGTCGTTGGGGTCGTGGGCGGGCGTGATTTTTACCGCACCCGTGCCGTATTCGGGGTCTACATATGTGTCCGCGATAATGGGAATTTTTCTGTTTACCATGGGAATATGCGCGAACTTGCCCGCAAGCCCCGCAAAGCGCGAATCTTCGGGGCTTACGGCAATTGCCGTGTCGCCAAGCATAGTTTCGGGGCGCGTTGTGGCAAATGAAATGTATTCGCCCTCCGCGCCGTCAATCGGATATTTGAAATAGTACAAATTTCCTTCCCTGTCTTCGTGTTCCACTTCCGCATCCGAAATACTGGTTTCGCATTTAACACACCAATTAACAAGCCTTTCGCCGCGATAAATTTTGCCCTCGTTATAAAGCCGCACGAAAACATCCAGCACCGCTTCAGAAAGCCCTTCGTCCATGGTAAACCGTTGCTTTTCCCAATCGCAAGAACAGCCCAGAGTTTTTAACTGCCGAATAATTGTGCCGCCGTAAAGCTCGTTCCATTCCCACAATTTTTCCAAAAAGCCGTCACGCCCCAAAGAATCCTTACTCATTCCCTGTTCCGCCAACGCCTTTATAACCAGCACTTCCGTTGCAATTGCCGCGTGGTCTGTGCCCGGCATCCACAATGTTTCAAACCCTTGCATCCGTTTAAAACGTATTAAAATATCCTGTATCGTATTGTTAAACGCATGACCCATATGCAATTTCGCCGTAATATTGGGCGGCGGAATTACAATCGTATACGGCTCTTTCCCCGACGCCGCATCCGCTCTAAAACTGCCCTCTTTTTCCCACTTTGCATAAATATCGCGTTCTCTATTTTTGTCATACGTCTTGTTCACAATTTAAAACCCTTTCTTTTTTTAAGTTCTCGGGGGGAGGAGGAACTTTGAAAAGTTCCCCCTCCCCCCGAA
>WQSG01000068.1 GCA_009788055.1 Defluviitaleaceae bacterium | reverse complement strand
CTCCGCCCCCACGCCCCTGCAAGGGGCATTGCCCCTTGACCCCATCTTTTGATGGAGTTTCAGCTTCGCAAAACGGTTCAGCTTTCCATATTTTCAAAACATCACCGTCGTATGTGGTGAAGCAACCGGGCCAAGGGTTTAGGGCGCGGATTTGGTTTAGGATTTTTTCGGTTGTGTCTGCGAAGTTTATTTCGCCGTCGGATTTTTTGATTAGCGGTGAGTGGGTCGCGAGGGCGTTGTCTTGCGGGGTGCGGATGGCTGTGCCGTTTTCGATTTGCGCTAAGGCTTCAAGCAGGGCTTCCGCGCCCAGTTCCGTCATTTTGTCGTGGAGTTCCGTGATGGTTTCGGTTGGAGGGATTGGCAGGGATTTTTGCAAAATTATATCGCCCGTATCAAGGCCTGTGTCCATCTGCATTATTGTAATTCCTGTTTCGGGGTCGCCGTTTAGGATTGCGGAATGAATTGGAGACGCGCCGCGATATTTGGGAAGCAAGGACGCATGGACGTTTATGCAACCATGCGCTGGCATGGCAAGAACGCCCTTCGGAAGTAACAGCCCGTAAGCCGCAACAACAAAAATATCCGCGCCAAGTGCTTCAAGTTGGGCGCGGGTTTCTTTTGCGTTATCGTCCGACAGGCGCAGTGTCTCCGGCTGGAAAACAGGAAACCCATGCGCAAGCGCGGCTTCTTTTACGGGGCTTGCTTGCAGTTTATGTCCGCGTCCGCTTGGGCGGTCCGGCTGGGTGCAAACGCCAACCACCTCATGCCGCTTCGCAATCGCGTTCAAACACGGTACAGCAAACGCCGGCGTTCCCATAAATATTATCTTCATATTGAACCTCCACGAACTTCTCTGAAAAAATTTTCACCTATATGCCGATTGTATGTGGCTAAATAATATTTGCACCTATTGGTGCAAGTATGCTAAAATGCATTTGTAACAAAATGCAGTGACCGTGAGATGTCTGAGAAACAACTCACGGCTTGTGTAGGGATTCCAACCATCACCTAGCACACACGGGCATTCGCCCGCCACTACAAGCCATATTTTAGCATTGTTTCATTTCTGTTTCAATAATGCCGTGTTTGTTTTCGGTGTGTTTGTGCAGGGTGTGGACGTGTTTTATTTTGGTTTATGTATTTTGGCGGCGAGGTTCGTATTATATTTCTTGGAATTTACCAAGGTGTGTAAGGTGATGGCAGATTTTTCTGCCGTCCCTGCACACCTTTTTTGATTCAAAAAGGCATAATCACAGGGCGAACAGAAAAAACACTTCGTCCTGTGGATGTTGCCGAAATTTTTTTGTCCGTAACGGAGTAATCGTGGATTAAAGCGGGAGGTGGCATATTTTAACAATTGCAAAGAATCGTAATCAATCTTTACAAAGAGGAGGAAATGATTATGGCACAAAGTGTTACTTGTGCAGGATGTCGCGTTCAGCTTGATGTAAAACAAGATTTAATTTGCCCAAATTGCAATGGAAACAATATTTTTCAAACTACATCACTTGATGGTGCTACCGTTCCTGCACATTTTCACTGTTATTCCTGCAAAGAAAATTGGAGAACGCTCCCCTGCCCAAAATGCGGCACAGGTATCTTGGCATCAACGGTAAAAGGTTGCTACGTAGCCACCTGCGTTTACGGCTCATATGACTGCCCCGAAGTGTGGACGCTTCGCCGTTACCGCGACAATGTATTAGCAAAATCGTTGCCGGGGCGTATGTTTACGCGCACATATTACGCAGCAAGTCCGAAACTGGTAAGATGGTTCGGAGACAAAGCATGGTTCAAACGAATATGTAAACCCTGCACTGACGCACTTGTAGCAAGACTCAAAAAACGCGGAATTGACGACAGCCCTTATTCCGACAAAGACTAACGCTTTTCAAATCATCCAACTCAAAAAACCCGCGTATGCGGGTTTTTAAATTTCCATGCAGTTTATCACTAGTCCATATCAAAGTTTGGGTCAAGCCTTTTTAAAGGCTTGCGGGGTTTGGGGCAGAGCCCCAAGGTCTTAATAAACTATCTCCTCCGCGGCACCATGCCGCGTTTTTGCAGTTTGCGTTCTTGCATACGTTTTTTGCGGGCGCGTTTACGGGCGCGCATTTGTTCTTCGTTTATCATTTGGATGTTTGTGGCTTTGTCTGTGAACAAGACGCCGTCAAGATGGTCAAGTTCGTGGCAGATTGCGGAGGCTAGGAAATCATCTGCGTCGAAGGTGTATTCTTCGCCTTCGCGGTTTAGTGCCTTGATTACAATTTCATATGGCCGCTCTACATCGCCGCACCGACCGGGTACGGAAAGGCAGGCCTCGTTGCATACGTGAGAGCCGTCTGTTTCTACTATTTCCGGATTTATCATTTCATATAAATCTTCTTCAAATTCCACCACTGCGATTCGTTTAAGCGTTCCTATTTGCGGCGCGGCAATGCCCACTGCGTCAAGTTCTTTCAGTGTTTGGCGCATATCGTCCAAAAGTTCTACGATTGCAGGGGTTATTACCTTTACGTTTTTGCACTTCTTTCTTAAAATATCGTCGCCTTCTTTGCGAATAAGTCTTATGCCCATTGGTTTCACTCCATATTTATAGGGTTGAGGGTTAAATGCGTGGTTAAATTTTTAAGCGGGTCGTTCTCGCGCAGCTTCTTTATACAATATAGCACAAAAGCGACAAGTGGTGCTTCTTCTTGGCATTTTACAAGCAATTTCCAGCGGAACTGCTTTTTCACCATAGACACAAATGCGGGTGAAATGCCAAGCTGCTCGAAACGGTTTTTGCCGTCGCGGCGGTTGCAATATTCCATTATAGCCGAAAGTTTGCGCAAAACGTCGATAACTTCGCGCTCGGCAGAGCCTGTGAACATCACGGAAAAAACATGAGAATACGGCGGATAATTCATGTTGCGCCGCAGAGACATTTCGTATTCGTAGAATTTGTGGTAGTCTCCGTCTTTCGCCAGCGTAATTGCGTAATGCTCGGGGTTGTATGTTTGGATGAAGACACTGCCTGTGCTTGTGGCGCGGCCTGCCCTGCCCGCAACCTGTGTAAGAAGCTGAAACGTGTATTCCCCTGCACGGAAGTCCCCCGCGTGAAGCGACATATCCGCCGCAACCACGCCAACCATGGTAACATTCGGAAAATCCAGCCCCTTGGCAACCATCTGTGTGCCGATTAAAACTTGCGCCTCGCCCTTTCGGAACGCGTCCAAAATTTTCGCGTGTCCGAATTTCCCGCGTGTCGTGTCCATATCCATGCGCAAAATTTTCGCGTTTGGGAAAAGCTCGCCAATTTCTTCTTCAACTCTTTGCGTGCCTGTGCCCTGCCGCTTAATGTGTTCCGAATTGCAAGCGGGACACTTCGCGGGCATAGGCTCTGCCTTTCCGCAGTAGTGGCACAGAAGCCTGTTTTTGTCCGCGTGATATGTATGATTTACGCGACACGAATCACAGGTCATAACAAATCCGCACCAGCGGCACGACACAAACGAAGAGTATCCCCGCCTGTTTAAAAAAAGAATTGCCTGTTGCCCCGCGTTAAGCGTTTCTTGCAACGCGACCTGAAATGCACCGGAAAAAACAGAAGTGTTGCCGCGCACAATTTCTTTACGCATATCCACTATGTGAATTTCCGGCAAGGTTTTGTTTACGCGTTGGGTGAGTTGCGCCAAGGCATACGTGCCGTTTTCTGCGCGGTAATACGTCTCCAGCGAAGGCGTTGCAGAACCTAAAATAACTTTCGCGCCGCATAATTCCGCACGTTTTATGGCAACTTCGCGGGCATCGTATTTTGGCGCGGTTTCGGAATGATAGGTATGCTCATGCTCCTCGTCAATGACGATAAGCCCAAGATTGGGGAACGGTGCGAAAACAGCAGACCGCGGCCCGATAATCAGCGAAATTTCGCCGCCAAGTGCCGCCTTCCAAATCTGAAATCGCTCGCCCTGTGTTAAACGGCTGTGCGTAACAGCAACCGCCGCGCCAAACCGTTCCGAGAAAAGCCCAACCATCTGCGGCGTAAGCGCGATTTCAGGCACAAGCACAATCGCCTGTTTGCCGTTTTCCAGAACATCAGCTATGGCGTGAAGATAAACCTCGGTTTTGCCGCTACCCGTTACGCCGTGCAGTAAGGTAGTTCCGTCACCCGTTTTAATCGCCGCAACGGCTTGGGATTGTTCCTCCGTTAAAACAACGGAACAGGCTGAAGTTTCCGCCTTGGACGGTTTTCGCCGCGTACCCGGAAACCGCCCGTCACTCTTCGCGGCGGGAACAATCGCCCGCACACAAGCCGCAAGGGTGGTGTAATATTTTTCGCGCATCCAGTGCGCAAGGGAAACCGTTTGCGCTGTAAGCACAGGAAAATCGTCGCAAAAACTGCTTATCTCTTTGATTTTCTCGGGCGATACGCCATCCTCGGGCGCGGACGAAAACCCCATCACATACCCAATTTTAAGCCCGCTTCCCCGCCCGAAAGAAACCCACACGCGCTTACCAATTTCCGCGGCATCCGCAAGTTGGGTTGGGATGCGGTAGTGGAACAGTTTATCCACATCCGTATGGGTTACGTCAACGCAAACAAGGGCAAAATTTTTTTCGCCCCTGTGTATTTCCTCGCCATCTTGGCGGGAATTATTCACCCGCAGATTCTTCCTTAAATTGCGGCTCTTCGTCCGAGTCTTCGTACAATGTGAAGTCTTCTTCCTCTTCTTTTGCAACCGCCTCAACAACGGGTTCTTCTTTTTCAAATGCGGGGAAAACTTCATCGCTGTCGTCCATGCCGTATGCCACGGGCGCGTAATCTTGCTTCAAGTTTTCGTTTAAATCGTCCTTGGATAGGGCGGTGCGGTAATGTTGCCTGTCTCTTATCACGCGCTCGATATCTTCGGTAAGCAAGTTTTCTTGCACGCGCAAACGCAATTTGCCCTCGTTCATTTCTTTCACCGCGATAGAAACTGCGCGGTCTGTGGGGGCATAGGTAAGCGGGTTCGCGCCGTCGGTAAGTTGACGCGCCCTTTTCGCCGCCGCAAGAACCACCGTGTAACGGCTGGTTACTCTGCTGTCGAGCCTTTCGTTTTGTTTGATTACATCCATTAATTGTGAATAAGATGGTGTCAGCATATTATCTCCTTTTGGCTATCCGTGAATTGTTTTATTTTTTCAACCGCACGAAACGGCTTCATTCGCTCTGCAAGAACAATTGCGTCAATTTTTGCCACTGCGTCGGGTATGACATCGTTGATTACAACGTAGTTGTAACTGTCGATTAGCGGCACTTCTTCCAATGTCTTTTTCAGCCGCGCTTCAATTGTAACGGCGTCTTCCGTGCCGCGTTTTGTAAGGCGTGCGGCAAGTTCGGGCAAGGTTGGCGGCATAAGAAATATCAGCACCGCAGACGGGAATTTTTCCTTTACCTGCAACGCGCCGTAAACCTCAATTTCCAGCACAACAATTTTGCCTTTTTGAATTTGCTCTTCCACGTATTTGCGCGGCGTGCCGTAATAATTTCCAACATATACTGCGTGTTCCAGCAAGTCGTGTTCTTCGCGCATCTTGTGGAAATTTTCTTCGGACGTAAAAAAGTAGTCACGCCCGTCCGTTTCGCCCTCACGCGGCTTGCGTGTGGTAACGGAAATAGAAAGCGCGTACCCGTCTTCCGGGCGCAGTTGTTTTACAACCGTGCCTTTGCCCGAACCCGAAGGCCCGGAAATAATCACCAGCATACCGTCCATAAATTACGATTCGCTTATTTCTGCGCCGTTTTCAAAACGCGCGGCGATAGTTTCCGGTTGCAGGGCAGACAGAACCAAGTGCCCGCTGTCTACATATATCACTGCGCGGGTTTTTCGCCCTTGCGTTGCGTCAATCAGCATTTGCTTTTCCTTAGCTTCACCAACACTGCGCTTTACAGGCAGAGAGTCATTGCCCACAACCGCAATAACCCTGCCCGCAGGTACAGTATTGCCAAAACCTACGTTAATTAGTTTGAAAGACAAGCTACTCATAAAAAACCTCCTTTGAAAATTTCAGTTTATTACTCAATGTTTTGTACTTGTTCGCGGATTTTTTCTATTACGCTTTTGAGTTCGACAACGGTTTTTGTGAGGGTGACATCAACGGATTTTGAACCTACCGTATTTGCTTCACGGTTAAGTTCTTGCACAAGAAAGTCCATCTTGCGCCCCATAGAACCGCAGTCTTTAAGCATTTCCGCCATCTGCGTAAAGTGGCTGTCTAAGCGGGTTATTTCCTCGTTTATGTCGGTTTTGTCTGCCAGCAACGCGATTTCCGTAAGAAGGCGGCTGTCATCAGACTTTCCGCCAAGCTTTGAAGTTAAATCGCAAATTCTGTCTTGCAGTTTTGTGGCATATTCCTCTGCGGCGCGAGGCACTCGGTTTTTTATTTCGGAAACAAGTGCGCAAGCGGCGGCGTGTTTTTCCCAGATGTCTTTCTCTATGGAACTGCCTTCGGTTTCGCGCATGGTATTGTACTGTTTAAGTGCCTGCTCCAAGGCAACAGAAATACCTTCCCAAACTGCTTCTTTTGCAAATTCCGAGTTCAACACATTTTCGTAACGGTTGCTTACAATAACGTCGGGTGCCTTTGCCAGAAGCTCGAACTGCAAGCCAACGGGAACATCCCCAAGGCCGTATCTTTTGCTTAGTAACTTTAGCGTTGTCATATAGGCATCTGCATAGGCATCGTTTATTTCAATTGTAATGTCGTCAGCTGTGAAACTTTCAAAATTTACCCACACATCCACTTTGCCGCGAATAATGTCTTTTGCCAAACGGTGACGAATCCGGTCTTCAAACGGGTTTAGAAATCGTGGAATCTTAATTGTAAAATCACTGAAGCGGTGATTTACAGATTTCAACTCGATTTTGAACCGCCTGTCATGACGAATGCATTCTCCCCTCCCGAAGCCTGTCATGCTTTTTAACATACAACACCTGCCTTTTACTAGTATCTATTGTATTTGCTGCGGCTTGATTTTGCCGCAATAACAATGCCAAAAATGCCAAAGAGTGTTCCAAAAATACCGAAATAATATGGAATTGCGCGGCGCGAAAATATATTGCCGAAAATAGCCGCCAAGTGATAGTCCATGTCGCTGTCAAAGGTGCGTTCTTCCACGGCGCGCGTCGCCAGAACAGGGATTTCAAAAAGCACCAAACCGTTCGCGCTGTATGTTACCGTTCCGATTGCCGCGCCGTCTTCTATGGGGGCGCGCAGGGTTGGTTTTTCTTGCGGGGTTTCAAATTCTACAAGCAGTAGCGGGTCGAAGGTGAATGTTTTGGTTATTGCGGCGTATTCCGCGTGGCTTACAAGCGCGGTGAAGGTTTCGTTTTCGCCTGATGCGGTGCTTTCGCCCAAAATTAGCGTAAGTGTTTCGCTGTCGCCAAGGCGCGGGTTTTCTATAAGAACGTCTTTCACATCATCGCCCGTGCGGGCTATTTCGCGGAAGCTGAAATTGCCGAAACCGTAATCCATAAGACGGCGCGTATCTTGCCATCTTGCCGCATCTGTTCCGCCAAGTACCACCGTGACCAATTGAAGCCCGTTGTGTTCTGCCGCGCCCGCCAAAATATGTCCCGCAGATATTGTAAACCCCGCCTTCGCACCAATCATATATGGATGCCCGTGTTGCCCGTGGGGTAACATTTGGTTTGTGCTTGTCCAAGAATATTCCCGAACGTTTGGCTCGGGGTGGGTTATGCCGTTTAGGCTATCGCCTTCAAAAGTACGCGTACCTGCGATTTGTGCCAAAACAGGGTTATCCATAAACGCCCGCGTGATAAGCGCGAGGTCATACGCCGTTGTAAAATGATTATCGTTGTGATGCCCGAATGCGTTGTTAAAATTAGTACCCCGCGCACCCAAAGACCGCGCTTTTTCATTAAGAAGAGCGGCGAAGGAACTGTTCGCCTGTTCCATCGGGATATTCCATCGCCCGTCCCGCTGCCGAATTACATTAAGCGCGAGAATGCGCCCAGCTTCATTTGCAGAGCGTATCAGCAACGAATTTAACAACATTTGCACGGTTATGGTTTCGCCCTCAAAATGCGTGTTGGCAACAAACCCCGCAGGCATTCCCCTAATTTCTTGCCCTACGATAATTACATCGTCAAGCGCGAGATGGTCAACTGCAACCAATGCCGTAAGCATTTTTGTTAAATTTGCGGGGTATCTGCGTTCGCGCTCGTTGCGCGAATACAAGACCCGCCCCGTGGTTTGCTCTGCCAAAATAACAGCGGGGGAGTCCAAATTAAGGGGCGGCGCGGCATTCGCCGCAACACCCGACATTAAAATTATTAATACAACAAAAAATAAAAACTTTCTCACAAATATTTACCTCAAATACCAAAAACAATCCTTTATTTAAAAGTATATCAAATTTTTGCACCATTGCAAGGATTTTTGTGATTTTTTGCACCGATGAATTTTGAGGGAAATTAAAAAAACCTTGAGGGACGCTGTCCCATCAAGGCAATGTCTTACACATCCTGCAACAGTTGCAGTATGGAATTATTAAGTTGATTTGCCTGCGCAAGCATGGAAATTGCGGCTTGTTGCAGAACATTAATGCCGGCAAGAAACATCATTTCGCGCGCCATATCCGCATTACGCAAGCGGGATTCCGCTTCTGTTAGGTTTTCCGAAGATACCAACAGGCTTTCGGATGTAAATTCTAAGCGGTTTTGCACTGCACCCAAGTTTGCCCGCACCGTGTTTGTGTGTGTTAATGCCGCGTCCAAAACAGTCAGAAGCGGTGAAATATCATATCCGTTTTCCATCATAACGTTGATAACGGGGCTACCCGCTATATCCAGAAGCCCAAGTGTTAAAACATCCACTGCTTCTATGTACAGGGTAAGCCCTTGCCCTGCGTTCGCGCCTGTTTGAAGCCACAGACCGGTACCGGGAATTTTGTGCGGTAATACAGGGCGCGGGATATTATTGTTGCCGTTGCCGTTATCGCCCCCGCCGTTTGGCGGGACTAGTATTGGCGGGTCTGTTGGTGGGTCGGCAAGCCATACAAAAATTTGACCAAGGCTGTCTGTTATTGCGTTGAATGTTCTGTAGTCGCCGTTTACATATAAAATGAAAGTAACTGATTCAAACGGTTCTAATGTAACACCATCAAATGTAATTTGAAAAACGGAAAGCGGATTTCCTGCAGGGCAGAAAACGCCGCCCGGGATATTTGGCGCATTACCGCCGAATGATATGTTTCCGTTGGTGTATATTGTGTTACCTTGGTTTGGTATTATAGTGGCAGGGCCGCCGCCGCCGCCAATCCGTCCTTGGATTATTTCCAAAAGCCCGCCGGAAACGGTTAAATTCGCGCCTGCACCACTAAAGCTGCCGATCCCTCCCCCGCCAACTGCCGCTCCCATCACGCTTTCCGCCGAAACGATGCCGCCTGTAATGTGTATAACTCCGCCTTCGCCTTCGGACACACCTCCGCCAATACCTGCTCCTGCGAAGCTGGCGGCAGTGACAGTTCCGCCATTGATGGTTATATTGCCGCCGTTACCGCCGACAACGTTATCACCGCCCCCGCCAATACCCGCACCGCCGACTGCGGTTGCAGTGATGTTTCCGCCGTTAATTGTTATATTTCCGCCATTGCCCCTGCGCCCCCCTCCGATGCCCGCACCGGTATAATTAGCTCCACCCGAACCATAAGGCATACCCCTGACGACAATGTTACCGCCGTCAATTATAATAGTACCGCCGTCTTCCCCTCTTCCGCCGCCAATACCCGCGCCGTCATTACTGCTTTGCGCGGTTAGCGAACCCGTGCCGTTTATTCGTATTGTGCCGCCGGTTGTTTCAATTGCGGCGCGCCCGTCACCGGAGGTCATCATACTGTTATTACTGCCCTCTGCAAGCCACAAATTAACCGTCGCTTCTCGCATATCAAATGCCGCGCCGGAGTCTGTGTTAATATCTACGTTGTACAAAATTATATCGGCTGTCGCGCCGTCATCCACTCTAATGCTCGTAAGCCCAAGCGCGGCTAAACCCGTGCCGTCAATTTTAATCACATGACCGGCAAAGCCTATGTTACCGATAACAAGCACACCCGCAGAGTTTACCTCCCACATATCCGGCGGGTCGCTAACTCCGTTTGCAAAATTGGCGGCATTAATTATTTCCGTGGGAACAGGCGGGGTATTAAACGGCGAAACCGTTTCTGCTTGCGCGGCGGGGGCAAGCAATGCCGTAACCTCGTTAGCAAGCTGTTGCGAAGTTGGTAGAATAATTGCATTTTGATTAATATGTCTTGCGTAATTCCCGCTTAACAAAGTGCGGTTGTTAAACTGCACCCGTTGCGAAAGCGCGTCAATTTCTTGCACAAGCCGGTCAATCTCCGGTTGAATTTTTTTCCTGTTGGAATGAACCCTGTATGTGCCGTCTTCGTAATAGATAACTTTGTGTACATATGTATCATTGGCGGCTTGCACAACAAGCTCGCGCATACGAATAAGCATTTCATTTATGCTTGCTATTCCGCCTTCGGCAGTACGAATTAAAGCAATGCCGTCTTGTGCATTACGGTATGCTTGGTCTAACCCTCTTATTTGCGCCCGCATATTTTCGGATATGGCAAGTCCTGCGGCATCGTCCGCTGCAGAATTTATACGAAAACCGCTTGAAAGCCGTCGCGCCGCCTCCGACTGCCCCGCACCAAGGGGCTTCAAATTTCTGCGCGCGTTAATTGCGGATATATTTGTACGTATAACCATAAAATTTAAGCTCCTTGGTACAGTTTCTCTGCCTTGTGTAAACAAGCACAAGGCAGAGAAATCTGTTTCGCGTTGTTTAACTTAACGTACAGTGACGTGTCCCACGGATACCGGGGGGAATGTTATCTGGTCATACTCGCTATTGCTTGCGTCCAGGAAATAAACCCTCACGTATGCGTCTCCCGAAGATGCATTGTCCAAAACTGTAAAGAACATATTTGACAATACACCTGTAGAATCACTATGACCCAAGAACCACAGCAAAATAAATCCGCTTCTAACCGGGTAGTAAGGGTCAAGTCCCGGAAACATAAAATCGCGCAATACTGTACCATTAACTACATCTCCAGCGCAGTTGATGCGTAATTTTGTCTCATCGAAACGAACCATCAGTCTAAGACTCGTAAGCCCGGGGTTCATATCAAGCATAATCGGAACACGCGCAAGCCCGCCCCTAAAAGCGGACACATTACCAACCGTAATAGGCGGGGATAAGTGAACAACTTGTACCCCATGGTTATTAAAGTTGAAACTAGGTATTTCCCGTGAAAAACTCCCGCTTTCCGCAGTTACATAAAACCGAACATTGCCTCCGTTGGGGATGTTGAGGATAGAAATAATGCCGGAGTGCAGTTGTTCTATCGGACGGGCAGTGCCATTGACGATAACCTGTATTTGTGCGCGATATACAGGGTTGCCGTAATTGTCGTGCGGGATAATGGTCAAACTGTTTTGCGGAGGCCCTGCCACCACATTATGCCCTGCCAGCCATCTTGCGAGGAGGGTAACGTCAAAAGGCTCTATCATGCCGTCTACGTTTATGTCGGCGGCACGTCTGTTGAAGTCTTCAAGGTTTTGACCTGTCACGTATTGTGCTATCCGCGTTGCGTCCGCGCTGGTTATTCGCCCGTCATTATTGGCATCACCAATCAAAATTCCGCCCGGTCTTGGTGTTGTGCTGAATGGTGCAACAGCTGCTTCTCCAAACGCTTGAATACCATGTTGGGACAGTATTTCATTGTTTGCAAAAACATAGGCTGCTGATACCCCGCCAAACCCGTCATCGGTTGTCACATCGAGGTATCCAATGGCAACAGGCAACGCACGGTTGCCGCTATCATTTACCCTAAATCTTACCGTGACAATCGCTCCTATTTCGTATGATATATCAAAGCTGTATGCCACAAATACTAACCGTCCGAAATATCGACCGCCGTCAACAGGGGGCAAAACAACCTGCATATCTTGCAAGCCGCCGGCTTCTGTTATTGAAACGGGCGTTAGTGCCGTTTCGTCAAAAACCAAATCTGTCATAAAGCTCCATACTCCGGGGTTTGAATCCAGAGAAACAGTTACATCAATGTAATCCCCGCTTCTTGATACATTTGAAATTGACTTGGAGATGTTTGTACCCATCAAATTCAAGCTGTCTTCCGTGCGCGGCATAATTTGGGATATTTCATCTGCCTCCACGAATTGTAGTTCATCCGGATGTGCAATAAGCATAACATTAAAAACACCCAAGATAAATGCCAAAGTTAGTACAATGCACAAATTAATTTTTCTGTTCATTTTTTGAACCTCCCGTTTTTTTAATTCACGCATATTTAGTTAGCGCGTGTGGTTCTGCTTGCGGTAACCGTTTCGCTTGTTCCGTTGCGGAAAACTGTTGCGGTAAGCGTAAGGCGATAGTCATTCCCTGTGGCAGTGTCGACAATAGCGTATTAATTCCAGCCTGAAATGCAAGCGATTTGAACGGCGGCAAGATAAGATTTTGTATGTTTTGCGTGNACGATAC
>WQSG01000067.1 GCA_009788055.1 Defluviitaleaceae bacterium | reverse complement strand
AAAACAAAAGCGGTGCAAAAATATGATTTTATGGTTAGCGTTTCCGTTGCGTTTGGGTACGGTTTTGGTGTAAAATAGAAAACAGGCGGGGAGAGCCGCCTATTCTTAATTGCGTATACATATGTCTTTCTATTGCGTACTCACTCGGACGTAAATTGCAGTTTCCATTATGTATCGCTCCCATCTTTTTGCTTTGACAGGTGTGCTTGTTCCTCGTGTTTTTTCCTTGGAATTGAAGTTCTCAGAAAAAATTTCATCATTTCTATTTGCACTTCCTCGGGCAAAATGATTGTCTTTTTTTCCTCGCTTTGCTCCTTTTCCTCGCCCAACTTCCCACCCCCTACACATATTGTTATATTATATGCAAGGTCTGTAGAAAATTAAGACAAAAAAACCAAGAGAATTCGCGCTTTTCTCTTGGCTTCCTCACAGTATGGTTTTTCTATTCCTTTGGGAGCGAAGCCCCCAATGTCTTTCTTTCCTATATCATCGTTTTCAAATCCGAATACGCCATGCCGAATGCTTCTGCCACTTCTTCGCAAGTGAGTTTGCCGTTGTAGCAATTTACGCCGGGAGCGAGGTACTTGTCGGATTTTACTGCGGCTTCCAGCCCCATGTCCGCGAGTTTCAGGCCGTAGTTGAGGGTGGCGTTTGTTAGGGCAAAAGTGGAGGTGCGGCTAACCGCACCGGGCATATTTGCAACGCAGTAATGAACTACGCCGTCTATTACGAAGGTCGGGTTGTCGTGGTAGGTTGCTTTTGTGGTTTCGCAACAGCCGCCTTGGTCTACGGCAACGTCAACGATAACCGCGCCGCGCTTCATTTTGCTAAGGTGTTCGCGCTTGATTAGTTTTGGTGCCGCGCCGCCCGGTATAAGAACCGCACCGATAACCAAATCTGCTTCAAGAAGTGCGGTTTCGATATCTGTCTGGGTGGAGTACTTGGTTTGTATGCTTTGACCGAAAATGTCATCAAGGTAGGTTAGGCGGTCAAGGTCGCGGTCAAAGATTGTGACTGCCGCACCAAGCCCTAAAGCCATTTTCATTGCGGCAGTGCCAACCACGCCCGCTCCGATTACTACCACATTGGCTTTTTGAACGCCAACCGCGCCGCCAAGAAGAACCCCGCGCCCGCCCTTGGGTTTTTCCAACGAACTTGCGCCGCACTGCACACTAAGTTTGCCCGCGATTTCGCTCATGGGGCGAAGGAGGGGCAAGCCGCCCTTTTTATCCGTGATGGTTTCGTAGGCAACGGCTTTTACTTTGCGGTTTAAAAGGGCTTCCGTGAGTGGTTTGTCTGCCGCAAGATGCAGAAATGTGTACAGGATTTGATTCTCCCGCATAAGTTCGTATTCGTCCGCAAGCGGCTCTTTTACCTTTACAATCATGTCACAGGTGTCCCATACGGCCTTTGCGTCAGGCAAAATTTTCGCACCTGCGGCGGTGTAGTCTTCGTCCGTAAAGGATGAACCTTCGCCCGCCGTTGCTTGCACAAAAACTTCGTGCCCGTGCGCGATGTACTCCCGCACATTGTCGGGCGTAAGCCCCACGCGGTACTCGTATTTTTTGATTTCTTTTACCGTTCCAACCTTCATTATGTTGCCCCCTACCAGTTTCTAATCTCGCGGATTACTTCCAACAGGCGGCGGATATCATCGGGGTAAACTTCGCCAATGTTGCCTATTCTGAATGTGTCTGCGTTGGATATTTTCCCCGGATACAGTACGAACCCGCGTGCTTTGGCTTTTTCGTAGAAGTCCATAAAATCGAAGTCGGCGTTGGGGTACAGGAATGACGAAATGATAGGCGATTGCAGTTCACGCGGCAACAGCGATTCTAGGCCAAGTTCTGCCATTCCTTCAACAAGGATTTTTTGATTTTCGGCATAACGGGCGTGGCGCGCTGTTATTCCGCCCTCTTGTTCCAGTTCGTCCAATGCCTGATAAAATGCGCGTACAACGTGGGTTGCGGAGGTGTAACGCCATTTTCCCGATTTGTTCATGGGTTCCCATTGGTCGTATAAATCCATGCAAAGGGAACGGGCGTTGCCTTTCGTTGCTTTCAGCACATCTGTTTTTATAACCGCGAACGCGAAACCGGGTACGCCCTGCACACATTTATTTGAAGACGAAACGAGGTAGTCAATTTGCAATTCGCTTACATCCATGGGAATGCCGCCGAAGGAACTCATTGCGTCTGCGATAAAAATTTTGCCGTTCTTTTTGCTTACCTCTGCGATTTCTTTAAGGGGGTTTAACATTCCCGTGGTGGTTTCGCAATGAACCAAGGAGACGTGTGTGATTGCGGGGTCGGCTTTTAACATTTCATCCAGTTTTTGCGGGCAGGGCGGGTCTGTTTCGGTTAAAGCGTATTCGACAAAGTTAAGCTTTAGCACTTTTGCCATTTGCACCATTCTGTCGCCATACGCGCCGTTTGTGATTATTAAAATTTTGCCGTCCGCAGGTACAGCCGTGCCAAGCGTGGCTTCAACCGTAAACGAGCCGCTACCTTGCATCAACACGGTTGTGTAATTTGCCGTGTCTTTTGTTGCGATTGCGGTTAAACGCTCGCGGATGTTTTGCACGATGTCTGCGTTGTAGTCGTCGTCCCACGTACACCAGTCGCGCAGCATTGCGTTGCGCACGCCCTTGGATGTGGAAAGCGGGCCGGGTGTAAGCAAAATATATGGATTATCGGGAATAAAACTCAAATCTGACATTGGAATTACCTCCTGTTTGTTTTTTTATGCCGCGTTAAGCGCGGAAATTTCGCTTGCGGATATCGCGCTTATAAGCTCCGGCAAAGCCGAAATATCGGGTATTACATAGTGCGCGCCCGCTTCAACGTATGCGGCTTCGGCTTTTTGCATCAGCTTTTCCAGTTCGGACTTGGGCATGGTATTTACTTCGTCCTCGTTCAGCCCAAGCAAGCTGGAGCCTTTAAGCACGCCCACGCAAATGCAACCCGCATTAAAGCCTTCTTCCATATCTGCCACGGTGTCGCCGATTTTTACAACGCCGTGGATGTCGCCCACTTTCAGCTCTTGCAGATTGCGCCAAACCATGTACGGGTTGGGGCGGCCGCTTCCAACGTCTTCGGGGCAAACAACGCAGTCGGGGGAATATCCTTTCGCTTTTGCGGCGGGAACAACAACGTCCATCATTGCAGACGTATATCCCGTTGTAGAGCCTATTTTGATGCCCATGCCGCGTATTCTTGCAACTGCGTCAAGCACTCCCGGAATGGGGTCTGTGTAATTTTCCAGCGTGGCAAATAAATTTGGTTCAAACTTGCTGTAAATCGCGTTTATATCTGCTTCCGTGGGTGGTTTGCCGTGCGTTTCTTTCCACAGCGATGCAAGCCTCTTGCCCTCCAGCATTTTTGCAACATGGGCGCGTTTTTCCATGCCCATTGGGGCGCGGGTTTCGTCCATTGTGGGGGTGATGCCGTGTGCTTCAAACGCTTTAATAAATGCGTTTACGGGGGCGAAACATCCGTAATCTACAGTAGTACCTGCCCAGTCCAAAATAATCGCGTTAATTTCCATTTGTTGTCTCCCTCTTTCTTAATTTGAATTGTATGAGTTTCACCGATACCTCGTACAAAATCCGTACAGAGATATTGATACCAAAGATGAGTAGTGCCATTGCGGCGGCTTGTGACGGCCTACCGTTTTCCTCCATTTGCGTGATTGCGACGGCGGCGATATTAAACCGCGGGCTTACCAAAAATACCATTGCGGAAACCGTAACCATCGCGTTCACAAAGAAATACATAGAGCTTTCCAAAATGGCGGGCAGTGATAAAGGAACGCTTACCCGCAGAAATGTCTTCCAGCGCGGAATACTCATGGAGTCGCCAACGCTTTCGTATTCCTTATCCAGCTTCTTCAAGCAAGCCGAAATTGTTAGGAACGGTACGGAGAAGAAGCTGATTACATTTGCAAGCACAAGAATTATTATCGTGCCGAAGATAAAATGAAGCGGGTTTGCTTGCGAGTTGAAGAAGAAAATGAAGGACAAACCGATTACCATGCCGGGTACAGCCAGCGGCAGAATACCCAGCAATTTACCATACCGCTGAATACCGCCGAAGCCGTTTACTTTTTCCATAAGGTATGCATATACGAAAACGAAAATCGTTCCCAGCACGGCTGTAAGCCCCGCCATAAGAAGTGAATTGTAGAACGCGTTTATGCCGCCTTGCGCCTGTGGAAAATCGAAATGCCGCAAGGTGAATGCCATATTAAACGGATAAAAATATGCGAATGCTCCAACAAACAACGCGCCCACCAGCAACAGCAACGAAGCTGTGATTGCGGTACAAAAAACGTAGAAGAATCCGTCCCGTGCATAGCTTTTTTTAATCACCAGCGTGGTTGCTTTCGCGCTTAACGTGCCCGCGTTTTTGGAGCTAATCACCCTGTCTGCGATAAATGAAGCGAAGGCGGGTACAAGCAACAGCGTACCAACAACAGCACCCATGTTCATATTAAATTGCCCTACAACCTGCTGGTAGATATCCGTTGCAAGAACATTAAACTGCCCGCCAAGAACCTTCGGCGCACCAAAATCCGTAAACGCCAGCGTAAAACAAACGAACAAAACATTTACAACGGTGTATTTTATTTCAGGCAGAGTTATAAAAAACATTTTCTTCCACGCGGGTATGCCCATTGCGTCTGCGGCTTCGTATAATCGCCCGTCGGTGAACTTCAGCGCGACAAGGAACATCAGAAATGCTTGCGGGAAAGTGAAAATTACTTCCGCCATGATAATCCCGAGCCGTCCGTAAATTTCGATATCCAAGTTGAAAGCGCGTGTTAGAATGCCCTGTCTGCCAAACAGATATATCAAACCAAGTGCGTGAACCACCGTTGGGATAAAAATAGGAATAAGCGCGGTGTAGCGGAAAAATGTTTTAAATTTGATATTCGACCGCGTTAGCCCGTATGCGTAGAAGAACCCAAGGGTTGTGCTGATAATTGTTGTCCAAAACGATATGTCAATCGTGTTGCGTATCGACCGCGCAAGAAGCGGATTCCCGAAGTATCTGCGGTAATTCTCCAGCCCCACAAAAACGCCGCCCTCGCCCAAAAACGCCATGCGCAACATTTGTATAAGCGGCAAAACCATTGTAACGGTAAGCACCGTCACAAAAATTAGTAAGGTTATGCCCTGCGATATGCTCATCCCCGCAAGCTTGCGTTTTAGGCGGCTTAACATATCCATCACGCTGCTCCTTGCGGATAATCAATAAGATGCTCCTGTGGCAAGCGCAGGAAAAGCATTCCGTTTTCGTTAAGCTGTAAATCATCAATTTGCTCGGAAGGAACGTCCAAGTAAATCATGGTGGTTTGGTTCGGCAAGAAAGCGTGAATGCGTGTAAGTACGCCTTTAAATTCTATGTGTTTAATCCGAACTGTTACGTCGTGTTCGTCTCTGTGGTCTACTATTTCAATTTGCTCCGGACGGATGGCGCGGGTTTGCCCCGAACGTTGCAAGAAATTCATCGTGCCTATGAAATTGGCAACAAACGGATTTACGGGTTTGTCGTAAACTTCCCTTGGTGCGCCAATTTGCTCTACAACGGAATTGTTCATTACGATGATTTTATCTGCCATGGTTAGTGCTTCTTCTTGGTCGTGTGTTACCATAATGGCGGTGATTTTCAAACTCTGTTGTATCGACCGTATCTCTGTACGAAGTTTGTGCCGCACCTTCGCGTCCAGCGCGGAAAGCGGTTCGTCAAGAAGGAGGAACGCGGGCGATAGTGCAATTGCCCGTGCCAATGCCGTGCGCTGTTGCATTCCGCCCGAAAGCTGGCGCGGATATTTATTTCTGTGGTCATACAAATCTACCATACGAAGTACATCCAGTGCTTTGTTTTCCATTTCCTGCTTGGTCATAGATTTTTTCTTCTGCTGCAAACCGAACATGATATTTCCAACAATCGTCATGTTTGGAAAAAGCGCGTACGATTGAAAAACTATGCCGAAGTTGCGCTTCGCGGGGTGAAGATAAGTAGAATCCTTGCCGTCGATAAATATTTGCCCCGACGTTGGCAATTCCAAACCTGCAATTGTGCGCAACAGTGTTGTTTTGCCGCACCCCGACGGCCCAAGAATACATACAAACTCGCCTTTTTCAATTTCCGCACTAACATTATTCAACGCCGTTTGTTTGCCAAACTTTTTCGTAATATCTTTTATCTGCAAAAACATTGGCTTCACCTATTCTATTAAGACCTCGGGGGTTTCTTAGCCGAAACCCCCGAGAGATAAATTTTATATTATTCGCCGGTTATTTGACTCCAGCGTGCGATAATTTCGTTACGGTTTGAAGCAATCCACTCAAGGTCAAGGTCTGCAAAGAGTTGGTCTGCAGGGTTGATACCCTCAAAGCCGTAGTAGTAATCGCCTTGGCCTGTTGCAATGATTGGGAAACTGCGCGAGTAAATTTCCATTGCCTCGTCGGAAATTGCCCAGTCAAGGAAAATTTGCGCGCCCGGGCTGATTACATCGCGGCGGATAAGAGCGTTGGCTTCCAAGTCCCAGCCGCTTCCGAGTTCGGGGAACACTACGGTAACAGGTGCGCCTTGACGCATTTGGTAAATCGCGGGAAATCCGAAACTTACGCCAACCGCAACTTCACCCGCCGCCGCGTCTCTCGCAGGTGCAGAGCCGCTGTGCGTGTACATATGAATATTCTCGTGAAGCGCGGCAATGAAGTCCCAGCCTTCGTCGCTGTCCACGCCGTACATTTGAATCAGTGCCGCTACGGTAAGCATTCCCGTTCCGCTTGATGCGGGGTTTGGCATACTCACTTGGCCGCGAAGTTCGGGGCGCAGTAAATCTTCGTAACATCTGATGTCCGAAGGACTAAGGCCGAGTTGTTCGATTACCACATTGTTGATGATAAATGCCGTTTCCCATGCGCAGTTGCCTACCCAGTACGGAACAGGTCTGCTGCAACGGAACATCGGAAGGATTCTGTCCAGCCCTGCGGGTGCGTAGGGTACAAGATATCCGCGTTCTGCCAAAACCAACATGGATGATGCCGCTGTTCCCCAAACAACGTCTGCAACGGGGTTTGCCGCTTCCGCCATAAGTCGTGTGGTAATCGGACCGGTGGAATCGCGCAAGCTTGTTACATTAACATACGGGTGTGCCGCTCTAAATGCCGCAAGCCCTGCTTCGTACATCGCCGGTTCGACGGCGGTGTAAACCGTGATGTGATACCTGTAACCATTGTCGTTGCTTCCGCAACCTACCATAAGTACGGCTGTTAAAGCCAACACAAGCAAAACCAATTTCTTCTTCATTTTCTCGCCTCCTGAGTTTTGTAATGAAACTATTACAATAATAGTCCGGGTCTGCTTATGTAAAAATCAGGGTTAGGTAAAGGTTATGTATGGTTTGTGAAAATTACTGCGACTAAAAGAAGTGAAGGATTGAAAATATCGGATTAGTTTCATATAATATTACAAAAGCTGACGCGGAGGATGATATGAAAATAGTATACGTATACGGAAACATGACGCACTACGACCACGGATTAGGGGCATTGCTGGTGCGCACAAAGGATGTTTTTACAGAACTTGAGGCGGAAACGGAAACGGTGGATTTAGGCGTTTTGCACCCGCCGTATTATGACGGCGAAACCACAAACGCACTGGACGGCGTTATGAATAAAATAAAAGCGGCAGACGGAATTGTGTTGGCGTGTACGGCACAAAACTTTGCGCCAACCGCGCTTATGCAAAGCTTTTTGGAATACCTTGCACATAAGGATTACGCAGATGTTTTAAAGGACAAGCACTGCATGGTAGCGGTGTTGTCGCAAAACGGCGGAGAAAAATCCGCAAGCGACTATCTTTCGCGTGTGATTCAGTATTTTGGCGGCTTCGTTGTGGCGGCAATGGGACTTACTTCGCGACACGTAAATGAAATGGGCAAGGACGTCTGCGAATTTATAGATAAAACCACGCAGGACTTTTATCGCGCCGTTCATCAGAAGCGCAAATATATAATTCCCACAGATTTTACAAACGACGCACCACGAATAATTTACGAACCCGCCGCAAGACCCGAAAAAGAATCTGCGGCATCTGCACCGCAAGCGGCAGGGCTTACGGACACGCAGGAAGAAGAAATAGATGAACTCGCGCTTTTATTTTCCAAAAAGCATACAAACGGCGATGTTGAACGCAGTCCCGAACCTGTGTTTCTTTCCGAGCCGCTAATTCCCGAGAGCCCATTTGCCGCCGGGATGTCAAACCCGTTCGCGCCTACCACAAGAGAGGTTGAACCGCTAATAGCTTCTAAACAGGGCGGCACGGTGAAAGGTCTGACGCAACGTTTGCCCGAGTTTTTTCAGCCGCAACTGTCCGCAGGTTTGCAAGCCGTAATCCAATTTAATATCACGGGTAGTGAAACATTTGATGGCGCGATAAGTATTCACAGCACAGAATGCACCTACATCGAAGGGCTTGCCGCCGCCCCCGACATCATCATCATGGCAGATGCCGCAATCTGGCATGACGTTCTGCGAAATAAAAACACCGCACAAAAAGCCTTCATGACGGGCGGAATAAAAGTGCGCGGCGATTTCGTTTTACTAACAAAATTTGATACCCTGTTCAAATTCACGGAATCATGATGGAAACCGTAGAAATCTTGGGCATTCCCTTCGCGAAAATAACCCAACAAGAAGCCATTTGCAAATTGGAAGAATTTTTAACAGAACCAAAAAACCACGTAATTGTAACACCAAACCCCGAGGGCGTAATGCAGGCGCGGCGCAACCCCGCTTTTTGCGATGCACTAAAATCCGCCGACCTGTCTCTTGCGGACGGAACGGGCATTTTGCTTGCGTCACGATTCCTTCGCAAAGCCCTGCCCGAGCGCGTTCGCGGCATAGACACAATTTTTGCCCTACTTGACAGCCTTTCGCAAAAACGCGATTTCACCGCGTACTTTCTTGGCGGCACGCCCGGCACTGCCCAAAAAGCAAAAGAAAATATGCAAAAAAAATACCCGTGCTTGAAGGTGACGGGTTTTCATCACGGCTTTTTCCCCCCCGAAGACCAAGAAAAAATCATAGCCGAAATAAATCAACTCTCCCCCGAAATTTTACTGATATGCACCGGAATGCCCCGCGCAGAAATTTGGGCAACCACCAACAAAAACATAAACGCCCGCCTAACCATGTGCCTTGGCGGCACGCTTGATATAATGGCAGGCACTGCAAAACACGCCCCGCCTTTCCTGCGCAAAATCGGGCTGGAATGGCTGTACCGCTTAGCCCGCCAACCCTCCCGCTTCAAACGAATGCTGGATATCCCACGCTTTGTCGTCGCCGTCCTATCCTCCCCCGCACAACGCAAAAAGCCCCGAATATAAACTATTCAAGGCCTTCCGCGAAAACTTTTCTCTGATTAAATTGCGTGATGCGCAAATGCGGCTACTGCGCAGGTGGGAATTACGCAAACTGCGCCAAGTGGGTTGCCGCAAAAGCCGCCCATGTCGTTGTTAATACCCATGGGGCCCGCAAAGTCTGTGCAAGAGCTGCCGATTGGGCAAGCCGGTGGTGCGCCCCCGTGCCATATAGTTTTGCGACCGTAAAATTCGGGTACGAAACATAGAAAACCCCGTATCCTCAATGAAAATACGGAGTTTCGAGCTTTGTTGATTTTTACATTCATTCACTGAGCAACAGCACTTGCTGTCTCGCGGAAGCGAGTTTCTTCAAATCTGCATGGGATAATTCGTCATAGGATTTACGCCTACACATCCAACATGAGCAATGTATCTTTCCCTTGGAAAATCCACCATATTGCCCATCTGTCCGAAATTCGGCTTCTGCGCTACCATCTCTGCGCTTTAGAAAATTTACCTTCCGGCGAATAACACGAAACCTGTGCCATCGGTAATATGCGCGGTTTCTTCGCATTTTTTCACTCCTCGACATAACGAGCAACCTGCAAGGAATGTCGGGGTGGAATTCCTTACAGGTTGCCTATGTTGCCGAGGTTTTTGGCATTTAGCATCTTTTTAATGTGTTGCATATATTTCTACCCCCTCCGATAGAACATTCCTGTAAAACGGCTATAAGTGGAGTCTACTTGTAAAAAGACTTTCATCGTATAGCAATAGACAGACAGTAATATCATGGTCAAGGCTCGCTTGGCTTGATATTCTGCCAAGTTTATCGTCCAAGTCTTTTATCTCACTTTCATCAACATCTGCAAGTACCATAATATCTAAGTCCGAATATTCCTTGTAATCGCCACGCGCATATGACCCAAAGAAGATAATTTTGTCGAGCCGCACGAAGGAGGAAGTGTGCCTGTGTTGGTTTGGGAAATAACCGCTACAGATGAAGCCGCACTTGACCGCTACGAGGGATTTCCGTATTTTTACCGCAAGGAAAAAGTCAAGATTGAACTTAATGGAAAACGCAGAACGGCAATGGTATATATTATGAACATCGAAGGACGTGGAGGCGAATATCGACCGCTTAATCAGCCGGGAGTTGGGTACTACACGACTATTTTGGAAGGCTACAAAGCCGCAGGGTTTGACGAAAACATCCTGCGCCAAGCCACAAAAGACTCGATAGAAACGGAGAATGCTGAATGTGCCGAATAATTTTATAACATCCATATGCTGCCACAATGCGAAAATGTAATGATGCTACCAAACTTACAACGAGCCATCCGCTCGTTATTTTTTTTGCTTTCACCATTATCACCAATCCAATACAACTAAATCATACGAAATCCATTCATATTGCTTGTAATCCCAATAAAAATGTGCTATCGTATCCAGTATCAGGATAGTCGAACGGAGGAAGCCAATGACAGCAGATACTGAAAAATGGGTAAATCTTGAAGATGTTGCAGAACACCTGAGCGTGAGCAAGGATACAATCCGGGCATGGATTAAAAAAGGAGCTATTCCTTTCACTCGCGCCGGAAAGTTATATAAATTTCGATTATCAGAAGTAGACGAATGGTTGCGAGAAGGAAAAATAAACCCCGGCAATTAGTTTTACGCAATATTCACATAAAAACGGAAGGAGCGGCGACATGGCTCGACTTGAAGAAATCACCACAGGCGCAAGCGTACTTGGGCTTTCGGGCAATTCGCCCGTTACCATTATTGCAACGCGCTGGCACGGCTCTACGTTGCGTGTTACACATAGAAGCGCAAACGGTCACCTTGCGGAAGATATGCTATATCGAGAAGATGAGTCACGGCTGACTATCCAACAGGAGAGCCTTCCGTGGAGCTTTGATGCAGATGCTAATTTGATGCGTCTTGTTTCTGAAGCCTATCGCATAAATCTTGCACACATATTTGACCCATATCTTGCGGTACATACATCGTCCATCGAGCCATTGCCGCACCAAATTTCCGCAGTTTATCAAGAGATGCTTTCACGCTTACCCCTTCGCTATATATTAGCGGATGACCCCGGTGCGGGCAAAACAATAATGACCGGGCTGTTTTTGAAGGAACTTATAGTGCGTGGCGATTTGAAAAGATGCCTCATTGTTTCACCCGGCAGTTTGGCAGAACAATGGCAAGACGAGCTAAGAAACAAATTTGGATTGCGTTTTAAGATTTTGAGCAATGAATTAATTGAAACTGCCGCAACAGGAAATGTATTTCTTGAAGAAAACCTGTGTATTGCTCGGCTGGATAAGTTATCACGAAATGAAGTGTTGCAAGAAAAATTAAAAATCACTGATTGGGATTTAATCGTTTGTGATGAAGCCCATAAAATGTCTGCCACAGTTTGGGGTGGTGAGATTAAACGTACCCGGAGATTTCAATTAGGACATCTTTTGTCTTCAATTACTCGACACTTTCTTTTGCTGACTGCAACGCCACACAATGGCAAAGAAGAAGATTTCCAATTATTCATGTCGCTAATAGACCAAGACCGCTTTGAAGGCGTTACCAGAAGCAGTAATCAAGCTGTGGATGTTACTGATGTTATGCGGCGACTTGTAAAAGAAGATTTGTTAAAATTTGACGGAACACCACTGTTCCCTGAACGCATTGCATATACAGTAAATTACGATCTCTCTCCGGCAGAAGCGCGGCTTTATACTGCTGTAACCGACTATGTTCAAGATGAATTTAATCGCGCAGACCAATTGAACAGCGACCGCAGAAATACAGTGGGCTTTGCCCTAACTATTTTACAACGCCGTCTTGCCTCTTCGCCGGAAGCCATTTTCCAATCATTAAAACGCCGCAGAGAGCGTTTGGAAAACAGGCTCTTGGAAGAAAAAATCGGCAAACGTGCCGGCGATTACAATTATGATTTATATGACGATTACGATGATGACGATATGCCTTCATCTGAACTGGAAGATGCAGAAGAAGAAGTGGTTGACCAAGCCACAGCCGCACAAACAATCGCAGAACTTGAAGCCGAAATTACAACACTCAGAAACTTGGAACGCATGGCAAATAATGTTCGTCAAAGCGGCGATGACCGCAAGTGGGCAGAACTGTCTAAACTGTTGCAAGACAACGGAAATATGTTCAGCAAAGAAGGTTTCCGTGAGAAACTGATTATCTTTACCGAACATCGCGATACATTGCGCTATCTCACCGACAAGACACGCTCTTTGTTGGGAAGTGAAGAGGCTGTTGTTACTATTCACGGAGGGATGCTTCGTGACGAACGCCGCAAAGTTGAGGAGCTGTTCAAACAGGATAAAGAGGTGCGTATTCTAATCGCCACCGATGCCGCAGGGGAAGGCATCAATCTCCAACGGGCGCATTTGATGGTGAATTACGACCTGCCGTGGAATCCAAATCGACTTGAACAACGCTTTGGACGCATACATCGCATTGGGCAAACAGAAGTTTGCCATCTTTGGAATCTTGTTTCAAAAGAAACTCGTGAAGGCATGGTGTTTCAGCGGCTTTTCGAGAAACTGGAACAAGAACGCGAAACGCTAAAAGGCAAAGTCTTTGATGTGCTGGGCAAAGTAACATTTAACAATGAATCATTGCGTGATTTGTTAATTAAGGCCATACGTTACAATAATACGGAGGAAGTACGCGCCAGATTATATGAAGTAGTTGACCGCTCCCTTGACCGTGAAAAACTTCAAGGATTACTGGAAGAACA
>WQSG01000066.1 GCA_009788055.1 Defluviitaleaceae bacterium | reverse complement strand
ACCCTTTTTTTGAAAAAAAAGGGTCTCCCCCCGAACCCCCCTCTACAAAAAAACTTTGACTTTTGAGGTTTGGCGGCAACTCCAAATCTGTAAGGACACATCCAATATTAAACCGCGAGCCGAATTTTTCTGAAATAATTAGCCCGTTGCGCCCGAAAAAGCCCAAGCCCGCACGTTCTGCCAAAGCGCGTTCATCAAGCCCCGAACCGTCCACCAGTATCTTATATCTAAATGCCCCAAGCGTTTTTAATTCATCCACCAATTCGCGAAGCAAACCCCGCACGACCACATGATAATCACTATCCACCCCAAGGGAGGAAAGTTGCCCGCTTTGCGAGTTGCCCGCGGGGGCAAGACCTTCCCCTTGGGGCGCCACCCCTATCACTATAATGCTTTTAACTCCCGTTAGTGTAGCCGAAGGGTCTGTCCGTTTTTGCAAATCCGCGCTCACAAACGGCACAAAGGGGCTTGCCGAAAGCCACCCCGAATCCATCGGCGCGGCATGGCAAACCCCTGCGATAATGTTATTTTTTTCCGCGAAGGTTTCGATTATATTTAAGTAATCTGCGATTACCACTCAAACGAAAATTCTGTGTAGAATTTCTGCGGTGTGCCTTTTTTTACAACGCAGGAGGGGAAGTTTGGTTTGTTTATGCTGTCGGGGAAAAGTTGTGTTTCAAGACAAAAACCGCTGTGTTTTTGATATGTCACACCCTTGCCCGTAACCGTGCCGTCTATGAAATTGCCTGTGTAAAGCTGCATTCCCGGGCTATTTGTGTTCACCGTAAGACGTATTCCCGTGCTGGGCGAATACGCGCTTGCCGCCTTGCCCTCGCCGCGAAGTACATAGTTGTGGTCGTAGCCGCCCGTGTTGTTTACTTCGCCTGCGGCTTGCAGGTCTGCGCCGATTGTTTTCGCCGTGCGGAAATCGAAAGGCGTTCCCGCGATATCAACGTAGCCGCCTGTTGGGATTAATTCGCCGTCTACCTCTGTTATTTTGTCGGAGAAAATTTGCAGTTCGTGTCCGTAAACGTCTTTTGCGTCGTGTCCGCACAGATTGAAATAACTATGGTTTGTAAGATTGCAAATGGTTTCTGTTTCCGTTATGGCTTTGTATTCGACTTTTAATACGTTTTTCTCGGTTAGGGTGTATGTTACGAGAACGGTTAGGTCGCCGGGATATCCGCTGTCGCCGTCAGGGCTTTGCAAAACAAAAACAATTTTTTCATCGCAAGAAAATTCAACGTGCCACTCCTTTTTATCGAACCCGTCCACGCCGCCGTGCAGGTGGTTTACACCATTGTCGTTTTTTTCCAGCGTGTATGTTTTGCCGCTAAGTTCAAATTTTCCGCCGCCGATTCTGTTGGCAAAACGCCCAACCGCTACGCCGAAAAACGGATGCTTTCCTTTATATTCTTCGGGTTTGTCAAAGCCCAGAACAACGTCTTTTGTGCCGCCCTTTGCGGGGATTTCTACCTTCATAATCGCGCAACCAAGGTTTGTTACCGTAACTTTCATGCCGTTTTTGTTTTTGAGTTCGTAAATGTTCATTCTTGTTCCTCCTCATTGTTTTCGTCATTCTCATTGATTATATGCGTTTTACCAATTTCCGCAAGCCGTTTTTCTTCGGCGCGTTTTTTTTCAATTTCTTGCAATTCCAAAATCGGGTCTTTGTCCATTTCGGGGCGATATTTTTTAAAAACACGCATGATTAAAACAGCCGACAACATCCCCGAAATTCCCGGTACAAGAAAAATAAGCGGAAAAATTTGCGGAAACATAAAAACAAAAATCACAAGCCCAACAGCGATTCCCACACAGGTAAACGATGTAAGCAAGTGCCTGTTTGCCATAAAAAAGCTTGCCTTAACAGCTTCTTTTATACCCATCTCAAACCGCGCAAGCACGGGAAAAACAAACGTTGAAACAAACAAAATCTCCAACAACGTAACAATTTGCACGGGCAGAACAATCCTGTTAAACGGCAACTCTTCGCCCATCTGAATGCCCGCCAGCATACTTATCAGAATCATCACAACCATAAACAAAATAACAATCCACACCAGCGTTGCCCGCAAAAAATTAGACTTAAACGCCATCCAAAAATCCGAAGTGATATACCCTTCCCTGTTGGCAATTCTGCGCGTTGCCACATAAAAAAGCGCGGTTGTACTCGCGCCGATTGTTATAATAGGAAGGCTAAAAAAAATCCAAGCCAAACTTAAAATAAAAGTGTCCGCCGCAAAACCCGCATACCTATTAAACGAACCCTCTAAACTGAAAAATTCACGCATATAAAAACGCTCCCTTCAAAAGCCCGTCTATTATAACACACTCATAAAACGGGCATACTAAAAAAATAGACCTGTCCGGAAATTCCGTAATGCCGAGTTGGCGCGGCAATTTTTTGCAAGACAAGGAACAAAAAACGCCGCGTACCTTTAGGTACGCAAGGCTTTTTGTGACGCAGTATTGCGGAAAATTGACCGCGAAGGCGGCGTTGCGGAGTTTTCGGACAGGTCTAATAGTCTGATATCTGAAAGGATGAATTTCTATGAAAAAATGCAAAAAGCATAAACCAAAACTTTCAAGCCTGCAAAACCATCACCGCGCCCCAAAAGGCGAATGTGCAAACTGCGTATACTTTGCGAAACAAAATTGCGGCTCGCATTCGCAGGTCGGCGGGGATATTATTGCTTGATTGGAACTTAAGGAGGGGGGGTACATAAGGTTTTGCAATCATAAGGCGTTTGCGTTTGTGGCAACACACCCTAGTTGATTTCATTTATTGAATGTGTTATGTTAATGTCAAAATTAACATCTTGGGGGTTTTATTATGCAATCTGAAAACAATTTTTCTATGCGGTCAGCCACAAGGCAAAAATTATTGCAAATGGATATAGTCGGGGATATTCAAAAAGGATTCAGCTCTAATGTACTAGTTATTGCAACAATGTTTTTTATCGGATTAGCATTAATTGCAATTGGCACAGTTCTTGATTTGTTTGTTGAAGGGGATTGGGCTTACATTGTCACACTTATTGCATGGGGGCTTGGCGTGATTTTTATTATTCTTATTTTCCCTGCCGTGTCTCTAAGAAAAAAAGCCAGAACTAATCAGCTTGCAAAAATAGAAAGATTTAAAAATCGTCATGGTAGCTATGAAAAAGCAGAAAATGAAATAAAGAGTTTGCTCCAAAACGAAAACTCTCCCGCGTATGATATCTCAATCGAAGACAGCCATTTCTATATTATTGGCGATTGGTATTTAAGCACTCTAACACGCGATTTACTGCATACATCAGAAATCGTAGCAATTGTCGGCATCATGGGCAAAGGTACTTTCTTAATATTAGACGACGGTACCACAATAGAGGTTATGTTTGGCTCTGATACTTGGGATGCGGTTTTTGGACTGTTCATGCAGTGTAATCCGCATATTCTGGACTCTTCCGATGAAATTACCATATCCGGCGAAACCATTGTAAATATAAATACAGCTTTTGAAATGAATGAGTTTGCAGCCATAACCAATGCATACTTGAAAAAGAAAGAATTGCAAGAGTAGTTGCGCTTGACGGTAAAACCTAAAAATCGCGGAGACAGTGAACTGCACCGCGATTTTTTATTTTTCTTGCAAATCACCCATGGCATACTGCCACTTGGGTTTAATATGAATATACACGGTAACAGCTTTCTGCGGACACCGATTAACGCAACGATAACAGATGGTACAGTTGTTCAAATGTTGTATCTTTCCGTCATGGTTTACCAAGTTTTTCATCGGGCAAATTTTTGTACATATGCCGCAAGCCGTACACTCTTTATGGATTTGTAATCCGTTCATTAGTTTCTTTTCAAGTTTGACGGGCGTAATATCTTTCGTGTTTTTTTGCCACGGCTTCCCTTGGATATAGCCCAAGATTTCCGATATCTTGGAAAAACCGCGCTTCTTGACAATGCTGCTTTTGATGTTTTCGCAAACGGTGTTCAGCTTTGCTTCGGTTTTCTTGATGTATTTTTGACGTGTCTTTTCTGTTGGTTTAAACAACGTCCAAAACACAGGGATATTCCCCATATTTTGCTGCATATTAAAATGCTCTGCGTAAATGACTTCTATCGCGCCTTCTTCAAATAAATCCGTAAACACCCTTGCGCCATCGCCTGAAAATGCCTGTTGCGTTACCAATATAATAATCTTTTTGCCAACCAGCCCCGCCATATGCTTATGCACAAACTCTCGCATAATTCGCGGCACTCTTGAGTTGTATATTGGGTAGCAAAATGCGAGCGTGTCATGCTCTTTAATTTCAGTCGAAAAATCTGTATCTGCTTCAATTGAAATACATTTCGCGTTCATTTTTTGACTAAATAAATCCGCGAGATGTTTTGTGTTTCCTGTTCCCGAAAAATATATGGTAAGCATTTTTCAAACGCCCTTCCTGCATTGTGTTTGTCTTTACTTTATATCATAATGGCAAGGTGCTATAATTACAATGACAGGAGTTGATTACAATGGTTAAACAACACATGGAAAAGAAAGAAATGTATGAACTGTATCCGCGCAAGTGGCTTGTAATAAACGAGCCTGTGTGCGACGAAAGCAATGGCGAAATTTTAAGCGGTGAGTTGCTGGGGGTTTATGAAAAGCGCGAACACGCTTTTTATGAGCTTGGGAAAATTCAACCACGACTGCGCTCTATTGCCTTAATCAATTCGATAGCGGAGGAATAGGATATGGACAGTTTGTTGACGGTTGACTTAATGGGTTCAAAAACAATACCCATAAAGTGTTATTTATATTCCCCAAAAAAAGATTACGGAATGAGGGTAATGTTAATTTACGACACAGGCGCAGATAAAACATCACTCACGAAAGATACACTGGAATATCTCGGGTACACAAATTTCAAGCAATCCGCACGAATGAAAAGAACCGCCCTTGGCGTGTTTTCGCCGCCCATCTGTGATTTATCGCGGTTAGTTATAGGCAATCAGTTTAGCTTGTTGAATATGCCTGTTGATGTTATGGAAATTGAAAATACGCCCGGTTTTCACGGCGTTATCGGAATGGATTTCATATCCCGTGTAGAAAGTCTTATTTCGGGGAGCAACAACACATTGACGATTACAGGAAATTTGCAAGACTAACAGGAGAGTGAAAAACATGATAGAACTTCTATCCCCTGCGGGAGATTTGGAACGGCTAAAAGTTGCGTTTGAGTACGGTGCGGATGCGGTGTATGTTGGCGGAAAAGTAATGAGTATGCGGGCGAAAGCGCGTAATTTTTCCGAGGCGGAAATGGAAACGGGAATAAAGTACGCGCATGAGATTGGAAAAAAAGTTTACGTTGCGGTAAATATTTGCGCACACAACAGCGATTTCACAGGGCTTGACGAATACCTAAATTGGCTTGAAAAAATCGGGGCGGACGCGGTTTTGGTTTCAGACCCCGGAGTATTTATGCTGGCTAAAAATACAACGCTTGACATACATATTTCAACGCAGGCGAATGTAACAAATTACGCATCGGCGGCATTTTGGCGAGACTTGGGGGCGCGTCGTTTTGTTGCGGCGCGGGAACTTTCGCTGGGCGAAATAAAAGAAATAAGCGAACGCGCTCCAAATATCGAAATTGAAGCATTTGTTCACGGCGCGATGTGTATGGCGTATTCGGGGCGGTGCTTGATTAGCAATTTCCTTAACGAGCGCGACGCAAACCGCGGCGAATGCAGTCAGCCGTGCAGATTCAATTACGCATTCCACGAGGGCGTTTGTGTCGAAGAAAAAACAGGCGAGACCTTTCCCGTTTATGAAAACGAACGCGGGACGTACATTTTCAACTCCAAAGATTTGTGCATGATAGGCCACATTGACGATTTAATAGGCGCGGGTGTGCGCAGTTTAAAAATCGAAGGCCGTATGAAAACTGAATACTATGTAGGCGCGGTAACAAAAATTTACCGCGAAGCCCTAAACGACTTTGCCGAAAGCCCGACCCTTTACAAAAGCAAGATTCCACACTATAAATCGGAGCTTGAAAAAGTGGGCAATCGCGGCTACACAACAGGCTTCTTCTACGGAAAAATGAGCGGCACCGACCACGATTATATCGGGGAAAATCAAGCGACTTCGCAAAATTTCACAGCAATGATAGAAAGCTACGACCCCAACACAAAAATGTGCCTAATCGAACAGCGAAACAAGTTCCAAAAAGGCGATACGGTAGAAATTTTAAGGGCAAAAGCCCCAAACTTTACGCAAACCGTTGAAAATATGCACGACGAGGACGGTGCGGAAATTACATCTGCCCCCCACCCCAAGCAAAAAATTTATCTGAAAGTAAACGAACCAGTTGCAAAATACGACATGATTAGACGGGGGTAAAAAAAGGGAACAACCTACCCATGCACAGCATAAGATGACAAGGTAAAATCTTCAAAAATCTTCGACATGGGAGGTAACAATATGGGAACAGGCTTTTTGGAAGTTGTGACCGGTGCCGCATTTGGCGGAATGCCTGTAGTTGGGGCAAAAGTTACGGTATTAAGCGAAGAAAGCGTATTGTATGAGTTGGTTACGGACGAAAGCGGGCTGGCGGAAACGGTTGCGCTGGAAGCACCGCCCAAGGAATTATCACTTGACCCGGATTTTGACGGAGTCCCCTACTCTGTGTGTGACGTGCGGGCAGAGGCAAAAGGATTTGTTACGGTAACAATTCGCGATGTGGAAATTTTGGACACAGAAACCAGTATTCTACCGATTAACATGACACCTGCGGTACAGGAAGGCGAATCTGTGGAACTGTTTACGCCAACGCATAACCTAGTTTCCAAAGAACCGCGCAGAATGGATGTACCGCCGCCAATGCCGCCCGCACGCGTACTAAACGAGGTGATTATTCCGGAATTTATTACGGTACACCTCGGCAGACCCGACAGGCCTGCAAGAAATGTCCGCGTTCCTTTCACCTACTATATCAAAAACGCCGCGAGCCATGAAATTTTTTCCACTTGGCCGCCCGCTTCGCTGGAAGCCAATATCTACTGTATCATTTCGCTAACCCTTAATCGGATTTTTACGGTAATCCGTTGCAAAGGAGGGTTAGCTTTTTTCATGTTTGTCTTTTATAAAGCGCACAAGGTAGGAGTTTAATCTGTTAATGTCGATTGGTTTTGACATGAAGCCCGAGAAACCGTTTTCCATAAACAGCTCGGCTTGCCCTTTTAGGGCGTTGGCGGTGAGGGCAACAATGGGATGGTCGTAACCCATGTCGCGCAATATTTTTGTTGTTTCGATACCGTCTATGCCCGGCATCATGTGGTCCATAAAAATGATGTCGTATACATTTCCTTGCCTTACTTTGTCTATCGTATCTTGCCCGCTTTCGCAAAGTTCAACCGTAAGTTCAAAAGACTCCAGCATCGCTTCCGCTACATATAAATTGCTGTCAACATCGTCTACAACAAGCACTTTTCCGTATGGCATCGGCTCCGGCACAAATTCAAATGTTTTTGTAACCGACCATATGGTGGATTTAAAGTTTTCCAAACTGCGGGAAAGTTCTAATCCAAGCACATCTGTCCCCGATATTTTTTGCGGAATACGCAGGGTTATGTGTGTACCCTTGCCGTGTTCGCTTTGCAGGCTAATCTGCGCGCCCATCATTTGCACCAAGCTGTACACGATAGGAAGCCCCAGCCCCGTGCCGCTTACGAAAGGCTTTTCTTGCTCGTGCAGGCGTATATACTCGCTGTTTAAGCCTTCGATTTCTTCTATCTGTTCCCGTGTCATGCCAATGCCCGTATCCTTGACGGAAATGATAAGGGTAGCGCATTCACAGGCTTTCCTTTCACATTCTAAGGACAGTACCACCGTGCCGACCTCTGTATATTTAAACGCATTGGTAAGCAAATTATTAACAACCTGCCTGATACGCAAGGCATCGCCAATTAATTTTACGGGGATATTCTCATCCACCATCATGCGGAATTTTATATCCTTATTGTCCAAGTAAACCAAGTGTAATTGCCCCGCGTCACTAACCAAACTTGCTACATCGTATTCGTTATTTATAAGCGGCATTTTGCCTGCTTCCATTTTTGAGAAGTCCAAAATGTCATTTACGATGTTAAGCAATGTTTTTGATGAACTGAAGATTTTGGCAAACGCTTCCTCTGTGTGGGGAGACATAACTTGGTTGCGCAATTCAAGTTCCGAGATACCAACGATAGAGGTTAGCGGGGTTCTAATCTCGTGGCTCATTCTGGCAAGGAAGCGTGTTTTTTCGCGGCTTTCTTCTTCTGCCGCTACTGTTCGTTGCTGGTCAAGTACAGCGTTTTTTTCAGCTTCTTTAATTTTTCGCAAATCGCGCACATATGCCACAAACTGCGTTACGCCGTGGTTATCTACACGAACCAGCGTGAGTTCCGTAGGCAAGTCTTGCCCGTCGGCGGTTAGGTGATTCCATTCCAATTGAACGCGGCTGTCTTTCATTGCGGTTTCAAAAATCCAATTTACTTTCTCCAATGTTGGCGTACCGCAATATTGATACTCCGGAAAAAATGTGTAAAAACGCCCGTTAAATGTATCTATAAATTCTTCCTTGCTTCCAAGCCCAAACATATTAACCGCTTCTATGTTGCAGTCAATCATAACGCGGTTGGTATTGTACACGGTTATGCTCATTGGCGCAGAGTCAAGGATTAACTGAACGCTCTCGTTTATTTCTTTCTCGCTACGGTTTGTCATTTTAAAATTCCCCCTTGTGGACGCAGTTGTCAAGACTATCACGGTACGCATGGGAATGCAAGCAAATTTGTTTGACGCCTGCATAAAAACCTTGATATACTAAACTCTAAGATTTTTTCTTTGAAAGGGACGTTGTTTAATGTATGAAAAAGTTTCTACCGGTTTGAATTTTGCGGCTCGTGAAAAGGACGTTTTAAAGCTTTGGCGCGAAAATGAAGTGTTTGAAAAAAGTATTAATCTTCGGGAGGGCGGGGAGAACTTTACGTTCTACGAAGGGCCGCCCACGGCGAATGGCCACCCGCATATTGGGCATATTATTACGCGCACGGTTAAGGACTTAGTTCCCAGATATAAAGCAATGAAGGGCTTTCATGTGAAGCGCAAAGCGGGCTGGGACACGCACGGTTTGCCTGTGGAACTTGAAGTTGAAAAAATGCTTGGTATTTCGGGCAAGCCTGAAATTGAGACTTACGGCGTGGAGCCGTTTATAAAAAAATGTAAAGAAAGCGTATGGAAATACGAAGGCCTTTGGCGCGAAATGAGCGAGCGCGTGGGCTTTTGGGCGGATATGGACGCGCCGTATGTAACGTATCACAACGAGTATATCGAATCCGTTTGGTGGGCGTTGTCGCAAATTTTTGCGAAGGGGCTTATTTATAAAAGCTATCGTGTTGTGCCGTATTGCCCGCGTTGCGGAACTCCCCTTTCCAGCCACGAACTTGCGCAGGGCTACAAAGACGTAACGGAAGATTCCGTTTACGTTTGCTTCAAGGCGAAGGGCGCGGAAAACGAGTTCTTTCTTGCGTGGACAACCACTCCTTGGACTTTGCCGTCCAATGTGGGACTGTGCGTTAATCCCAAGGAGGAATACGCGAAAGTTTCTTCCGATGGGAAAGTGTATATTTTGGCGAAAGCCTTGGTTGCTTCCGTTTTTGGTGACGCACCCCATGAAATTTTAGAAACCGTCACGGGCAAAGACTTGGAAGGAACAAAATACGAACCGCTTTTCGATTTTGCAAAAGGTGAAACAAGCGAAAATTACTGCATGGTTGTTTGCGATTCATATGTAACCCTTACGGACGGCACGGGAATTGTGCATATCGCTCCCGCCTTTGGTGAGGACGATGCGCGTATCTCCAAGGCATACGGCTTGCCGCTTTTGCAAATGGTAGACGCGCAAGGTTGCTTTATTTCGGATGTGCATTTGTGGGCGGGGATGTTTGTAAAAGACGCAGACCCGTTAATCATAAAGGAACTAAAAATGAGCGGCAAAATGTTCCGCAAAAATGCGTACAAGCACAGCTATCCGTTTTGCTGGCGGTGCGACACTCCCCTACTCTACTACGCCCGCGATGCGTGGTTTATCCGCATGAGCAGTTTGCGCGACAAACTTTTGGAAAGCAACAGCGCGGTAAACTGGTTGCCCGGTCACATGAAGGAAGGGCGTTTCGGTGACTTCCTTGAAAACGTAATTGACTGGAGCATAAGCCGCGAAAGATACTGGGGAACGCCGCTTCCCATATGGGTTTGCGACAGCGAAAGTTGCGGGCATCTGCACTGCGTAGGCAGTATCGCGGAACTGAAAAAGCTGAACCCGTCCACCCCCGATGATATAGAACTGCACAAGCCATATATAGACGCAGTAAAAATCCCCTGCGAAAAATGCGGCGGACAGATGACACGCACACCCGAAGTAATAGATTGCTGGTTCGATTCGGGGTCGATGCCCTTTGCGCAATGGCACTATCCGTTTGAAAATAAAGACATCTTTGCGAAACAATTTCCCGCAGATTTTATATCGGAAGCGGTTGACCAAACACGGGGCTGGTTCTATTCGCTTATTGCGATTTCCACCATGTTGTTTGAGAAATCGCCGTATAAAAATGTAATCGTGCTGGGGCATGGGCTGGACGAACACGGGCAGAAAATGAGTAAATCCAAGGGCAATGCGGTAAACCCAATGGAGGCGTTGGAAAAACACGGCGCGGACGCTATTCGCTGGTTTCTGATATCTTCTTCCGCACCGTGGCTAAATTTCCGCTACTCCGACGATGGCGTTACCGAAGGTGCGCGCCGCTTCATGGGAACGCTTTGGAACACCTATGCGTTTTTCGTGCTGTATGCCGAAATCGACGGCTTCGACCCATATAAATATGAAACGCCCGCGCCGTCTGTGATGGACAAATGGCTTCTTTCGCGGCTTAACACCCTTATCAAAAAAGTTGATTCCGCGCTGGAGCGTTTTGAATTAACCGAACCCGCCCGCGCACTTGACCAATTCGTGGACGAAATGAGCAACTGGTATTTACGCCGCAGCCGCGAACGCTACTGGGGCAAGGATATGACAGACGATAAAATTTCTGCATACAAAACGTTGCACCACGCGCTTGTTACCGTTTCCAAACTTGCCGCGCCTTTTGTGCCTTTTATCACGGAACAGATTTATCAAAACCTTGTGGTTGGATTAAATGGCAAAAACGAGCCAATCAGCATCCACCTTGCAGACTTCCCCGATTGCGACGAAAGCCAAATTGACACACAACTGGAACAACAAATGGCAGTAGTAATGGATATCGTTGTGCAGGGGCGTTCTGCGCGGAATACCGCAAACACGAAAATTCGCCAGCCACTTGCGCAGATGTTTGTAAGCCTAGCGAAACCGCTTGAAAAGCCACTAAGCGCGGAACTGGAAGATGTTATCAAGGACGAACTGAACGTAAAAGAAATTAAATTTATCGCCGATGCAAGCGAGTATATGTCGTACAAATTCAAGCCGCAGTTGCGCACATTGGGCCCCCGTTACGGCAAGATTGTGCCGAAAATAACAGAAGCCCTTAACGCCGCGCCAAGTGATGTAATGGCGGCTCTTAAAGCGGGAACATGGACATCAACCGTGGACGGCACTGCCGTGGAACTTACCATGGAGGATGTTCTGGTGGAAACGCAACAAAAAGAAGGCTTCTCTGCGGCGGCAGAAAAAGGCGTTACCGTTGTGCTTGAAACCACGCTAACCCCCGAGCTAATCGAAGAAGGAAATATGCGCGAGTTAATAAGCAAGTTCCAAAATATGCGCCGCGAGGCAGGCTTTGAAGTTACCGACCATATCAAGGCTGGCTACTCCAAATCCCCTACCCTCTCAGCGGTTATGGAGCGCAACGCCGCAGAAATTTCCCACGAAATTTTAGCAAACGAATTAACTTCTTCGTCTGCCCCTTCAGGCGCATTCGCAAAAGAGTGGAACGTAAACGGAGAAAAAATCGAGTTGTGGGTTGTGAGATAAATATGAAAGATAAGTTCTCGGGGGCGTTGCCCCCGAACCCCCACCCGCTTTTTGAAAAAAGCGGGGCAAAAACTTTAACAAAAATCGCGCATTCGCGCGATTTTGGATTGCGTATTTTTTCATCGCTAGTCCATGTTAAAGTTTTTTGTCGAACTTTTTTTCAAAAAAGTTCGTGGGGGTGTGGGGGCAACGCCCCCACGGTTTTAATGCATATTGTTCTTCTTTTGATTTTTCTTACAACTGTCCCTGCGTATGCGCAAGATAGCGGGTTAATTGGCTTTGAGGGCGAGTACGCGCTTGCGGATGATGATACGCCTGTTTCGGTGATTGTGCTTTTTGAGCATGGGCCGGTTGCGGTGCAGTTGTATGAGGCTGGTGTGGAAGGGCGTGTTATGCCGTTTGGGTTGGCGGAGCGGCTGGCGGCGGATGACCATGTGCTTTTCCGTGCGGAGATTTCCGCGCTTTTTGGCGTTGGCGGATACGGTGCAAGGGCAAGAACCGCCGCGCCATTCTCAGAAGCTGTATCCATTGACCGAAATGCCGAATTGGCGCGGCAATTTTTCGCCAATCAAGAAGGTAGCGACGACGCGCACGTGGAGCGTGCGCTAGGAGCAACCGACGCAGAGTGGCGGAAAAGTGACCGCCAAGATGGCGTTTTGGGCGATGGGTACAGCTTCTCAATTGACTTTGAGTATCGCAGTGCGATAAACGGTGTAAGTGTGACGTTGCCGTCCAATATGGTGCACGCGCTTGCGGGTTTTGACAGTGTTCGCGCTGTGTTTCCTGATGTGAAAATTCTTCCGCCCGAGTGGGACGAATATGATGTACTGGCTATGGCAGGGCGTAATCCGCAGGGTGCGGCGCAGGGGCGTGCAACAAAACGCGCCGATGAAATGCACGAGATGGGTTATCGCGGCGAGGGGATTCTTGTGGCGGTCATTGATACGGGAATTTACCGCAATCATGCGGCGTTTGCGGGGGCGTTTCCTACGCTGGCGCAAATGCAAGAACGCAACACAAACATAACAGAGGGCGACACAATTGACGGCATATTTTATGGGCGAAATTTCGTCACGGGCATCCCCACGAACAACCCAAGTGAAACCCATAACAGCACCGAACACGGAACGCACGTTGCGGGTATAGTCGCAGGGCGCGATTCGGGCGGTTCGCAATCGGTTTTGGGCGTAGCACCCGACGCGCAGATAATTGCGTACCGGGTAATGGGGGCAACAGGCGGCACGCAAAGCGTTCTTCTTGCCGGCATTAACCAAACAGCCTACGACAAGCCTGATGTAGTGGTTATGTCGCTGGGCGTTCGCGGGAACAACGACCCTGCGCAGGTGCTTGCACTTGCCGTGAACAACATCACTTTTGCACACCCGTACATCACGTTTGTGTTGGCGGCGGGCAACGACGGCCCCGCGTCTTCCTCGATAGCAAGCCCCGCGTCTGCGGCAAAAGCAATAACCGTGGGCAGTGTGACTTTGCCCGCCACCGCAGGCGGCGCGAAAACGCTAACGGCGTCATCATCACGCGGGCCGCTTAACAGAACATTTGAAATCAGTCCCGACGTTTTGGGGCATGGCGCGAATGTGCTTTCCGCATTGCCGCCGTGGTCTGCCGCATCGGGTTACGGAAGCCGAAGCGGCACGTCTATGGCGG
>WQSG01000065.1 GCA_009788055.1 Defluviitaleaceae bacterium | reverse complement strand
GTCGGATATATCGTGTCGGTGACAAGATTCGTTCATATGCGAAATCCCCCTTACGCTTTTTTTCTATTATATCACGTTTTTATTGTCGACACACCCTAGTATGTGCGTGTAATAAAAAACGCAGTGACCGTAGGGTGTTAGTCGCACCCAACGGCGAGTGTAGGGATTCGGAACATCACCTAGCACACACGGGCTTGCGCCCGCCACTACAAGCCACATTTTAGCATTGTTTTACTCTTGTTTCAATAATGCCCCTTTGTTTTTGGCATATTGGTGCAGGGTGTAGGCGTGTTTTGTTTGGTTTTATGTAGTTTAATTTCTTGGAATTTCTCAAGGTGTGTAAGGTGATGGCATTTTTTGCCGTCCTTGCACACCTTTTTTAATGGTTGTCCTGCGGGGAAGTGCGAACCTCGCTTCCCCGCGGAAGCCGCAAAAAGTAGCGGAATGGGCGCGGGGCTGGTGACGGATATAGGAATGTTTCAAGCAAGCAACAAAAAATACAAGGAGGCATTTTCACAATGACAATAACAGCAAAAAAATTTTTTATGATGGTAGTATTTGCGGCACTATGCAAATACTCAAAGCCCGCAACTTAGCCTGAATTTTTAACAAACAAAAACCGCTTGCAGGATTGAAAATTTCTGCAAGCGGTTTTTCGATGCCCTAAAATTCCACGCACAAGCATAGGCAAAAATCTGTTGAACAGATTACAATTTTAAAGGTATAATAAGCATGAAGGGCAGATAAATTTCTATGCCGTTCAAGGATGAAAGGAATTTACAAATGGACAACGAGAATCGTCAAACAAACAACCGTTCTTTGGAAATTGATTTTTCTAAACTAATGGATATGCGAGTAGATTACGCATTTAAGGCGTTTTTCGGAACAGGCGATACCCTGTTTCTAATTTCCTTGCTGAATGCGATATTCGCCAATAAGAAAATCCCACGAATAATAAAATCTCTTGCGATTGTAAACCCGCACTTAGAAAAGCACTCCAAAGGCGATAAACTTTCCATATTGGATATTCGGGCGCAACTGGACGATGGCACGACAATCTTGATAGAAATGCACCTTTACGACATAGACGACCTAAAATACAAAACCATTCGCAGTTGGGCGAGGGCTTACGGAGAAGAACTAAAAACAGGCGAAGGGTACACAACGCAACCGCCTGTCATTTGCGTAACTTTTGCAAACGGCTCTTTGGACGAGGGAGAAAGTCAAAAAATCCATAAGTGCTGCAAGATAATGGATATAGACGACAAAACAGTTTTTTCAAACGCCTTAGAATTACACTACATCGACATGATGGCATTTGTAAAAACCATAAACGAAGCAGGTGGAATCGGCAAAGGCGAAACCGAGGAAACCATGCTTGCGAAGTGGTTAGCGTTCATCACAGAAAAGGATATTGAGGATAAGGAAATAATCAAAAACATTTGCGAGGAACAGGAGGAAATTGGCATGGCTGTTTCTACTTTGGTAAGACTAAGCGAGGATAAAGTTACACGGCAAGCCTATCAACGCAGGCAAGACGACCTTTTATTGCAACAACAGAAAGACCGCAAATTTATGGAGATGGAAGCCGAAAATGAAAAACTCCGTAAAAGAATTGCAGAACTGGAATCAAAGCACATCCTTCAAAAACTTCCCCGTGAATGAGCCTTCACATTTTACAACATCTTCGGGAGTGCCGCAGATTACAATTTGGCCGCCTGCGCCGCCGCCCTCGGGGCCAAGGTCTATTACGTGGTCGGCGGTTTTTATTACGTCAAGGTTGTGTTCGATTACTACAACGGTGTTTCCCCAGTCGGCGAGCTGTTGCAGGATGCCGATTAGTTTGTGAACATCGGCGGCGTGCAGGCCTGTTGTGGGTTCGTCCAAGACGTACAGGGTTTTGCCTGTTTGACGGCGGGATAGTTCTGTGGCGAGTTTTACGCGCTGTGCTTCGCCGCCTGAAAGGGTTGTTGATGCTTGTCCCAGCTTGATGTAGGTTAGCCCTACATCGCAAAGGGTTTGCAGTTTGTCGCGCAAGCGCGGCAGGTTTCCGAAAAAGTCCAGTGCGTCTTCAATTGTCAGGTTCAAAACGTCGGAGATGGATTTGCCCTTGTACTTTACCTCCAAAGTCTCGCGGTTGTAGCGTTTTCCGCCGCAAACTTCGCAGGGTACATAAACATCGGGAAGGAAATGCATTTCTATTTTTAATATGCCGTCGCCGGAACAGGCTTCGCAACGGCCGCCCTTTACGTTAAAGCTGAAGCGGCCTTTTTGATAGCCGCGAACTTTTGCTTCGGGCGTTTGGGCGAAAACGTCGCGCACCAAATCGAACAAGCCCGTGTATGTGGCGGGGTTGCTTCGCGGGGNGCGGCCTATGGGGCTTTGGTCGATGTTGATTATCTTGTCCAGATTTTCCAAGCCCTTGATATCCTTGTGCTTGCCCGGTTTTATTCTTGCGCGGTTAAGGTCTCGCGCCAGACGCTTGTACAAAATTTCGTTAATCAGCGAACTTTTGCCCGAGCCGCTTACGCCAGTTACGCAGGTGAAAAGCCCCAGCGGGATTTCTACATCAATGCCGCGCAGGTTGTTTTCTGCCGCGCCCACGATTTTTAACCGCTGTTTGGTTTTCTTGCGGCGGGTGGGCGGTGTTTCTATTTTCAATTCACCGCTTAGATATTTGCCTGTGATACTTTCGGGGCATTTTAGAAGGTCTTTCACATCTCCCGCGAAAACCACTTCCCCGCCGTGAACCCCCGCGCCCGGCCCGATATCCACGATAAAATCCGACGCTTGCATTGTGTCCGAATCATGCTCCACAACAATTAGCGTGTTTCCGATATCCGTAAGGTGACGCAAAGTTTTTAACAGCCTGTCATTATCGCGCTGGTGAAGCCCTATGCTTGGCTCGTCCAAAATGTAAACGACGCCCACCAATCCGCTTCCAATTTGCGTTGCCAGCCTAATCCGTTGCGCTTCCCCGCCCGAAAGCGACCCCGCCGACCTCGACAGCGTTAAATAATCCAGCCCAACGTCCATTAAAAAACCCGTGCGGGCGTTGATTTCTTTTAATATCGGCTTCGCAATCATCAAATGTGTTGCCGTAAGCCCTTCCCCATTCTCGCTCCCTGTTAAAGTTTTTGTCGAACTTTTTTCAAAAAGTTCGTGGGGGTTCGGGGGCAATGAAGTGAGCGTAGCGAGCGGCACTGTCCCTGAAATATTGTTAAAAAATTCTCTTACATTTGAAATAGTCATTTCCGTAACGGCAGAAATAGACTGCCCGCCGATTGTTACCGCTAAAACTTCGGGCTTTAGACGTTTGCCCTTGCAGGTGGGGCAGGTGATGCTTGTCATGAAGCCCTCGTAGTCGGAGCGGGAGGACAGGGAAGACGTTTCGTTGTAACGCCGCCACAGATTATTGGCTATGCCCTCGAATCTGTGATTGTAGGTTTTGGTTGTGCCGTCCGCGCCAATCCACGAGACACGCAGAGTTTTTTCGGGGTCGTTCGGGAAGCCGTGCATTAGTATATTGCGCACGTTTTCGGGCAGATTTTCGTAGGGCGTTTCTACGCTGAAATTGCATTCTTTCGCAAGCATTTCAAAAATGGCGTTGCCCCAGCTATTGCTTGTTTTAACCGCATTCCAGCCGGGTGCGGCAATCGCGCCTTGTGCAATGCTTAACGCGGGGTTTGGCACAATAAGCTCAGGGTCGAAAATCAGCTTGACGCCCAGCCCCGAACAATCCGCACACGCGCCCGCAGGATTGTTAAACGAGAACATTCGCGGCTCAAGTTCAGGCAGGGACACGCCGCAGTCTGCACAGGAGAATTGGGAGCTGTACATGGTGTCTAGGGATAAGTTCTCGGGGCTCTGCCCCGAACCCCGCAAGGGGGCCCCGCCCCCTTGACCCCGTTCATTTTCGGTGGGGGAGGGATTGGCTTGTGTGCTGTTTATTACAAGCAAACCGCCCGTTAGTGCCATTGCGGATTCTATGGATTCGGAAAGGCGTTTGGCTATGCCTTCGCGCACTACAATGCGGTCTATTACGATTTCTATGGTGTGTTTTTTCTTTTTGTCTAGGGTTATTTCTTCGCCTAAGTCGGTGACTTCGCCGTCTATGCGGGCGCGGACATAGCCGTTTTTTCGGGCATCTTCCAGCAATTTTATGTGTTCGCCTTTGCGGGCGCGCACCACGGGCGCAAGAATTTGCAAGCGTGTTCCCTCGGGCAGAAGCAGTATTTGGTCAACGATTTGGTCAACGGTTTGCTTCTCCACAATTTTGCCGCAAACGGGGCAATGGGGAATGCCAACGCGGGCAAAAAGCAAGCGCAAGTAGTCGTAAATTTCCGTCACCGTGCCAACGGTAGAGCGCGGATTTTGGCTGGTAGTTTTCTGGTCAATGGAAATCGCGGGCGAAAGCCCTTCGATAAAATCCACGTCCGGTTTTTCCATCTGCCCCAAAAACTGTCGCGCATACGCCGAAAGCGATTCCACATAACGGCGTTGCCCTTCTGCGTAAATTGTATCAAAAGCCAGCGACGTCTTGCCCGAACCGCTTAGCCCTGTGAAAACGATAAATTTATCACGCGGAATTTCAAGGTTTACATTTTTAAGATTGTTGCCCCGCGCACCTTTTATTGTGATTTTTTTGTCCACGATAACACCCCTTATGCTATACTATCCCCGGCTAAAAATGCGGACAGCATTGCGGTCTTTTTGCCCGATAACTGCGTCAGCAAAAAGCCTTACGTACCTTTGGGTACGTGCGGTTTTTGCTTCCTTGTTCTCGGACAAAAATCCACGCAATTCTGTCCGCATTTTCAACCGAGAATAGTATTACAATTCTATAACAAATTTCGCGTTTATGCAAAAAAGGAGCGGGCAAAATGTTACAGCAACAACTGGAATTTCTAAAAATCGCGGACGAATTAAAAAACGTGGAACGGCAGACTCGTCTTGTAAGCAATCCGCGGCACGAGAATTCGGCAGAGCATTCGTGGCATATCGCGCTGATGGCACTAACATTGCACGAACACGCAGCAGACGACAACGTGAATTTGTGCCGCGTAATAAAAATGCTGCTGGTGCATGATTTGGTAGAAATATACGCGGGCGACGTCCCCGCCTTTGCCGAAACCAACGCGGCAGAAAAAGAAGCGCGGGAGCAACAGGCGGCAGACAAGTTGTTCGCCACATTGCCGTCCGCGCAAGCCGCCGAATACCGCGCCCTATGGGAAGAATTTGAAAGCATGAAAACGTCGGACGCTCTATACGCCGCCGCCATAGACCGCTTCCAGCCGTTTTTCCTGAATCATCTTACAGGAGGCTACTCATGGAAAAAATTTAATGTCACCGCCGCCCAAGTATACAAACGGATGACACCCGCAAAAACCGCCGTGCCAAAACTGTGGGCGTATATCGAAACCGTGGTGCAAGATGCAGTGGAAAAAGGATATGTAAAACCGTGAGGTATCACGATTGCTTGCGCGGTGTTGGTGCGGCAAAAATTTGTATCGCGGCTTGAAAACTTTGGTTTTTGATGCACATACCCTGCATTAATTTTTTCCCCTGCGGCTGTTGTAGGCTTGTCGTTATCTTCGTATACAACGGCGTTTTGCACTATCCGGTTCATATCATAGCCTAAGCCAATTAATGCGTCTTTGGATATGGTTGTTGTGTCTGCGCCTGTGTCTACTTTAAATTCGACGGGCGACAATGTAACACTGTCCAGAGGTTTCATGTGTATAGGAACGTAAACCCTTCCATATTCCGAAAATTCAAATTTAGGCATGGTACACCACATTTCCAACTTGGGGGAATGGCTCTGCGGCTACCCCTAGTGTAAATGCCACTATTTTATTCTTATATTCGCTCCGTGGTACTTGGCGCAGTTCTCGTTCCGTGTCGGCGGTGTAAATCACATATCCCTTATCATTATCTCCTTGGTCTACAACCTCGGTTATAACCATGCGAAAATATTTTGTTCTGTACTTTTCTTTTGCAGCACGTTTAGTCATTACTTCTTTGGTGTCAACTTTATTAAGCATATGGATTTCTCCTTTCATGCAACAATTTATTTTTACTGTAAATTGGACGTTTCGTCAAGAAAATAAGAAGACGGCACAGTTTATCCTATGCCGTCTTCTTATTTACAGTAGAAAAATTATTGAACCTAAAATAGCTAACAGCACTGTCAAAACAGGGAGAAGCCCTCCGCCGAATTACCAGCATCTATCACAGGCGCGATATCCACGTGCGTGCAGTTCTGTGTGAGTGTACGACGTTGCGAAATTAGGATTCATTCTGCCGCAGTCGTTTATGGAATGATAAATATTATTTCTTGTACGCGGCACCCATACGAGTCTGTCGCCACCGGGAACTACAACAGGCGGCGTTATTATTTCAGGCGATGGTTGGGATGCGGGTACATATTCATATGCGGCGGCGTAACCTGTGACAATTATAACGGCGCGCAAGGTTTCGTCCCATAGTACTTCAAACCCTAACGCTTCGCCCAAATCGCGGAGCATAAAGAAGTTATTTCCGCCTATGTTGTATGCACGTAAGTTCACGGGGACTCCGTTTGAATAAACCGCCGCCGCACTTGGCGTAGCTGTAGCGGCAACGCCATCACCGGATGCCATTTCTCCACCCAACACAGTGTAGCTTTGCCCCGTCAACAGATTAATCGCACCGCGTTCCCCGTCCCAAGTTACGTCAAATTGGCTTGATGTACCGTTTAATGTGTATGCGATATCACGCAACATAAAAAAGTTTGAACCGCCAATGTTAAAGGCCCTGAAAGGGACAGGCTCATTATCCACAAATACAGGATGTGAAGATGGTACTGCCGTTACCTCTGCGGCGTTCAATGTAAAACTTGATAAGATGAATGCAAATACCAGTACTGTAAAAATTCCTGCAACTCTTTTCATTTTGTATTTTCCTTTCCAATTTCTTGGGGTCAGCTCACCCCCCGCTACGACTATTTTGAATAATGCACGTGCTTTATTATCAGGTTTTGGTTTTTTGAAAGGTCTACGGTTTGGCCGTTGTCTTGCATTTTGAGGGCGGGGCGGAGTTCGTTTGTGTTGTCGATTACTTCGCCGATGCGGCTGTCAGAAAGTTCCAGAACAGAACCGATGGGGTACAGGATAAGTTTTTTTATGAAGGCTTTTACAACGTCGTAGTCGAAACTGCGGTTCACCTCGCTCATGATAAGGTCGTATGCTTCGGACGGCGTTTTGGGGAAGCGGTACGAGCGGTAGGATGTCACGGCGTCGTAAACGTCTGCCACGGATATTATGCGGCTGAAAAGGGGTATTTCGTCTTTTGTTAAGCCGTTGGGGTAGCCGCTTCCGTCGCACTTTTCGTGGTGCAAAAGGATGGCATTTAACATTTCTGCATCGCCTATTCCTTTGCATTTTAGCGTGTGCAAACCGTTTATAGAATGCTGTTTTACAATATCAAATTCTTCGGGCGTAAGCCTGCCCGGCTTGTTTATGATTTCTTGCGGGATTGTTATTTTCCCTATATCGTGAAGTGCGGCACTGCGGGCAAGGCGTTTAATCTCGAACAAATCCATGCCCATCGATTGCCCCGTTGCAATAGAAAGTACCGCCACGCTTAAAGAGTGGTGGTATGTGTATTCGTCATAGTGCTTTAGGTCGTGAAGGTGTATCATTTCGCCGGCGTCTTGTGTCACCGTTACAATAAGTCTGTTTAGTACGTCGTCCAGCCCTTTGATGGCTTGATACGCCGTTGTCATGTTGCTGTCGCCGCCGCCGTCATCTTGGGGCGTGTTTATATAAGTAAATAAGTCGCGGATATTGTTTATACATTCTTTTTTAAACGCGGGTTCGATTACAGCCGCAACATTGCTTTGCGGAATTTTTACAGGTTTCGGGGGCTCTTTGTATTGCGGTTGGTCGCCGCGAATAATGGGGTTTTCGGTTAGGATGGCTATGGTTTCAATTTTGTGGCGGTAAAGTGCTGCCATAACTTTCGCGCCGATGGGCGTGCCTTCGCGGACAAGCAACATATTTCTGCCCATGGCGTCGGTGACGGTTATTTCATCGGCGGCAATCATGTCGCCCCGTGCTTCGTGAAGCCTGATTATGTCCCGATACATAGTTTATATCCCTGTCCCTTCGCGTGTCCATCAGATAGTATTGTAGTGTATTGCGTTGCAATTCGTCAAGTTTCAATCACTTCCCCCTTATCAAAGACAGCACATAAAGCGATATCGCCATTGCAACGGAAACAATTAAACCCATAACCAACGCGAAAACATAATATGTAACAAATGTGTTCATTACTGTTTGGATTTGCACAACCAAATTTTGCGGAATAACCACAGACCCAACCGACAAAACGGCGGCAATTAAAACCAGCACCACAGCACCCGAAGTTGCCCCTTTGATATCTGCCCAACTCATGTGCATATACGGGCATATAAATATTGAGACAAAAAATAAAATCAGCGTCCAAATCGAAAATAAATTTGCATAATTTAAAATGCCGCCAAAGGCAGACACAAGTGCGCGGGGGATTTCGGCTATCTCCGTAACCGGCGCGAAAGCATATGGAAACGCAATCCGCAACAACACAAACATAAGCCCCGCCCCAAAGAACATGGGTGCTGTGCCGATAAAGAAATTACCCACTTTTTGATATATACTGCGACTGTTCCAAGAGTGATTCACATACCCCAAAGTGCCGTCAATTTTGCTTTGAAACGGTCTAAACAGTTTGACTTCGTTGATTTTGTGCCGAAAAATAATTGCTGTAACCAAATGTGACAACTCGTGAAAAGTTACACCCACACTTCCCAAAACGCAATATCCCGTCCAGCCAAAATTACGCTGTATATACACCGCAAGCTTTTTCCCCACAAATTTGTACATCAACCCAAACGCATATGTGACAATTACATACTCCGCAATAATAAACAGAAACGTGAAATTCATAACCGTTACCCGCTTTCCGTTATATGTAAGGCGTAAATGGAATTTTACCCATTGTACGCGAAATTACCAATTTAAAAAAGTGCAGCCATTTTTATTGCGTCTTCGTCACCTTTTTCGGCAGCTTTTTTAATCCAGTGTTTAGCCTTATCCATATTTACCGAAACGCCTGTGCCTTGCATATAACAAAGACCCAAATGGAACTGTGGTGTCTTGCTTGCAGGTACATCTTGCTCGGCAGCTTTTGTAAGCCAGTCAATCCCTTTTGCAAACCACTCTGCCGTTTTTTCACTGTCGCTTATCGCACCTGCACCTTCCATGTAAGAATTGCCTAACAAACCCTGCCCCTCCGCGTCGCCTTTTTCAGCGGCTCTTTGGTATAAGAGAAGGGACATTTCGCTGTTTTGCGCAACACCCCGTCCTTGCGCATACAACGTACCCAACAAGGTTTCTGCCTTTACATATCCTTGCTCTGCCGAAAGTTTAAGGTAATCTGTACCTTTCTTCTCATCTTCGGGAACGCCCCAGCCAAATATATAATGTCTGGCAACTTGATATTGCGCAATTTTATTATTTCCTTTGTCGGCGGCGTTGGTGTACAACTCCAATGCTTTTGGCGCATTCTTAATATCGCCCGCATTGAAATAACTTTCTGCCAATTCAAATTGCGCTTCGGTATCACCTGCACCTGCAAGTTTTTCTAATTCCTCTACTGTTCTCATTCCGTTTTTCCTCCCTGTGAATTGTTTTTATCGTTCGATTTTGTAATCTCCGCGTTGTGCGGCTTCGTAGTTTCCGCAGGACTTGCAGTTGCTACTGCTTGTACAGTAGTGGCTTCTCCAGCTATCGTCTCGTTTTGCATTTGAATCATACGGGGTTACTTTGCACTCTTGCTTTGACGGGTTGAAATATGGACACATTAAATACACCTCCTTTTTCGCAGTTTGTAGTGGCTATCTACACAGAGACAAGAAACTCTCCGGGCGGACAAATTAAATTACTCCAATCATTATCACACCGAACCGGACCGTAACCCCTTTTAAGTACATCCGCACAGACCTTTATCCAATCGGGAATGTCAGTTTCTGCAACTTGTGACGCTATTAACATGGGAATAAACGCATTACCCTGTACGTGCGATACACTGATAGCGTGATACCTATTACCCTCTTGGAAACGAATCATAGAAGTTTTTTGCAACTCTAAATGCGCATTCCTTAGGTGTAGCTCGGGAACAGACACTCCGAACCTGTCAACTGCAAATGCAATGAATCCCAAGCTTGAATTCGCAGAACTTCCATAATGCGATGCACCCCATGATTGACTTTTTGTATATGTTGAATTTGCAGGAAAAATAGAAACCATCCCCCACTTCCCATTATTGCTACCTTTCACGGGTGTACCAATTACATATCCATTTTTAATTAACTCACGCGCAAGGTCTTCAAGGATAGTAACGCCCGCTGTTCGGTCATATTTACTATCCGAGTGAAAGTCAGCAAACTTTTCTTTTAGTTCAGACTCTGCTTGCCGTTCTAATTCTTGCACCGCCGACGCAAACCCTTGTTCCGCCGACAATTTAATCCACTTTATAGCGTCTCTTGGATTTTTGCAAAAGCCATGTTCTCCATTTTGATAAGCCATACCCAATTTGAACTGCGCTTCTGCGTCACCGCTTGCAGCCAAATTTTCCATCCGTTTGCGGTTTTCGACCTCTGCCGCCCGCTTTTCCTCTTCTTCTCGCATTTCAGCCAGTTTCTCCATTGCGGCCGGAAAACCTTGGTCTGCCGCGTTCTTAATCCATTTTTGGGCTTCCATTTTAGAACCCCAAGGAAAATCATAATGACCATACAAATAGGCAACCCCCAGATTATATTGGTCTTCCGCATTTCCGGTATTTGCGAGTTCCAGCATTTCAGCTCGCTTTAATTCATTTTTTTCTTTTTCCTCTTCAGTATGTTCCTCTTTTTTTGTCGCTTCTGCCACCTTCTTTTCATCCCTTATTACTTTAGTTATACATAGGGATGTAAAAAGCAAGAATAAGACAATGGCTATAACTACATCCATATTTGTAAATCTCCTCTCTTTTGCCATTGATTTCTCCTGTTAGTACATACCTTCCGTTCCGGACATTCTTTTTCCGGTCAACTTTTCCCACTTTTTTGCAAGTTCTATCATTTTTTGTAGGATGTCATATTTTTCTCCAACATCCGATGTGTAGCTCATTTGGTCTTGATAGGCCTTGATTGAATCTAGGATATACTTCATTTCTTCATTCTGTGTCATTTTGAATTTTCTCCTTTCCGTTTTCATTTGCATTGCTGCGGCCAAGTGCGAAAAAAACTTCGCACTTGGTCGGCTACGCATTAAAAAAGGTGTGCAAGGACGGCAGAAACCTGCCAACACCTTACACACCTTGGAAAATTCCAAGAAAAACAATAAAAACCGCGCTACCAAAATACATAAACCAAAATAAAACGCACCAAATCCCTGCGACAACACGCCAAAAAACAAAGGGGCATTATTGAAACAAGGACAAAACAGTGCTAAACTGTGGTTGTAGTGGCGGGCTAATGCCTGTGTGTGTTAGGTGATGGGCTAAATCCCTACACTCGCCGTGGGGTGCTTCTAACACCGCACGGTCGCTACGCTTTTTGTTACAAATACATTCTAACATACTTTCACTTGCGAGTGCAAAAAAAATTAAACGAGGAGATTTCAAATGTCGGAAGCAATAAGAAACATAGCAATAATCGCGCACGTAGACCACGGAAAGACAACGCTGGTAGACCAGCTTTTGTGGCAGAGCGGAGCGTTTCGGGAGAACCAGCAGGTTGCGGAACGTGTAATGGATTCGGGAGACTTGGAGCGTGAGCGTGGCATAACAATTCTTGCGAAAAATACATCTGTGCAGTTTAAGGATACGAAAATAAATATAGTGGACACGCCCGGTCATGCGGATTTCGGCGGCGAAGTGGAGCGCGTATTAAAAATGGTGGACGGCGTTGTGTTGGTTGTGGACGCATTTGAAGGGCCTATGCCGCAAACAAAGTTTGTGTTAAAAAACGCGCTGGATTTGAACCTGCCGATTGTGTGCTGTGTAAACAAAGTTGACCGCCCCGAAGCCCGCCCAAGTGAAGTCGTGGACGAGGTTTTGGAGCTGTTCATGGAACTTGAAGCAAGCGAGGCGCAACTGGATTCGCCATTTATTTACGCCAGCGCGAAGAATGGCTGGGCGGCGAAAGAACCCACAGACGAAGGGCTTGGAATGCAACCGCTTTTCGAGACGCTAATCGACTACATCCCCGCGCCCACGGGCGACCCTGCGGCAACCACACAGGCACTAATCTACAATATCGACTACAGCAACTATCTTGGCAGAATAGGCGTTGGGCGTGTGGTAAACGGCACGGCGCGTATCGGCGACAGCCTTGCCATCGTAAATATTCACGAGCCTGATGTGCAAAAAACGGTAAAAATTTCAAAGCTGTATGTGTTCAGCGGACTGGAGCGCGTGGAGGTAAACGAAGCGTCTGTTGGTTCGATTTTCGCGGTGGCGGGTATTCCCGAAATCAAAATCGGCGACACTTTAACAAGCCCCGACGACCCAACGCCCCTGCCGTTTTCTAAAATTTCCGAGCCTACGCTTTCCATGCATTTTATGGTAAACGACAGCCCGTTTGCGGGCAAAGAGGGCAAGTTTCTCACATCGCGGCAGGTGCGCGAACGCCTTTATCGCGAACTTAATACGGATGTTTCCCTGCGTGTGGAAGACACGGAAAGCACCGAAATCTTCAAGGTATCGGGGCGCGGCGAATTGCATTTGTCCATCCTAATTGAAACAATGCGGCGCGAAGGATACGAATTTCAAGTATCCAAACCAACCGTGCTTTTCAAAGACGTAAACGGCGAACGCCAAGAACCCATGGAGTCCGTTACCATTGACGTTCCCGAAGAATTTACGGGCGTGGTAATTCAAAAGCTGGGCAGCAGACGCGGCGAAATGTTGCAAATGGCAGGTTCAAAAGGCGGCTACACCCGTTTGGACTTTTCAATCCCCGCCCGCGGATTAATCGGCTACCGCAGTGAATTTCTCACAGACACTAAGGGCAACGGCATAATAAACACGCTTTTCGATGGCTACGCGCCATTCAAAGGCGACATCCCCGAACGCCCGCAGGGTTCGCTAATCTCGTTTGAAACGGGCAAAGCCGTCCCATACGGTATGTACAACGCCCAAGAGCGCGGAAGCCTTTTCGTTGTGCCCGGAACGCAGGTTTACACGGGCATGGTGGTAGGCCGCAACGCCCGAAGCGGCGATATGGAAGTAAATATCTGCAAGCAGAAAAAGCTTCTTAACGTGCGCGCCGCGGGCAAAGATGATGCCTTGCGCCTTGTTCCCGCCGAGGTTTTGTCGCTGGAGCAGTGTCTCGAATTCATCACCGAGGACGAACTCGTAGAAATTACCCCTGAAAATTTACGCATTCGCAAGAAAATTCTGGATTCGGGTATGCGCCAACGCGCCGGCAAGAAAAAGGAGTAGCGGAGACCTCCTTGGAACCCCCCGCGCGACCCCTGCGCGAGAAAATTTTTTGCCTGACAAGGAAGTACCGACGACGCTTGCTGGAGGCAAGCGAGGAGGGACTGACGCAGGCAGGTGGAAAATTTACCACGCAGGGGTCGCGTGGGGGATTCCAAGGAGGTCTTTATGAAACCGATATATTCTGTAGTAATTCCGGCGTTTAACGAGGAAGAAGTTATTGCCGAAACATACAGGCGTTTAACTGCCGTCATGACGGGAATGGGCGAAGATTACGAGCTTGTTTTTGTCAACGACGGCAGTCGCGACAGGACGGCGGAAATTATTGCGGGCTTTTGCGCGGAAGATAAAAACGTGCGGCTGGTAAATTTTTCGCGCAATTTTGGGCATATGCCCGCCATATCGGCGGGGG
>WQSG01000064.1 GCA_009788055.1 Defluviitaleaceae bacterium | reverse complement strand
CCTTTTTGTGAACAAAAAGGTTCTCCCCCAAGCCCCCTCTCCAAAAAAACTTTAAATTTGGATGCAAATGATAGGGGTCAAGGGGACAATGTCCCCTTGCAGGGGGGATTGGGGGACGGAGTCCCCCAAGGTCTCAATCTTTCAAAAAGCCAAGCCGAAGCCGTAAATGCGGCGGTTGAAAAAGGCGTTTTGATTTTGACGGGCGGGCCCGGAACGGGAAAGACGACAACGATTAACACGATAATAAATGTGCTGGAGCAGAAGGGGTTGGAGGTTACGCTTGCCGCGCCAACGGGCAGGGCGGCTAAACGGATGAGCGAAGCGACAGGGCGGGAAGCCAAGACGATTCACAGAATGCTGGAAGTTGCGTTTATGTCGGAAGATTCGCGGCGGCAGGTGTTCCACAAGAACGAGGAAAGCCCGCTGGAAACGGATGTTCTGATTGTGGACGAGGCATCCATGATTGATATTATTCTGATGAAAAATTTGCTGGACGCGGTTGCGGAAGGTACGCGGCTAATTTTGGTGGGTGACGTAGACCAGTTGCCGTCTGTGGGGGCGGGGAATGTTCTGAAAGACCTGATTAGTTCGGGCTGTTTGCCCGTTGCGCGGCTAACGGAAGTGTTCCGCCAAGCGGCAGAAAGCGCGATTATCACAAATGCGCACCGCATTAACAAGGGCGAATATCCCGCGATAAACGACAAGGAGAAAGATTTTTTCTTCATGCCGCGTCATAATGCGGAGGACGTTGCCCACACTATTTTAGACTTGATTGCCAACCGTCTGCCCGCGTACAAGGATTTCAATTCGTTGCACGATATTCAGGTGCTTACGCCAATGCGCAAGTCGAATTTGGGAGTGACGCATCTAAACGCGGTGCTTCAGGCGCGGCTTAATCCGCCTTCGCAAAAAAAACGCGAACGCGAATACGGAGCGGTGGTGTTCCGCGAGGGCGACAAGGTAATGCAAATACGAAACAATTACGACGCATCGTGGGAAAGTTTTAACGCGGGTGGCAAACGCATAGACTTTGGCGAAGGGGTTTTCAACGGCGATATGGGAATAATCCGCGCAATAACAGATGACGAACTAACCGTTCTTTTTGACGACAACCGCCAAGTAGATTACAGCTTTTCCCAACTGGACGAACTGGAACTTGCATATGCCGTAACCGTTCACAAATCGCAGGGCAGTGAATACCGTGCCGTGATAATTCCCGTGCTAAGCGGGCCGCCCATGTTGCTTACGCGCAACCTGTTATACACGGCTGTAACACGCGCCCGCGAACTTGCGGTAATCGTCGGCAGTTCCGAAACAATGCACCGCATGGTGGACAATAATCGCGTAACAAACCGCTACACCGCACTTGCGCGGCGTCTGAAAGATATGTATTATTTACCAAGTTAAAACTTTTTGGAGGAAACAAAATGAAAACGAGACAGGAAATCAAAGAAGAAGCCAGAGAAATGGTTGCCCAACAACGCGGCACGGCAATTTTGGTTGGGGTGATTGTTAGTTTAATCACATTTGTGTCCGGCAGGCTGGATGCAGCGGTTTTTTATATAACCGGCCACTACGGTGCGTTATACTGGCTTGTGTACTGGGTAGGCATGGGCATAATTTATGTAGCGTCCGTAAACATGATTGGTGAATACCTGAAAATTTACAAAGGCGAAAATGCAAGCGCGGGCGCGGTATTTTCCGAAATGGGTACAAATTTTGGCCGCAAACTCGGCGGAATGTTTTTGATGACAATATACCTTATCTTATGGTTTTTGCTACTCATCATCCCCGGCATAATAAAAACGTTTTCATACTTCTTTGCTCCAAACATTTTGGCAGATTGCCCCAATGTTTCTGCAAACCAAGCAATAAAAATTTCCATGCGCATTACGCAAGGGCATAAATGGGAAATTTTCGTTTTCGTTTTAAGCTTCCTTGGTTGGTGGATTTTATCCATTTTCACGTTGGGCATTCTTGCAATCCTGTATGTAAACCCTTACTTCTACACCGCAGATGCAGGCCTTTATCTGGAACTTAAAAACAAAGCACTGGAAGACGGCATTATCACCTACGAAGACCTTGGCATGGAAGAAGAAACCGTTACCGAAACGCCTTTCAATTTTATGAACTAGCGTCCCGTCCGCTAAAAAATTTTATCGAACCGCAACGAAAAACCGCGCATTCACGCGGTTTTTGTGTTATAGTACTAATTGGCTTTCGTAGGGGGCCGGTTCGTGCAATTGCCTTGCTTTCATTTTAACTGAAAGGAGGTGAGAGCATGGGTGAAATAGCTCTTTCTTTATTTGCGATTATTGTCAAAGCGATTGTAAAAGTCGTCGCCACGACAGTTACGAAACACGTAATATCTCGCATTATAAGGAAGAACCGCCCCTATATCAGGTAGGGACGGTTCGGTTGACAATTAACAACGTTTAACACGAACCGGCTCCGCGAGACTACGGAAGCCATTTTTTATTATATGCACATTATAAATTTGCTAACCACCAATGTCAACGATAATATCATCCTAGAAATAAATATCATCCATTAACCATCCGATATGATGTCACTTGCAACCAAAAATGATGCAACGGCATTAAATTGGAAAACGGGTGATTATTATGAAAACTAACCAAACCGCCAGTTACTCTTTGAGGGTAAACCGCATTTTGCTTAAAAAATTCCGCTATATAGCGGATTATGAGGGACGCAGTACAAACCGCGAGATTGAGCAAATCATGAGACAGCACGTTAAAAAACACGAAGACGAACATGGTGCAATTACAAGCGAGATGTTGGATGCGTTCTATGCCAAGGAGTCTTAGCAACCCGATTTCAGCATTGCTGGATTGGGTGTATCCGCCTGCTTGCATATCCTGCCGCACATTGTTACCGCTTAACGAAGCGCGGCGGTTTATTTGTATGCATTGCGAAAATCTTTTCGAGCCGATTGGTGCGCCGTCTTGCAAAAAATGCGGCGCGCCTACGCAATCGGACGCGGCGCAGTGTGCGTCATGCTATGGCAAAAAATTTTCCTTTGCACAAAATATTTCTGCGTTTACATATGACGAGTTAATTCGCGACCTCCTTCACGGCATGAAGTTTCGCAACAAGAAACGTGTGGCGCAGGGGCTGGGTTTGCTTTGGGCTTCACACGCAAAAAAATTTGCAAACGGTGAAGAATTTACACTTGTGCCAATGCCGATGCATCGCACAAAACAGCGCGAACGCGGCTTTAATCAGGCGGAGGTACTCACGGCGGCGGTTTCAAAAAAATTAGGCTATCCCATGGAAAATATCTTAATACGCACCCATGACACACCTCCGCAGTCGGGTCTTCACCCCTCGCAACGGGCAGAAAATGTTAAGGGGATTTTTGCAATCCGCAAAAATGAAAGCGTCGAAGGCAAAAATTTTATTCTCACGGACGATATTTTTACAACCGGCGCAAGTTTAAATGAGTGCGCAAAAGCCCTAAAAAATGCGGGTGCGGCAAAAGTTTTGTGTATGACTTTTGCAATTACCGTAAAAAATATCAAATAACCCCTAATTATTTTTTGCAAAAATGCCGATATATATAGTGAAAGAACAAACCACCGGGAAGGAGGGCCGCAAAATGGACATGAGAATTTCAAGCGTATACAACGCCTATAGCGTACAGTCGGGCAGGAGAACCACCCAAGCAACGCGGGCAGAAAAGCGTAGCGACAGCAGTGATGCTGTGTCTGTATCGGCCCAAGCGGGAGATTATCAAACCGCACGGAGAGCCGCAACAAACGCACCGGACATTCGCGAAAGCGTAGTAAATCGCATACAAGAAATGCTTGACGCAGGCACATACCGCGTAAGCGCGCAAGAGGTTGCCGCAAGCATTTTCAGAGGACTTTAATATATGAACCTATCAATCAATCATGGGTTCTGAAAACAAACACACGGATGTTATAAGAAGGCTCTTTCGGGTAGGCGCGTGCCTGTCGAAGGAGTCTTTGTGCTGGAAAGGTCGATAACATGGCTGGAATGATAGACCAACTTGTGGACGTTATGAAACAGCAAACAGAACGTCACACAGAACTTCACGGGCTTTCATTGGAAGAAAAAGACGCGATAATCCAAAACGACATAGACACTTTGCAAAACCTTGTTAATTTAAAAAACATGGTAATTTCGCAGAACAGTCGCTTGGAAAAACAGCGGATAACCCTTGTAAACGATATCGCGGAAGTAATGGGGCACAAGGGAACAGACCTCTCCTTGGCAGACGTAATTGACATCATGAAAGACCAACCCGCAGACCAAGAAAAACTGCGAGAAGCGGGTACAAATCTGAAAGAATCCGTAATCAAGTTAAAAGAAGCAAATGACATAAACAAATCGCTTTTGGAAAGCTCTATAGAATTTGTGGAATACTCGCTAAACGCCCTGCGCTCTACATTAGAGCCGGAGATGCCCGAGTACCCGACGCGTATTCAACCGCCGCCATCTTCCGATGGCGCAGGCACATTCAACACTTCAGGCTAAAAATTAAAGTTTGGGTCTTAAAAAGGGGATATAAACATGGGTTTTGGGGGATTACAAATAGCAACTTCCGGCCTTAGGGCGGCGCAACGAAACCTTAACATAACGGGGCATAACATCGCCAATGCCGAAGTTACGGGCTATTCCCGTCAGCGGCAGGTTCAGGTTACGTCTTTCAACCGCGATTTAGGTATTTCCGGCGGCGGCAACCGTATGCAGGTTGGCGCGGGAACGGACTGGAGCGAAGTTCACCAAATCCGTAACGAATTTCTTGATATAAATTTCCGTAATAATGTAAGCCAGTTGCAGTTTTATTCCGCAAAAGTTGAAGCGGGTATAGCTGTGCAAACCCTCTTGGGCGAGCTTCACGGAGCATACAATTTCCAAACGGCGGTAAACAGCATTTGGTTTTCCATACAAGAACTTACCGCAATGCCCGAAGGTTTGGCAACGCGCCAGTTCTTCCTGTCTAACGCAAACTCTTTCATCACAAAGGCGCAGGAAGTTCTGCAAGGGATGATAGATTATCAAAACAACTTAGACCTTCAAATTCGTAATATGGTAAACGGACCAAACGGCATAAACGCAACCGTTTCCGCCATTGCAGACATGAACCATGTAATCCGTTTTACAGAGATGTCGGGCGAACGCGCAAACGATTACCGCGACCAACGCAACAATCTGTTAGACCATCTTGCCACAATGATTCCCATAGACGTTTGGCACGGCCCGAACGGCGACGTTAATATTACATCTTTAGGCCACCATCTTTTAACGGGAACAAACCAGTCTATGATGGGCTTGCGTTTTATCGCAAATGACAGCCCCTTTGTTGAACCCGTTTTCACCACAGAAACTGATATTCTTTCGGCGGGAACCCCTCCGACAGAATTTACTTCATATCTTAACTACATCCAAGCAATTTCACCCAACAATAATAATGACCGCGGGCGTTTAATCGCGCTTATGCAGGCAAGAGGAAACGCACCCGCAAACCATCTTAGTGCGGACGTTTTGCCGCCGATGCTCCCCGCCAGAATTAACGAACTTGCCACACTTGTAGAAGCCCAAATTGCCCTGCTTCCCGCAGACCCCGACAGGTCTTTTGAGGACAGTTTGGCAATGGCAATTGCATCGGTGAATGCGCAAATACACGCCACACCTCCGCCTGCGCCCGCCGCTTTGGAAGCACTGCAAGCACTTCATGCAGACCTTGTGGAAGCGCAACTGTACGTGCAACGCGACCGCAATCTTTTTATCCAGCGTATTATATCCACGCCCGCAGGGCCGTTTGCAGATGACCTGCAACGCGAAATAGAACGCGACTTCCAAGCGCAAACGCACAACCACCGCGCACATATGTGGTCGCTGGAAAACTCTATGATTCCGCAAGTTCAAATGAACTTGGACAGAATGGTAAACAGCGTTGTAACAATGATAAACGATGCTATAACAGGATACCTGCGCGGCGATGACGGCAACTTTTTATTCTATCAAACGGATGCAAACGGCAACCCGCTTCTTCAATACAATATAGACGGCACACCCAGAATAGACCCCGTTACGGGCGAGCAAATGCGCGTTCCGCACCGTCCACGCGACGGCAATATCCCTTCGCGTGAGGGTATTCCGCTGTTTGTTCGCGAATCGGATTTGGTGTTTGATAACGATTTGGGCAGGTATGTTTTCACGGGTTCTTGGCCTGTTGCCCAAGACGAAAATCCAAACCGTATCGAAACTGTTTTTACAACCGTAAATCTCCGACTCAATCCTGAATTTTTGGTTGAAGGCGGGCATAACCATTTGGCTCTTTCACTCAGCGATGCCCCGGGCGACACAGACCTTCTTGTGGCACTGCAACAGGTGTGGATGTCTGCATACAGCCATTATTCCGTTGAAGTGGGCGGCCGTACCTTCAACATACAAGATGCGTATATGCGTATCACAGGCATGATTGCAACCGAAACCGCAGAAGCCTCATCAAAAGTTACAACACAAACCATTCAGGTAGACCAAGCACAAAATATGCGCATGGCAATCAAAGGCGTTTCCATGGACGAAGAAATGAGCGCGATGTTGCGCTTCCAGTTCGCTTTCCAAGCCGCGTCCCGCGTGTTTAATGTAATAGATTCCATGATTGATACAATAGTAAACGGCACAGGCCGTGTCGGAAGGTAGGGTGCATTATGCGTACAGCATTTTTCGGTTTACACGTTGCTTCATCAAGCTTGCATACCGCAAGGGCGGCGTTAAATGTAACTTCACATAATATCGCCAATGCAGAAATCCCCGGCTTTTCGCGCCAAGTTGCGCAAATGCAGGCAGGGCGGCCGCTTACCGTTGGCAGCAGAAGAGGTATGTACGGAACAGGCTCGCAGGTGACGGGAATTATCCAAATCCGCGACCAGTTTCTTGACAGAAAATTTTGGAATCAAAGTTCGCTTTCAGGCCAGTTCACGGCTGTAAATCAGCACTTGCGTTTTGTTGAAACTGTTTTCAACAATGTTTCGGAAGTGGGCGTTAAACGCACATTCAATAATTTTTTCTCCACCGTTCACGATTTAACCACCCGTGCGCACGAAACAACCTTCCGCACAAACGTGGTAACAACGGCGCATTCTCTAACGGAACAGGTAAGGCAAAACGCCTTCGCGCTTCAACGTCAGCAACAAGACCTAAACCGCGAATTTGCAGACGTTGTTCATACAATAAACAGTCTTGGCACACAAATTGCAGACATCAACCGCCAAATTCATATCTTTGAACGTGACGGCTCCAACGCAAACGACCTGCGCGACCAACGCGCACTTCTCATAGACCAGCTTTCCAACCTTGTAAACATAGAAGTTGACGAGCGTGACTTTTCGCGTCCCGGCGTAAGCAACGACCGCCGCATAACGATTTTAATCAACGGTCAAAATTTCATTAACCATACGCATAAAAACAGCTTAGAACTTGTACCAAGAAACGACCCCAATATCGAAAATTCCGGCCCGCTTCGCAACGAGATGGACGTATCAGGCCTTTACGATGTATTTTTTGCGGCAACGGGTTCGCGCTTTAATATCCACAGTCCAACCTTGGGCGGAAAACTGCGCGGCATAGTTGACGTGCGCGACGGAAACGGCGGCCAACCCACCGTTCCGCCCCTGCAAACAGGGCGCATTATGTTGCAAACGCAACTTGCCACACTTGACAGAACAATCGGCTTTATCAATAGAATTAACAACGACTTGGACATACTAAACGCCAATTTGCCCGGCTTTGTTACAATGCGCGACAATGCATTTGCCACAATCAACGGCACAAGGGCAGGGGCTCTTCCCGACGTAACCACAACCGCCCAAGCCCTTGCATGGAGCAACGAACTTGCTGATATGCGCACACGCCGCAACGACCTTAACACGTCGATAAATTCCATACGCGCTTCAATTACCGCAACCACAGACGTGGCTGGTATACGTTCGGCAATCGGCACCACGTTTTTGAACAGCAACCCCGCAATAAATACAGCTATTAATAACATCCAAACCGTACTAAACAGACTTCATAATGACAATTTTGACGTAGACACATTTGACGATGTTGCGTTCCGAAACGATTTATCCGCCGCCCTAACCGCTTTGCACACCGACCTTGAAAACAACCCCAACTTTGTAGACCAAGACTTTTTAAGCTTGCTTGGCGGAAGAATTGACGGCGTGGCAAACATGGTTTTACCGCTTACTACCGCAATCAACGATTTGGAAGCCCATGAAGCCGCAATTGATGCCGCCGTTGGTGACAACCTTGACACTGCAATTGCTGTAGTAATCGGAGCAATCAACCAACTAAACCAAGCAATCCGCGGCATATCCGAAATCACCACATACACACAGCGTATACAAACGCAACTTGACTGGGCAGTGCAAAATGTTGCAATGATGTTGTACGACGTCGAGCAACGTATGATGGAAATTGAAGACGGAATACGCTTCGGCAATGTAGAAGATTACGAAGACCTCCGCGACCTTATACAAGCCGAACTTGACACACTTCGCGGCATTGCGGAAGGGCTTGAAAGCGTTGCTTCTCCCGGAGTTTACGACACACTTCCCGTACTTCAAGATTTCATTACGGAACTCCGTACGGATTTAGACAGCAACGAAGGTATTACCCGTTTCGCGGAAATCCTGCAAAGCATCATAGACGAGGCGGATGATTTACCTGTAGGTGATTCGCGCCCCGTTACACCAACCTCAAATTTTAAAGGCATTCCGTTTTATATGAACCAACTTAACGAACTTGTGCGTACCTTCGCCCGCGCAATAAACGAGGGGCGTAACCGTGACGGCAGTGATATTCCGACGCCTATTGGGCGCGACGCTAACGGCACAAATATCTATGCTACTTCAACAGGTCATATTTTCGGCTATGACGCAAACGGCGAAAACAACAACACGTTGTTCTTCACATTCAACGATGAAATGGGTAACCCCGCCGTTCTTGTTAATAATGACGACCCCTTTAGAAGCCTTCAGCGGTGGATACTGGAAGACCCGGACAACCCGGGCAACCCATGGCGTTACCCCAACGGCAATTTTAGAACCGTGGCAGACCCCGTTCCGCCCGCCAATGTTGCGCGTGACGGTAGCGGCAACGCAATGTTCACGATAGATTACAGCCAGTTTAACGCACTAAACTTCATTGTAAACCCGGAACTTCTCGGCGACCCCAACCTTCTTGCCGCTTCAAGCAGCCAGCATATCGGTGAAGCAAACAATGACATTGTTCACGGCTTCCTTGCCGTGGGCAACGACAAGAGCCTGTTCCGTGAAGGGCGGCTAATCGACTTCATTATCGCAACAAGCAGTCACCTTGCCGTAGACACACAGCAGTCAGGCAAGTTCCGCATAAGCTATCACGAAATTACAACGCAAACCCAGAATCAACGCCTTGCAGTAAAAAGCGTTGACACCGAAGAGGAAATGCTTAATCTTGTACGTTTCCAAAATATGTTCACGGCAACATCTCGGCTTATAAACGTACTTGACACGGTTTACGACACACTAATCAACAGGCTGGGGAATTTCTAAACATAAAAGGGAGTGTTCCAAATGCGCGTAACAAACCATATGATTTTCGGAAATTCCATGAACAATATTTGGCGCAATGCGCGTCATATTAATAAACTTGTAACGAAACAGGAAACAGGTTACAGGATTCAACGCCCGTCGGACGACCCGCTTATTTCTGCGCGGGCTATGCGCTACCGCACAATCTTGTCGGAAGCGGAGCAGTTTTTGCGCAATGTTCACCAAGGTTTGGCATGGATGGAAGTTTCCGAATCGGCTTTTAATAATATCCTGTCGGGGAACACTACAAACCCAAGCCTTATGCAACGCATGAATGTGCAATTGATTAAAGGTGCGCAAACAGGCACACAACAACTGGAAGACCAACGGGCAATTATTGCGGAAATACAGCAGTATTTCGACCAAATGTTTAACGTTGACATTAACCAAACGTACTTAGGCAGATATGTTTTTTCCGGCTTTCACACAAACCAGCCGCCTGTTCTTTCGCAAAATTGGCCGGGCAGCAGTTTTGTAATCACGCAAAATTTCACCACAGTTGATATCGAACGGGCAACTGCGTTCCACCGCCCAAACCCCACCGCACGGGCAGAAGCTATCTGGACAAATATAATCAAACTGCCATACACCAATGTAAGCTTTGCAGACCATGGTGTGGCGGGTGCGCCAATCCCGCAAATCACTTTGGCAGACGGCACGGTTCTTCATATCGAAAACAGAATTTCAACGGAATATGACGCCTACAGGCCTGAAGATTCTTTCACCAATTTATTGGGCGAAGAAGTCCCCGTTATCCACAATATTACAGACACGGGCGAACTTGTTTTCAGTGATGCGGTGCGCGAACTTATCCACAATGCGGGCGGCATTCGTGTTGTGTACGAAAAAAGCGACCTTCGCGCAGGCGAACTTAACCCCATTGTTTATTTCGAGTCTACGCAAATAAGAGACGATTCCAACGTTCACTTCAACACGCCTGTGCATTTCAACACGGACGGGCAAAATATCCAGATGGAAATTTCCGCAAACTCCTACGTCACAATCAACTCACACGCGAGGAATATCCTAACCGCAAATCTTTTTTCAGACCTGCGCCGTCTTTTCGACTTTGCGGATTCTCTGGTATCTTCCGACCCAAGCGTAATACGCGAATATTTCCGTAACGAGCATGGCTACGAGGGCGAAGCATTAACCAACGCCGTTGCAGAATTTTTAAGCAACGAGCAAGCCGCTTTTTCAGGCGCGATTCATACCAGATTCAACAATATGATGGAAGCTTTTGCGCGGCATTCCGCACAGGCGCAACGCGAACACACCGCTCTCGGCTCGCGCATGGCGCGGTTAGACATGGTTGCCATTCGCCTTGAAGAGGACGAAGTTGCCTTCACCGAACTACTCTCCGACAACGAAGACGCAGACCTTATTGAAACCATGAAACGCAAAAACGCCGCAGAAACAGCTTTCAACCACGCACTACGCGCCGTAGCAATCATCACCCAGCTAACCCTTGCAGATTCTATTAACAGATAATAAATTTCCCGCAGACGGAGGAAAATTATGCGCTTAACAAATGTAATGATGGCGAATACCAGCTTGATGCATATTAATCGGAACATGAGGAACTTGGACAGGATTATCCGTTCAATTGACACAGGTAAGCGGATTCAACGCCCTTCCGATGACCCGATTATCGCGTCACGCGCATTGCTTTTCCGCACAAGTGTGCATGAAAATTCGCAGTTCCAGCGCAATGTGGACCAAGGTATGGCGTGGATGAATGTTACCGAATCTACGTTCAACAATATCAACCGTGAGTTGCTTTTTGAAATGCGTAACTTGGCTGTGCAAGGCGCGAACATGGATAATAATTTGGAAAATATGCAAGCTATTATCAGGCAGATGAACTCTCTGTTTACGCAAATCGGGCATGAGATGAACCAAACATTTGGCGGCAACTATCTTTTCTCCGGTTTCCGCACAGACGAGCCGCCTGTTTTTACCGCAACAAATAACCGCAGCTTTGTTATTACGCAACACTTTTCGCTTACGGATATCTCGCGGGAAGCCTCTTTCCAGCGGCTTGTGGTGGAGGGCAATCTTGGTGTTCCCGTGCCTGTTACGCACAATATTAACGTAATCAAACTTGCGTACACAGGGCTTGATACAGTGCCTGTAGTCCCCGGGTTTGAAGTGGTTGAAGTAAGTGTAAATGACCACCATGCGTATCTTCCGGACGCAAACAATGGTGCGACGCCACCCGTTCCCATATTGCATTTTGTGCGCGAAACGGGCGAACTTGTAATGCATTCCGATACCGCCGCAAGTTTCCCCCGTGAGGGAATTAGCGTAACGTACCAAAAAACGGGCTTTACGCAAGGCGATATCAACCCCATGGTTTATTTCACAGGGCGTGAAATTCTTAACACAAGCACGGCGCATATTCCGCCGGGTACACAACTTGTGTATAACATTACGCAGTATTTTAACCGTGCGGCAAGCACAGGTAGCACCGTTATGGGCGGCGTGTCAATGCTTCAATTTGAACTTGCGCACACGCCATACACATACCGTAACGATTTTGACGCCTTGCGCGATAATTTGCCCCCCGGTGCTGTAATCACAGGCAATACCGTAAATATTCCCGCGCATTTGTTTGAAACTCGCTCGAATATTTCCGTGACATATGCCGTTTCCTTGGACAGCCCGATGATTTCGTTGAACCCGAACGAACTGCCAATCCATATCAAACAAGATACCCGCGTTGCGGGCGTGGAGTTGGTTCGTGCCACAAACTTGGACGGCATTGCCCTTCCGCTTAGTCAAATTGAAGTTAACCCGTCGTTTAATATGCATAACCAAGATATTCAGTATGAGTTTTCTACCCGTACTTTGATTAGCGTAAACTCTCTTGCAAAAAATGTTCTGACAGACAAAATGTTTGCAGACTTCCGCCGCTTCTTTGAATTTGCAGACTCGCTTCACATTTCCAACAGGGGCGACCTTGAACAGTATTTCCGCAACCTTGGTTACAGTGAAGAAGCCATTGCGAGAGATGTTGCCGAGCAGCTGCAAAGAGAAGGACAAAAAGCGACCACCGCATTGCACAAAGTATTTGACAATATGTTGTTCTTGATTGACCGCCACGCAGAAAATTCTACACGCGAGCAAACAATGCTTGGCGCAAGAATGGTTCGGCTGGAGCTGGTTCAAAACCGTTTAGAGCAAGACGAAGTAAGCTACAACCAGCTTACCAGCGACAACGAAGATACCGATTTGATTCACGCCACAATCAGGCGTATGTCTGCGGAAGCACTGTTCACCGCATCGATTATGGCAAACGCGAACGTTATTCAAATGTCGCTTGCAAACTTTTTAAGGTAGGTGATTTGATTGGAAAAATTGCAAACCCGTCATTTTGGTGAAGTAACTTACGACCTCGACCGCGTGATTACTTTTGAAGATGGCATTCCCGGTTTCCCGGACAGCAAACGATATATGCTGATGTCTGAAACCGAAGACGAAGATACTTTTTTCTGGCTACAATCCGTTGATGAGGGCGATGTTGCGTTTACCTTGATGGACGTTTACAAAGTGTTGCCCGATTACGACCCGCAAGTTGACAGGTTTGAAGTAGACGAACTTGGCCCGTTAGCCGAAACGCCGCTTCTAATCTACAACATTGTGGTAATCCCCGACTATGTACGTCAAATGCGCGTCAACCTTCGCGCACCCGTGGTAATCAACCTGAACACAGGCCTTGGTAAGCAGATGATTTGCACCAATGACGATTACTCTATCCGTTTCATGATTTTTGAAGAATTGGAGCGTGCCAAGAAAAAATTGGCCACTGATAAAAATGCTGGCTCTAACTCGTAAAAAAGGCGAATCCATCATAATCGGCGACAACATTGAAATGGTTGTACTGGGCATAACGGGCGAACAGGTACGTCTCGGCGTTATCGCACCAAAAACCATCAGCGTTCACCGCAAGGAAATCTTCGAGCAAATTCGTAACGAAAATAAAGAGGCTACAATGAACGCCAAAGACAAACTGAAAAACTTGGGGGAAAGTTTTGCATCAAACAAAGGAGGAAATTGAGTATGCGCGTTACGCAGTCCATGATTTTCGGAAATTCTATGAACAATGTCTGGCGCAATACACGGCACCTTAACAAACTTGTGACACAAATTGAAACGGGGGTACGGTTTCAGCGTCCCTCGGATGACCCGTTAAATTCTGCACGTACTATGCGGTATCGCACCATTTTGGCAGAAACGGAACAGTTTGTTCGCAATGTGCAAAATGGATTGGCATGGATGGAAATGTCCGAGTCTACATTTAAAAATGTCACGCAACGCCTGTTACAAGACCTTAATGTGCTTGTTGTGGAGGGCGCGACAGGTACATTAACCCTGTCCGACAAAATGGCAATCATTAAAGAAATGCGGCAGTATATTGAACAAATCGGGCAGGAGATGAACCAGACCTTTTTAGGGCGGTACGTGTTCTCCGGATTTAGGACAGACCAGCCGCCTGTTTTTAAGGCAAACAACAATTACTCCTTTGTCATAACCCAGCAATTTAATTCGCGTGATTTCGAGCGTATACAGTCATTCCAGCGCGATATTACCCCCCCCCCCCCCCCCCCCCCCCCCCCC
>WQSG01000063.1 GCA_009788055.1 Defluviitaleaceae bacterium | reverse complement strand
CACGCCGCGTCTAAAATTGCGGGGCTGAAAGAATTGCCTTGTGCCATTTACGATAATTTAACCATGACGGAACAAGTTGGCATGATGCTGGAGGAAAACTACCAGCGCAAAACTTTAACCATGGCGGAAGAAGCCGCCGGAATGCAACTAATGCTTGATTTAGGCGAGGACGTAAGCGGCATTGCAGAAAAAACGGGAATCTCGAAGCGTTCGGTTTCGCGGCGGATAAAAATTGTTAAGGTGTTAGGGGCAGACACGGTTGCCGCCGTGGAGCAAATGGCAGGTCAACCAATCAGTCTTGACGATTACGAAAAACTTTGCGACATCGAAGACCCCAATCTACGCGCCGAACTCACGGACAAACTTGGCACGGCAGACTTCGACCGCGCCCACACCGTTGCGAAAAACAAGCAAGTTACGCTGTCGTCAAAAAAGCAAATTTTATCTGCGGTGGAAAAGATTTCGCAAAAAATCGAAAACCCGGACGAAATTGAAAACCTAACGCCCGCCGAAAAACTATACCGTTTCGACTCCCAAGACCTGCAAACGGTTAACGAAACAGCAAAAGCGGCAAAGGAAATCGGCGCGGAAATCTATCACCTCGAAGACTCCGACGGCGCAATTCACGTTTACGTCTCCGGCGGCGCGATGGCGGCCGAAGTGAAAAAAGATAACGAGTACGACATCGCCGCCCGCCTTGAACAAAAAGCCCGCGAAGAACGCGCATTCAAGCTGGAAAAGGCATTTCAAGAAGCCTACGAAATCCGCATTTCCAATGTAAAAAGCCTAAAGCCAACGCCCGCGCAAATGGAAATAATAGAGCGCATGGAATTGAGCCTGTTGCTTTTGCCAACTCACTTTTCTTCATCCGCGCCAAAAGATTATGTAATTCGCAATCTGTTTGATATCAGGGGCGCGTTTGTGAAAGACGGCGAAACGGCACAAGATGCATTAGCCCGCCTAATTGACGAACCCGGTTGCAGTCGCAATGCGCTAAAGTTACGCACGGTTTACAGTTGCATAGAACCGGGTGCATCCGATAATATCAGCCGACTTGAAACCGCCTACGATTTCTTGGAAAGTCTGGGCTTCATCCCGTCCGAAGGTGAATGCCAACTACTGGCCGGAACACATCCGCTGTTCGCGAAACCCACAAGCGAAACCGAACCGAAAGCGGGCGCGGCATGAGCCACTGCAAAGACCCAATCTTTAAGACCTGCGCCCGTTGCCACGGAAACCAATCCACCATATGCTATACTTCCACCACCTACCATAACAAAATACTGGACAAACTTGACGATGGCGAACGCCTTTGGTTGCTGTGGGCGATTGCAAAAGCGGAAGGTTTAGATAAATATTTCAGCGGGTCTGTTTCTGATTTCGGAAAATCAGTACGCAAAATATATGGTAATACGGTTGATTTCCCGCGCAACGATATGTAAAATAAAAAAGCAAGCTGTGTGGCGGTTTTTCCCGCTGAATCCTTCCTTTCTACCTTACAGCACCAAATAGAAGGGAGGTGATGCATATGTCATTGTTTGAAGCGGTTTATTTGCTTCTAAACATTGCGCTGGTAGCATTGGCGTGGTTGACGTATAAAAGGAAAAAGTAGCCGCCCTTTTGGACGAGGTCAACGGCTACATTCCTGATGGTGTAAAGCTTTAACTATTCAGGGTCAGCGGGAAAACCGTCCCAGCTTGCATACATATCCAAAGTGAACAGCTCCTTCAAAAGTCGTTCACCTTGTAATTATTATATCCATATTGTAAACGGATAACCACACCGCGTCAATAAAAACAAAAACCGCCCACCAAAGGCAAGCGGCAATTGATAACGTTTCTGCGCGTACATGAAGTATATTATTCGATAAGCGGGACAATGTCAAATGTACGATTGCGCGGGAGGGCTGGTTTCATGACGCAAAAAGAGTTGAAGCAAATAATTCACTTAAAAAGGGAAATCGCGATACTTCGCAATCACGCGCCGGAAAATTGCGAAGATGATGGTGTGATTGACGCCCGCGTAAATGAATTAAACGCATTGATTGTTGCCACAGAAAAATTCATATTAGGCGTCCCCGATTCAAGAATCCGTGTAATTCTAACGCTACGATACATAAATGGAGCGTCATGGCATGATGTTGCCAAGACGATATATAAAAATATGACCGCAGATGCCGCACGAATGTGCGTTACCCGCTGGTTAAAACAAAACAGTAAATAAAACCTGTTCGTTTTGTTCGGCTATTATCTGATATCATTGTGGCACACACAAAAAGGATGATTATGATGCCGGACAAAGCGTACAAAACCTGCACATATCCCGGGTGTTCTGCACTCACAAAATCGCGGCGTTGCGAAAAACACAGCACCAAAAATCCAAACAAAGAATCGCAGTATGAGTATGACCGGTTTCGCCGTGATAAAAGCAGTAAATCGTTTTATAACAGTCCGGAGTGGATAAAACTTCGCAAGGCTGTACTTGTGCGTGATAACCACCTGTGTCAACACTGTTTGCAAGCCGGACGATTAACACCCGCAACAACAGTACACCACAAGCAACACCTACGGCACCGCCGAGACCTTGCGCTCAATGCGGACAACCTCGTAAGCCTGTGCGCACGGTGCCACAACCAAGAGCATTGACACCGAGACGCGCTACAGGCAACATCCCCCCCTATACGCAGAAATAATATGTAAAAATTTTAGACCGATGCCCGAGTATCGCGTGAGAAAAATTCCCAAATCAGAGATTTTTTTAAGTTGGGTGATGGTATGCCTAAACCGCCAAAGAGCGTGGCAATATTGAAAATCGAAGGGAAGTCGCACCGTACCAAGGCCGAGCTGGCGGCCCGCGAGCGCGGCGAAAAAGCCACACTAACAGGGGTAAAAATCAAGAAAAAAGATGCCGTCCGTAATAATATTATTGCAAACCGAGAGTTTACACGCTTGCAAAAATTATTAGCGGCAATTGATAAGGACGATGCCATTTATGAGAATGTTCTAAATCGCTACTGTCAGCTCTATGCCGAATGCCTTAATTTTGAAGTTGAACGGGATAATGTCTTTAAGTCAATAGATGAGATGAATCAAACCATGGGAGAATTAATAGACAGCGGGGATATTTCCTTAGCAGATTTTTATAAACAACGCAACGCGCTTTATTCAAGAACAATCAGTTTAGACAGGCAAATTCAAAATAAACGGGATATGATGTTGAAAATTGAAAAAGAGAACCTTATGACAATCGCGGCAGCACTGCGGTCTGTTCCAAAGCAAGACCCGGTTGAAGAAGACCCGCTTTCCGGTTTGTTCTCATGAGTACCCACGAAACCACAAAATATGCCCAATCCGTTGTTCGCGGAAGTTTGCGAAAAAAAGTTTGCAAGTACGAATATCTAGCCTGTTTGCGCCACATTAACGACCTGAAACGGCAAAAAACATCCGATTTTCCCTATGTTTTTGACGAAACACGCGCAAACGGCATCTTCAATTGGTTCAAAAGATGCCATCATGTGCGGGGGCCGTTCCAAGGCAAGTCGATAGAATTGCTGGACTGGCAAATGTTTGATATCGGCTGTTCGTTCGGATGGGTTCACATGGACACGGGTGCGCGGAGATTTAACGTATCCTTCGAGGAAAGGGCGCGGGGAAATGTAAAATCCACCGAAAAATCAGGGGAATGCCTGTATTTTATGTGTGCAGACGCAATTTATCCCCCCGGCAAGCCCGAAAAAGCGGAATTTGAAAGTTTGCCGGAGATTGAATGTGCGGCCGTTGACCGGGAACAAGCTAAGCGCGTGTGGGGTGATGCGCGAGCTATGGCGCAAGCTTCACCCGATATTGCAAGAATGTTGACGATAAAAAAGCACTCTATTGAACATAAAAAGCGCGGCGGTCATATTCGCGCACTGTCTAAGGACACCAAGAACAAGGATGGCGGCGCACCGTGTGGCGTAATCGTAGACGAATATCACGAACATCCAACCTCCGAGATACGCGATACGCTAAAAGGCGGATTTGGTAAACGAAGCCAATCATTTATGCGGATAATCACCACCGCCGGGAAGGATTCAGAGAACAGCCCCGCAAAAAAAGAGCGAGATACAGCAATAAAGATACTTGAAGGAATAATATCCGACGAAACATATTTCGTAATGATACGCGAGCTGGACGAAGAAGACGACCCCCACGATGAAAGCAATTGGCTGAAACCAAACCCAATTTTAAGAGGAGAAAGTGTATACGCGCAAAATTTGTACCGCGAAATTAAATCCGAACATGATTTAGCATTCGGAAGCGGCGACCCGTCAAAAATCCGCGAATGGATGACGAAGCGCGTAAACCGTTGGCAAGCAGACAGCGAAGAAAAATATTTCACCGCAGAACTGATGGACAAATGGAAGGGGCTTGCCGTTCCCCGTGATGAATTTCGCAAGCTGATTGCGGGTAAAGAGGTTTTTATTGGCGCGGATTTATCAAAATCTATAGACCTAACGGCAACAGGATTTGTGGTAAACCTTCCGGATGGCAGGGTTGCAGTATCCGCCCACGGTTTTATCCCTGCGGAAGGGGCAACACGGCACGAACATACCGACCGTGTACCATACCGTCACTGGGAAAAAGATAAATGGTGTACCATTACGCCGGGCGCAGTAACGGACTATAAGTTTGTAAAGTCTCATATGCAAAATACGTTGCACAACATCGGCTTGCAAATGCGCGAGTTTTGCTATGACTCATACAATGCCGTACATCTATCACAAGAATTGCGGGAGGAATACGGCGATACATCCATTGTAGAAATTCGGCAGGGCGTACAAACTCTGTCATTGCCAACAAAACGGTTTCGCGAAATGGTAATGCAGGGGCAAATTGTTCACGATGGCAACCCGCTTTTAACTTGGTGTTTATCGAATGCCGTAGAGGTAGTGGACAGCAACGAAAATATCAAACTTTCAAAAAAATACAAGAGTGATTCCCAACGGATTGATTTATTGGCGGCGGTAATGAATGCATTTACGCGGGCAATCATGTTTCCAAATACAGAAAACTTTAAGCTGGAAGTGTGGCATTTTTAGCCGTAATTACAGCCATCCGCGAGAGGTGATATGTTGAATATTCTCACACGCATAAAAAACATCTGGCGCGACCGTAGAAGCCGCAACGCCCAAACCGCTGTATTTGGCAATTTTAAAAGCTGGTTTTCGCCGCACAATATTTTTGCAAGAAAAAGCGAACATATCATAAGCAATAACGAAATGATTTTCGCGGCAATCACAAAACTTGCAAACGCAATGTCCAGCCTACCGTTGAAACTTTACAAAAATTTAGAGCATCAATCATCACACCCACTAGATTATCTTGTGTCCGTATCTCCCAACAATAGCATGACTGCGTTTACATTCGTACAGACTATGGAGGTTTTGCGCAACGCACACGGGAATGCCTATGCCCTAAAAAAATACGGGCGGAATATGGAAATTGAATCTCTAAACATTCTTGACCCGACTCGCGTAGAACCTGTTTTAGATAAAAAAACATCCGAGTTGTACTACAGGATTGACGCACCAACGGGAGTTTATTACGTCCACAATTATGAAATTATCCATGTCAAGCATATCAGTACAAGCGTAAAAGGCATAAGCCCAATTGATGTACTGCGGGAGTCAATTGCGTTTGATGGCGATATTCGTCGGATAAATATTGAACAAATGGACAATGCGATTAAGGCATCATTTGAGCTTAAATTGTCCGCAAATTTGTCAGCGGAAAAGCGAAAGGAATATAAAGAACAGTTTGAGGAGTTTTATTCAAAAAATGGTGGCGTAATAATAACAGAAAGCGGGCAGGAACTAAAGCCGTTAAAATCGGAGTTTATTGACACAAAGCTTTTTGAAGCAGAAAAAGTAACCGCGTCGCGCATCGCGTTGGTGTTCGGGTTGCCGCCCTACAAATTCGGCGCAGAAAGTCGCGCCAGTAACGAAGAACAATCAATAGGATTTGTTCAAGATTATATTTTGCCAACAGCTCGGCAATGGGAACTTGAATTAAACCGCAAATTACTATCAAGGGAAGAACATAAAGCGGGCTACGTCTTTAAGTTCAACATTTCGGGATTACTTCGCGCCGACACAAAAACAAGAGCCGAATTTTACACTAAAGGAATACGCTCCGGATTTTTCACGCCAAACGATGTTAGAACGCTTGAAGACCTACCGCCGGAACCCGGCGGCGACGTATTGCATATAAGTCGCGATTTACGCCCACTAAACGAGACTACGGAAGGGGACAAAAAAAATGGAACACGGTAAAAATGCCGCCATTGAAAACTGCGAAAAACGAACATTCACGCTAAAAATTGATGCAAATTCTATTGAAACGCGGGCTGTGAACGGAAAAAACACAGAAATTATCACCGGCAGGGCAGTGGTTTTTGATGAATACACCAAACTAGCAGATAGATGGGGCGAATCTTTTTTTGAACGGTTTTCTGCGGACTGCATGAGAGATACGTTAGGAGACGGGCATAAAATTATTATCCTATACAACCACAGCTGGGATAATTTATTGGGTTCTACCGTTGACGTGCTTACCCTTCAGTTAAAAAGCGATGGTTTGTATTTTGAATATACACCCAAAAATTTTGAACTTGAACGCCGGATAGTTGACCTTGTGCGAAGCGGCACAATTGATGGCTGTTCGATAGGTTTCAATGTAACAGACCAACAATGGGAAGAAAAAGACGGTAGCTACTTTAGGACAATTAAAGCGATAGAACTCCATGAGATGTCGCTTACGCCTATAGCCGCATACGAACAAACCAGCGTAAACATTGAATCTCGCAAATCTGCGAGTACGGAAAATGTACCGCAAGCTGATGGAAGCAATGAGGCGGAGGAGCGTTCCAAAATTTTATCGAATGCCGACGCGCTTCTTAAAAAAATAAATGGATAACGGAGGAAATGAAATGTCACTTTACAAAATGAAAGAACAGCTGGCAGTAATCGGAGTCGAACTTAGAACGTGTACGGAAGAAGTGCGTTCTCTTGCCGCAGATTCCGGTGCGAGCATTGAAACTGTCCGCGAGCGGCAGAAGTATCAAGGCGAAATTGAGGAACGGTACAACCTTCTTCGCACAGAAATTGAACGCGAAGAAGCCGAGACGCGCCAGCGATTAAAAGAAGAAAACCCAATTTCTATCACCGGCGGAGAAGAGCATCGTATGCAAGCGGCAATGGCGGAATTTATACGCGCAAGCGCGGGCATTGGTAAAATTTCCGAGGAAGCGCGTAATTTACTTGGAGCGATACCTACACCGCACGCAAGCGGCGGCGAAAAGCTTATGCCTGTAAATATTCAAAACACACTTGTTCACGAGCCGTTTACCACAAACCCGCTTAGAAAAGTGATTGGGGTATCAGACATTCCCGGACTTGAATTGCCTAAAATTGCCTACACCATTGATGATGACGGTTTTGTCAATGATGCTGATACCGCAAAAGAGCTTAAACTAAAAGGCGACAAGGTATCATTTGGGCGATTCAAAACAAAAATTAAGGCGCGGATATCCGACACGGTAATGCATGGCAGTGATTTGTCACTGGCATCATATGTTCAAAATGCACTTAACAGCGGGTTAGCGGCAAAAGAAAAAAGGGTTATTCTTGCGGAAACCCCAAATACAGGGGAAGAACATATGTCATTTTATGATACATCCAATGGCATAAAGCGGATTGGCGGGACTGATTTGTTCAAAGCAATTAAAAATGCCCTTGCAGACCTGCACGAGGATTACAGGGAAAGCGCGAAAATTGCTATGCGTTTTGCGGATTATTTAGAAATTATAGAAGCCCTGTCAAATGGAAACCGTACATTTTTCAACACTCCGCCGGAGCAGGTTCTTGGCAAGCCGGTGGAATTTTGCGACGCGGCGGTTAATCCTATAGTCGGTAATTTTAATTTTGCGCGTCTTAACTACGACGGGCCTATGATATACGACACCGACAAAAACGTAGAAACAGGCGAATATTTATTCGTTGTTACAGCGTGGTATGATGTGCGCATTTTGCTTAGTTCGGCATTTCGCATTGCAAATGTGGGTATAACAGACGGCGGCTCCGGTGGTTCGGATGGCGTATAGGGTAATACGGAGCTTTATTTACAATGACGTTCCGAAAAACATCGGGGACATTTTGGAGGCGGTTTCACCAGACGCGGCAAAGAAAATGGAACAACATGGCGTAGCTGTACCACTAACGCCCTCCAATTCGTCCCCGGACGAACCACCCGCGCCCAGTGCCAGCAAGCGAAAACCAAAACCTCCCAAGCAGAAAACGTAGCATGAAGCAAGGAGCTGCCAACTATGCCAGATGATGCGAGTACTCCCGCAACTAATTGCGACAAGAAAAAACGCAGTAACCTTGACGAACTCAAAGAATATCTGCGAGTTGACCATGACCACGATGACGCACAGTTAAAAATGTTAATGTGCGCGGCAAAAGAATACCTTAAAAACGCCGGGGTTGCTGTTTGCAACACGCCCTTGTACCGTTTAGCAGTGATGTTGTATGTTGCGGTTCACTACGAAAACAGAGACGGTGCGCAAAAAATGGACGGGTTTTCTCACGCGCTGCAAAGCATTATTTTACAATTAAAGGCGGCATAGTATGACTGTTGGCAAACTTCGTGAAAGAATAGGGCTTTACAAGGTGATTTCGCCACAGGGGGCGCACCAAATATTTAACCCTTCCCGCGAAAATGTAGAATTTCTATGTAATGTGTGGACCAAGCGCGAGGATAAAATTCAAGCAGCGCGATGGAACGCGATGGAAACCCTTAACATCTTGGAAAAAAAGCAATTTATCATACGCCACAGAAAAGACCTTTCCACTGATATGGCTGTAGAGTTTGGCGACAAGTTGTACAAAGTGCTTGCGGTGCAAGATTTAGACAATATGAAGCAGTGGACAATGCTTTTAACGGGGGCGGTGTGCGCGGATGAAGGCTGGAATTAGGTATCATGATAGCGATAAAATTGAAAAGTTCCTTAGCAATATAACCGCTGATACCGAAAAGGCGCGGGATAAATTCTTGCGTAAGGCAGGACGCGAAACAAAAAAAGCAATAATGCGTCATATGCCGCAAGATACATCCAACCCGCGACGGCATGATGGGCGCACTCGACTTGTTGACGATGTTAGCAGTCGCCTTGTGGAGGATAAAAGCTACGGACACAAGCAAGTGCGTGTTAGTGGTACACGGACAACGGGTACGCTTTGGCACTTAGTAGATGGCGGCGGTTACAAAAACAGGCGGGCTACTAACTTCATGACAAAAGCGATGAGCGAGGCGGAAAGCAAATTTGACTCCATCCTTGATATTGCGCTCAAAGAAGAATTTGGATGATGCCGATGGACTTAGTAGATGTGGTTTTCAAAGCACTTGGAGATATAACAATTGAAGGCATAACGCTTCCTGTGACACACATAACCCGCCCCCAAAGCATACCCGGCGTGTCATATCACTTTTATAATCGCAGACCTTCACTGTATGGTGATGGAATACCTATACGCGAAGAGGTTTATTGCCAAGTGACGTTATGGACAAAAGATGCCAACACAAAAGGCATTCCGGCGGAAATAGAAAACCGTATGCGTGCGCATGGTTTCAAGTCCCGCCCGGGGGATTACGATTTTGAACACCACGCAGGTATCTACAGCGAATCGCTGGTATTTTACATTGAATACGAAAAGGGGAATTAGCATGAATGAAAAGAAAAAAGTGGTAGCAAGGATAAACGTGCGGGATGTTCGTATAGCATTTTTGGTGACAGACGGGTCAGAAGGTGCAACTTATGAAGACTCAATACTAATCCCGGGTACAATGCAAATACAGCTTGCGCCACGGGTTGCATCGGCAGCACTGCACGGCGATGGACGGGCGCGGCATCAAGAAAACAGGGTAAGCGGCTATGATGTTACCTTCGACCATAACATGATACCGCCGCAGGTACTTTCTAAGATGAAGGGGCAAAAATATATAAACGGGATACGTCGCAGTAATGTAAATGCGCAACCCAAAGAGTTTGCAATGGGTTGGGTTGTTGATTTAATCGGCGGGGTAGAAGTGACATGGTTGCCAAAATGCCTTGCTTCACCATCAAACAAAAACATCCAGCAAACTACAGACACAGTTAATTACAGCACCGATTCACTAACCGTGGCATCATTTCCGCTGGAATATAACGGTGACTATGAATATATCGCAGATACCACGGACACAGAATCCGACTTTAACGAATCTGATGTTGCGGAATTTTTAAAAACAGTGCCTGCCGTTCCGCCGGAGGGTAGCATAGTTCCGGCGGAAGACAACGCTCTTCCTACAGGCATCACGGAAGATAGTTAATCATCTTGCGCATTGCATAATTCGTCAAGGGTAACGCCCAATGAGTTTGCCAGCTTGATTGCAGTTGATACCATGCAATCCCCTCGTTTTTCTATTTCTTGAATTGTACGCCGTGGTACACCTGAAAGGTCAACCAATTTTGGGACAGACAAGCCCTTGCCGGCGCGGATTTCTTTAAGCCGCATTGTCCTCATCCTTCCTGAAAAGCAACACAAAGCACAGGATAAACAGTGGCACTTTAGCCCAATCCAGCAAACTTGGATTGTTGAAGCTGCCATCCAAGATGTTTAAGATAACCAGCCCAATCAAAATTATAGCGATTGTTTTTCTTTTCATTTTTTACAGCAGACGTTATAATGAGTTCCCCCGATGGGGAGGGGGCTTATCGCCCCCTTTTGCTTTTGCGATTGGACTTGTTATCTGGTTGCTCGCGTTTGTCCTTCTTTAACAGTTTGCAGGCTGTAAGGACTAACACGGCAATTTGTAGCAAGTCCTTTATTATGCCAAGAATCTCACTTATGTCGTCCACTGTTCTCACCTCCTTTCTGAATTTATTATAGCACATTGTATTGTGCCATGTCAAGTATTTTTTCTCTTTTTTTACTACTTTTGCGCTAAAAAATTGGAGGATTTCCATGCCTAAAAAATTTGCAGTAACACCAATTGAACCGCTAATTATGGAATTTCCGGACGGCAGTACCCGTCAAGCGGCGTTTAATGTGGAAGCCATGATATGCCTACAGGAAGAATTTGGAGATTTGGCGGAACTGGTAAACGAAGAAATAGCGCGTCCTTATGAGCTTGCCGCGAAAATTTTGTATAGCGGGATGAAAACTTTTGACACTTCCGTCACGCTGGATGAAGCGCGGGCAATAATTGTTGGCGGCGGCGTGTTGCTTATGACAGAAATAATGAATCTTTTTGGGGAAAGCTTTGGCGAAATTGATGAAGAAGAACTAAAAAAAAATTTAATTCCGGCAGTAAACAAAATGCGGGAAAGCAGACCAGTATAAAATGGGACAACCTTTACTACATCTTTGTTATTGAAATGAAGCAGTCGGAAACAGTTTTTTATAAAAGTACATTGCGGAAGATTTTATTTTTAATTGATGAATATTTTAAATCTGGAGAAGACGAACCAACGGCACAGGGCGGCACGGTACAGGTGCAAGAAGTAAAAACCATGGGTAGCATAAGCAGAATGGCGCAATCTTTGGCGGGAGGGGATTAAAATGGCAAAGAAGGGTTTTAGGCGTACCATCACAATTGATTTTGATACTTCGCAAGTAGACAGAGGAGAAAAAAATGTAAAATCCGCAATGAGAGCCTTAAACTCCGAATTTGAAAAAAATGCCACAGAGATAAGGAAAAACGGAAAGGCATCGCAGGAGGTAGCACTGCAAAAAGAGGTATTGACTAAAAAAATTGAAGTGCAGAGTAAAAGAGTTGCCGAACTTCAAAAAACATACGATGATAAAAAAGATTCTTTGGGTGCATACGCAAAAGAAACGATGAATGCGAAAAATGAATTGAATAAAGCAGAGCAATCCCTTGGGAAATTAAAGAACCAATTAGCCAGCACAGATAATGCACTGGAAAGGCAAAAAGGTATACTTGGCGGAATTATCACCGGATTTGATGATTTTAGTGCATCTGCAAAAAGAGCGGGTGTTGATATTGATGCCGTGGCAACAGGGCTTCTTGCTACAGGCGCGGTACTTACGGGCGTTGGCGTTACGGCCGGAAAGATGGCACTTAATTTTGATGATGAAATGGTTAGGGTTAGAATGGCTGCCGCCGCCGCAGGTGAGTCAATAGATAACATTGAACCGAAAATATTAAGCGTTTCAAATAGATTTAATATTTCCGCAGGAGAGATTGCTTCCGCTGCCGCAAACATGATTAGTGCAGGGCAAGGTGCTAATACTTTGGGTGTGGCATTATCCAACGCCGCCGGGCTTGCGCGGCATGGCAATATAAGCATGGCAGAATCTCAAAAGCTTGTGACGCAGGCCGCATTGCTTTTCAATATGAGCCTTGAAGAACAAACCGTATTTGTAGACAAGGTTGCAAAAGCTACAGCCCTTGGAAATATCAGCGTAAGGGATATAACCGGGTCGTTGGAGAGAATTTCCCCCACATTGAGGTATGCGGGCATCGAAGCGGGCGAATACGTTGCCGCGCTGTCTGCCCTTACAGCCGCCGGCATACCTGCGCAGGAAGCACAACGTATGCTACGGTTTGTCCTTGAAGAAATGATAAAGCCGTCAAATGATGCGAAAGAAGCGGCGGACGAACTTGGCATTGCATGGGGAAGACAGCTTTTGCAATCCCATGGACTCACAGGAAGCATTATACATCTTGCAAATTCAAGCGGGCAACTGGGTGCAGAATACGAGAAGCTTTTTAGGCGGGCAAATGCCGGTATAGGATTTGGCATACTCATGCAGGAAGCCGACGTATTTAGGAAACACGTAGATGCATTGTCTGATTCCACAGGATTCATAAACGGACAACTTGAAATATTGCAAGAGTCTTCCGGGGAGCGGTTAAGAAGTTCAATCAATAGCCTTAAAAACACAATGATAGAGGGCGGCGGCGCATTTGACGACGTAGCAAACCGTTTGGCAGGGTTTATTGAAATGGTTGCTGGCATCCATCCGGAAACCATAACGGCAATATCCATTGTGGGCGGGTTTGCATTAACATTAGGCGGTCTTGTTAAAACAATCGAAGGCCTTAAGCGGGTACAGCAATCATATTTGATAGTGAAAGGTTTGGTACTTAAAGCTACAGGCGCACAAACGGTTGCAGAAAATATAGCGGCGATAGGCAGCGGGAAACTTTCGGCGGCAAGAGCAAAGCAATTACTAATGTCCGGTACATTGCAAAAAGCATATGCGGCGGAAGCAGTGAAGCGCAAACTTTTAACCGCCGCAGACCTTAATGCGGCAAAAGCGGCGGGCGTATTGTCGCAGTCAAGAATGATTGCAATAGGGAAAGCAGGGGGATTGACTGTTAAAAATACAGCACTTGCAAAATCAAACACTTTGCTTTCCAGTACAAATCTAAAGCTTGCGGCATCGAGCAAAGCGGCGGCTGTCGGTGGAAAATCTCTGGGTTTTGCATCAATGATGATGGCACCCAAGTTAATGATAGTAGCGGCGGCGGCAATTGCCGTAGCTGTTGCAATAGCGGCGATTGCAGGTCGGGCGCGTTCCGCAAGTGATGAAATTAAGAAAGCAACCCAAAGTTCACAACAGGGCGCGTTTGCAATGCAAAGACAGGTAAACAACCTCCCGCGCTATGCAACCGGAACAATGCACCATCGCGGAGGTCGAGCATGGGTTGGTGACGGTGGCGGGCCGGAAATTGTGGAACTTCCTGTTGGCACGAAAGTTCACAGTGCAAATCACTCACAGTTACTTACGGGTCAAGATAGAGAGAATGCGCAAGCACAAAACATTTACAATTTTAGTGAAGGTTCTATTGTTATTGACGCAAAATCCGTTAAAGATATGGCAGATGTAATTGAACTTGTCAAAAGCATAACACAAAGCCGTGTTGCGGTGATGGGGGTATAGCTATGGCACAGCAGTCGCCAACAATTCATACGCCCCCTTCCGGCGCGACCCATAACAGGAGAACCAACACGGGTATACCAATGCGTATTACAGTTGTGTTTAACGGCTGGATTGACAGAACCCTTGTTGTGGGGGTATTCAATCACAGCGGAACACCTCTCCGCTCCGGCTTCACTGGCTGGATGCAGAATGACAGCAACGCATTGATTAACGGAAACACATTTGAATTTACAATACCCGCAAATGAAATCATAGGCATCGGGATAATTCGGATATCCGCATTTGCATGGTCAGGAACATTAAGTGATATACCATTTACGCCGCCAGCAATGTCTACAAGTTCTACGGTGCATAGGGATATTACGGTGACGACAAATCCTCCGCTTGCCCCTATAAATTTATCACCCAGAGGGACTTCACAGAACAGAAACAACCCAATAACGATTTCATGGGAACATAATCCGCGCCCCGCAAGTGAAACAGGCGGGGTGGTTGACCCGCAGTTATGGTCTTTATTGCAATTTTGGCAAACAGGCAGCACGGAAACAACAAACGTTAATATACAAGGAACAACCAACAGCTTCACGATACCCGCCGAAACATTTATCACGGAAGCGTCTGTTAATTTCAATGTCAGAACATATGGCGGGAACGGTGCAGGGGGGG
>WQSG01000062.1 GCA_009788055.1 Defluviitaleaceae bacterium | reverse complement strand
GTAGATTTTTGGGAAGAACGATTTTTTCTTTTGCGGGTGTTTCCCGCTTATCCATTTATTTACACCTCTCATATAATGGCTATGGCTGATTATATGCGGTGTAAATCAAAAAAAGCCCGCAGGACAAGGCTTTTCGGGATATTGTTTTTTATGTACCCAGTCAAGCCTATGGGCAGAAAATATGCGGAAATGAAAAATAGGAATGCTAATAGACTAAATCTTGCACTAGCTGCATAAATACCAATAACATGAATCACAAATATTAATAACAAGTGAAAAATATACATAAACAAAGCAACTATTATGAATGCAATTATTCGAATAATAGGTGCTGATATTGATTGGTAGAGTTTAAGATGTTTAATTAAATGAGCCTCTAATTTTTCGTCGTTTATCATTTTTAACTACCTTTCTGTAGCACACTTTCGTATTAACACAACTCGAAATTCCACTACATATCAAAAAACCTCACACGAAGCATTATAGCCATTAGGCAAACTTTGAACTTCAACGCAACAACACTCACCCATTATATAGAAATACCTTGACAATGTAAACAATAAGTGTTTCGTATTTAGTGTGAATTGAGCAACCGATTTTATACGGTGTAAACTTTCAGTATTGTGTGGTTTCAGCATATGAAGCTACAATGATTTATGTTATAATGGCAACAGTTAGAAACGCCCACAAAAAAACAGCAAGCCAATTGCGTATGGCATTACAATAAGCAAGAAAGAGCAAGAGCCCTAATCGAAAATGCGTGTATCGAGGAGGAGGAAATCCAAATGGCAGTAACAGCATTGCAAAGACAAAGCGAAGATAAAATTATCCGCCAAGCCTACCAGCGCAGAAAAGATGAAATTTATTTTTACAACAAGGAACGCGCAGAAGATAGGCAAAAACTGGAGCAAGCGGAAACGACAATCGCTGAACAAGCGGAAATAATAGCTCGTCTCCAAGCGCAACTTGCAAACAAGTAACCCCTGCCTTTGAAACAAAAAAGCGGCTACCCATGTCCGCTTTTTTTATTACCGTTTCCGTCTTTTATCCGCAAAGTAACCGCACCGCTCGCCGGAGCTTTCATACACAACGGCAGAGGGCATTTGTGCGCACTTGAAACCAAAATATCTACACGAACGCGGGAATTTAACATTCCACGTATTTGCGTAGTGAATGCAGTGCATACAATTTATTTTTACATTTTCATCAGGGTTGTTTTCTGTATTCATGCGAAAAAATCTCCTACATAAAAAAATCTTCTAACACTATACCAAATTTTTCATAATCGTGCAGGGCTTGTCATATATTTTTCTAGGACTAATGAAAAGGGGTGTTGTGAATGCTTATCAGAATTGCAGGCACATTGCTTGTGATGGCGGGCAGTGTGGGGCTTGGGATGTATTTTTCCGCGAAGGAGAGTTTTCGCGTACAAGATTTGCTGGAGTTTAAAAAGGCGTTACTTATTCTTTCATCCGAAATTGAATATATGCGCTCAACGCTGGCAGATGCCTGCGAAAATATTGCCAAACGGACAAGCCATGGTGTTTCGCAAATTTTTGAACGGTTTTCGCAATTGCTTTCGGAAGGCGAGGGCGAAACAGCATACCAGCTTTGGCTGGAAGCAATGGAAACCAACCAAGACACAACAAACCTTGCCCGCGAAGACCGCACCGTTCTTGAAGACTTCGGCAAAACGCTGGGCTACTTGGACAAGCAAATGCAAAAAAACGCCATAGACTACGCCGTTTCCTACATTGATGAAAAAGCCGCCGCACTTGCCGCTTCATCCGCAAAAAACAAACGAATGTACCAAAGCCTTGGCGTAATCGGCGGCCTGCTAATAACCGTAGTCTTGTGGTAAATACAAAGGAGGATTTTTCATGGATATCAGCTTATTATTTCAAATAGCCGCAGTTGGCATACTGGTGACGGTTCTGAATCAAGTCTTAAAAAACGGCGGGCGTGACGAACAGGCAACCATGGTAACAATCGCGGGTATCGTTCTGGTTCTCTTCTGGATTGTGGGTCATATTGCAGATTTATTTACGCATTTGCGCGTTATGTTTGAGCTATGAGTATCTTTCAGATTGCGTTTATCGGGATAATCGGAATGGTGCTTGCCGTTCTGATGAAAAGTTACAACCCTGCGCTGGCGGTGCTTACATCGCTGGCGGTTGGCGTGATTATATTCTTGATGATTCTGCCGATGTTTGCGGAAGCGATTGGTTTTGTGCGGCATCTGGGGGAGATGGCAGAGGGCTTGGGCGCGTATACGTCGCTGGTTCTTAGAGTAATTGGCGTGGCGTATATTGCAGAACTTGGCGCAAGCGTTTGCGCAGACGCGAACGAAAGCGCGATTGCGGCAAAAATAGAACTTGCGGGGCGAGTAATTATTTTAGTGATGGCAATGCCCGTAGTGGTAGACATTGTGCGGGTTGTAACGGGGTTACTACCATGAACGGGGCGGTGGATTACGTTGAAGAAGTAATAGGGCTGATAGGTCTGGAGCGTTACGATATCGGAATTTTGGACAGGCCGGGTATGCCGCGCTTTTCGGATTTGGTACGCGACGCGCTGACGGGACAGATTAATCTAACGCCGAACGGGATTTTTTCGGCATTTGGGGAATTTGTTTTCGCAGAGCTTTTGGCAAACGGAAATATAATTCGGCAACTGGTTGTGATTGCTGTTTTGGGCGCGCTTATGAGCTGTTTAACCGAGGCGTTTAAACACAAGTCTGCGGGCGAAACAGGATTTTATGTAACATACTTGATGGCGGTTTTGTTGGCTGTTTCTTCATTTTATATCAGCGTGGAAATTCTAAACGGGTTGGTTTCGCTGGTTAGTGCCATAATGCTTGCGTCCATCCCGCTTATGATTGGGCTTATGGTTATGGGCGGAAATTTTGTTGGCGCGGCGGGGTTTCATCCCATGCTGTATTTTGCATTTCAACTTGTGGCGTGGTTTATTTCTGCCGTGTTTATCCCCATAGTTTTTGTATCTGCCGCGCTGGATATCACGGGGCAAATTTCGCCCGATGGGCATAAACTGGGAAAAATGGCGGCTTTACTGCGCCAAATCGGAAACTGGGCGTTGAAAGGCATTTTAGCAACCTTTGCGTTTTTGCTGACCCTCCAGAGGTTTTCTGCACCCATTATCAGCAACGCAACCATCCGCACTTCCCGAAGCGTGGCGGGTGCAGTTCCCGTTGTTGGCAACGCACTAACCGCCGCCGTGGATACTGTCGTGAATTTCAGCCAAGCCGCAAGAAGCGGCGTGCTTATCGCTTTGGTTTTGGTGCTTTGTTTCGTGATTGCCGCGCCTCTTTTGAAAATGTTTGTGATTTCGCTGGTGTACCGCATAGCCGCGGCATTTTTGCAACCCATCGCAGACCCCCGCCTAGTCTCCCTCATGGACGGCATAGGCAAACACATGGCAATGCTGTTTAACGCCGCCGCACTGATTGGCATAATGTGCGTGTACGTTGTGATTATTTTGTTGTCGTTTTAACGTGCTTGCACAGCAAATAGGAGCTGATATAATATTTACAGAATAATTGCAAAACATAGCAACTGCAATTTTAGGAAAGGGTTGATTCTATGTTTCAAACTGCTTCCGGCAATATAATTCCTTTCCCGGAAAAAATAAAAGAAGAGTTCCAAGTTTTTGAAACAAGCATTTTATTCAATATGAGTTTTGAGAAATTCAAATTATTTATTAATGAATTTGTGGAGCAACTCTCTGAGCCATTATTTTTTGTTCTTGAAATACCACTATCGGAACATGAAGAAATTGAATTACGAAAAGATGATACTTCTCCATTCCATAAAAAAATTTGTTACTTAGACAAGCAATCTAAAAGACAAATAGGTGAAATTTTCAAATTATATGGTGAGTTACTATTGAATGATGGCATTTCGAAATTTGCGATTTACTCACACGTTACAAATGATGGGGTTTATATCCAAAAATATAAAATTGCAAGCATCTTTAGTCATGCACCGACAGACTATATTGAATTTCTTGAAAAACATGGTCTTACTCAAACTGAAAAACTCCTAACTGCATGGGACACTTTTTCCTATGAATTCCCCGGACAAGCAAATGCAGTCGAAATTGATGGAATGATTGTTTATGATGTATATGATGAACTCGTGAAAAAAGGAATGTATGTTGCAAATGTCGTGGAAGATTGAGGCTGGCAAACGTGCATAACAAGCATCAGTTGCATTATTTCAACCCTTCACAAATTACTCCCTATAATATCGTGGTATCCATCATGTATTCATAACTTGAATAATCGCTTGTTCCCTCGAATAAGCACTTGTTGCCTTGCGTAAACCGAAAGTGCGCGGGGCACGACAGGGTTTCCCGTATGCTTCGGCTCATCTTGCCTGAACTTGGCGCGGGAAGAATCTGCCCTGTGTGTTCGCCGATGGAAATGTGCAGGCGGAATTTCCCTTGCCGCAGTTCGATTGCACCGCGTTCACAGCGTTGAATTTTTACGCCTTTGTATGTTGCAAGACGGTATTCGCGCCCGTTTATCATCACCACGCAGATACAGCCCCAAAAGCGCAGCCCGTAAAAAGGGATTCGCGCTACCGATACCATTATGGAACAATCTGTTTCAAATGCGTTGCTGTGTATCCATGTGTATTCCGACGGGAAAGAGCGTCCGCTGTCTGCTTCGATATACCCCTTGCCGACGCTGAAATTCTGCGTTTCGCCATTCAAAATAACCGTGCCGTGAATGGCGTGATTCATGCTTATTACTTCGTGGCGGCATTCCATTGGGAAAAATCTGAACGGCCCCATGATATCGCCGCGGATTGGCGTAAGATTTTCGTACATAATGTTTCCAACCAAAGATAGCTCCGCGCTTTGAATATCCACTGATATCCCCGATGCAGAAAACGTGCTGTTGCCAACGCGAATGCGGTCTGCGCGTTTATCGTATTCCGAAAGCGGGTACAAAACGGAATACGATTTTTTATCCGTAATAACCCAAATAAACGCGCTGTCATCTGCCCGCCCGGGGATAACCGCAAGCGACTTCCCCGCTACCTGATGCTTGAAATACCAGCCTTCAAACCGTCCGTTCATGTGAATACCATTCCTTTCATAAAATTAGCCTTGCCTTGGAAAGTTACATTTACACAACTTCAAACAAAAAGGCATAGTATATCACAAAAGGAGTGAGTTGCTATGCCTTTAACTTTTCCGCCTGCGCCAACCGCGTTTTTTAAACGTGCGAACGAACCCGAAACACGAACCGAAATGCGAAACGAGCCGCCCCACAGTTCAAGTGACGGGCTTAGATTATACCCGCTTAATCCGGGACGCGCCGTGAGAGTGGAGCCTTTGTCGCGCCCAAATTTGCCGCCGCACAAAATGGCACCGTTGCAACATTTGCTGAAACCGATTCAAATTCCGCAGATGCAACAGCAAATGCAACAACCGCCGCAAATGCAACAGCCGCAACGCCCCATGCATTCGCCAATGCCACCGATGCCGCAATTTGCGCCACCTATGCAAGCTCCGCAACCGCCGCAGTTTCCGCAAATGCAACCACCACCCTATCCCACAGAGCAACTTCCGCCGGAAAAGGCCGCAGAGCAATTCCGCCGCATGAACAAAACCCTGCCCGATGGCGTTAGGTACGAGCCGCTGGATGACGACATCATGAAAATTCTACGCGAAAAAAATCCGGGAATAATACCAAAAATGCCCGAGCCGCCAAAAGCACAAGAAGCCCAAAAAACGCAAGAAGCAATGCCAACAGAAGCACCGCCAACACCGCAGAAGGAGACAACCCCCACGCCGCAACCATTCGGCACGCGCACGCCGATGATTCCCGTACAAATCGCGCCGCCCGCTACGGAACAAAATCCCTCTCCTGTATTGCCGCCAAGGGCAAAGAAAATTCTAAAGCGTCTGGCGCATGAGGAGTATTACTCCTCGGTTTTGTATGCCAATTTTGCGGAGCGGGAAAAAAAAGAACCCTTCACAATTCTTGCAAGGGATTCTAAAATACGTCTTGAATTATACACCGCGCTTCTTGCGGAAAATTTCAAGGAAAATTTCACGCCCAAAGAAGCAAAAACGCAACAGGAAATTCCCAACGCCACAGCCCTCGCCATTTTCCGCGAAAACAAAAGCCTAACCGCACTGGCAAATCTCATAGACACAGCCGCCGACACCCCCGCCGAAAAACAACTTACACGCCTGTTACACAAAAAAATTATCGGGCATCAACTATTGCTTTCGTTTGACAAATCCGCGCAAGAATGACAAAATACACAAAGAATTAATCTTAGAAATTTTCAGGGAGCGTTGTGTATGATTGTAGTTATTCGGCCGGATGTTTCGCAGGAAAAAATTGACCATCTAATTAAATGGCTTTCGGATAAGGAATTAATTGTACGTGAATTTCACGGCGAAAAACAAAATGTACTTGGACTTATAGGAAACACAAAATGCATCGACATGGATATGCTCAAAAGCCTTGACATTGTAGAATCCGCATCAGACATGAACGACACGTTTAAGGCAAGCAACAGGAAAATGCACCCTGCGGATTCTATCGTTAATTTGGAATCGGGAACTGGGCCGAAAATCGGCGGCGGAAACTTCGCGCTTATTGCAGGGCCGTGTTCTGTGGAAAGCCGCGAACAGCTTACGGGCATCGCAAAGGATGTTAAGGTTGCGGGGGCTAATTTTCTGCGTGGCGGCGCGTTCAAACCGCGTACATCGCCGTATGATTTCCAAGGCATGGGAAGCGCGGGGCTGGAGATTCTTCTTGAAGCGCGGGAAGCAACGGGTCTGCCGATTGTCACGGAATTAATGTATCTTCACAATTTGGACGAGTTCATCGAAAAGAAAATTGACGTAATTCAAATAGGCGCGAGAAACACGCAAAATTACGACCTTCTTAAAGAATTGGGACGCAGTACGAAAGCCCCGATTCTTCTTAAGCGCGGGCTTGCGGGTACACTAAAAGAACTTTTAATGAGCGCGGAATACATAATGGCGAACGGAAACGAAAACGTCATTTTGTGTGAACGCGGCATTCGCACATACGAGCAAGATTATGCGCGCAACACGCTGGATTTATCTGCCGTTCCTATTTTGAAAAAGCTGACGCATCTGCCGATAATTGTAGACCCGTCACACGCAACGGGGCGGTCGGATATCGTGCCGTCTATGGCTCTTGCCGCCGTTGCCGCGGGCGCGGACGGCATTATCGTGGAGGTTCACAACGACCCTAAAAACGCGCTGTGTGACGGTGCGCAATCCCTTACGCCCAAGGAATTTGCAAAGCTGTCTAAGAAAATTACAAAGCTGCACAAGGCGTTGGAAGAATGAAGCGCGTAGGAATTGTAGGGCTTGGGCTAATCGGCGGCTCTTTGGCGAAGGCGTACAAGCGGACGCAGGGCATTACCGTGCTTGGCAGTGATTTGGACAGGTCTATCGTGGAATTTGCAAAACTTGCAGAAGCAATTGACGGAGAACTTACAGACGTAGAATTAATAAACTGCGACTGCATTTTGCTTGCAATTTTCCCACAAGGCGTAATCAACTGGGTATACGACAAGGCGAAAAAAGGATTACTAAAAGGCACAACCGTCATAGATTGCGCGGGAACAAAAGGGCGCGTTTGCGCAGAGCTTTTCCCAATGGCAAAAGAACACGGCTTCACCTTTGTTGGAGGGCACCCGATGGCGGGTTTGCACCGCTCGGGCTTTAAATTCAGCCGCGAAGATTTATTTGACGGCGAGCCAATGGTTATTGTTCCGCCGACAAATGACGATATCAGACTTTTAGACGACATTTCAACATTGCTTAAACCGCTTGGTTTCGGGCGCATTTCCGTTGCAACCGCCGCAGAGCATGACGAGATTATTGCATTCGCTTCGCAAATGCCGCACATTATTTCAAATGCGTTTGTTAAAAGCCCCACCGCACCGCGTCACAAAGGGTATTCGGCGGGCAGTTACCGCGACCTTTCCCGCGTGGCAAGGCTTGACCCCGATATGTGGACGGAACTTTTTTTGGAAAACAAAGAATTTTTGCTGGACGAATTTAACTATTTTATACAGGCGGCGGAAAAATACCGAGACGCGCTAAAGGACAACGACCCTAAAAAACTGCGCGAGCTTTTGGACGAAGGAAGCCGCATAAAACGAGAGGTTGACGGCCCGTGAGAAAAACAGTGCAAGTGGAATTTTCGGGGGCAACTTCCAAAAACTATGAAATTATCATTGAGAACGACATATTAAAAAAAATCGGCGAGACGTTAAAAACAACGGACATGGCTATGGAAAAAGTGAAAACTTTTGCCATTGTTTCCGACGAAACCGTTGCCGCGCTTTACGAGGAAACCGTTGCAGAATCCCTTGTAAACGAGGGCTTTAATGTGATTTCCTTTACGATAACGCCCGGCGAAAAATCTAAAAGCGCGGCGCAGTTTTTTGCGTTGCAAAATTGGCTTGCGGAAAATCAAATTACCCGCAGTGATGCGTTAATTGCGCTGGGCGGCGGCGTTGTCGGCGATTTAACGGGCTTTACGGCGGCAACATATTTGCGCGGATTACCCTTCGTGCAAGTGCCTACAACTTTGCTTGCAATGGTGGACTCCTCCGTGGGCGGCAAAACGGGCATAGATATCCCCTCGGGCAAAAATCTGGTTGGCGCGTTCAAGCAACCCGCCGCCGTTATTTGCGACCCCTCTACACTTAAAACCCTCACGCCCGAAATTTTCAGCGACGGCATGGCAGAGGTAATCAAGCACGGCATGATTAGAAGCGCGGATTTGTTGCGCGTTCTTTCGGCGGGCGATGTTCATGGAAACATAACCGAAATCATAGAGGCGAATGTAAACATAAAACGCGATGTGGTTCAAAAAGATGAGTTTGACACGGGCGAACGGCAGTTGCTGAATTTTGGGCATACTATAGGCCATGCCATTGAAAAATTAAGCAACTTTGATGTTTCCCACGGCAATGCCGTTGCAATCGGCATGAGCATTATTACCCGCGCCGCTGTGAAAAAAGGCGTCTGCCCGCAAGAATGCTTGGATGTTTTGGACGGGCTGTTGCAAAAATTTAATCTGCCTAACAGCACAAACTTCCCCACAGACGCGATTTTTAATGCCGCGCTACAAGACAAAAAACGCACAGGCGATACCATTACGGAGGTAATTCCCGTTTCCGTTGGCAACTGCGAACTGAAAAAAATCCCTGTACGCGAACTTCTTGAGTGGATGGCGTAGAATGGAAATTAGGGCATTAACCGGTGACGATATTCTTTGGACGAAACTGGCCGATTACGCCAACGCCTGTTCATGGAAGGCGGGCGCGGAACTTTCGGAGAAGATGAAGAATCATCATTTTTCGGGATGGGAACGGGTTTTTGTTGCATTGTCTGGCAACGAAATTGTGGGGTACTGCACGCTCTCTAAAACCGACTGCATACCAAACCTTCCATACACCCCTTACATCGGGTTCATTTTCGTTTGCGAAACATTCAGAGGCAATCGAATCAGCGAAAAGCTGTGTGCTTGCGCCGCAGAATACGCAAAATCAATCGGCTTTCAAAATGTATATCTTATCAGCGACCACGTTAATCTTTATGAAAAATACGGCTTCACCAAAATTAACGAACAACTCGCACCATGGGGCGCAATGGAAACGATATTCACCCGCCCAACCGAACCAAAAAAACCCGAAATGACCGCCCAAGACGCGGTAGAATTAATCCGACTGTTTGAGCAAAACGGCATCGAAATTTGCGTAGACGGCGGTTGGGGCGTGGACGCGCTTCTTGGTACGCAAACGCGAAAGCATGACGACCTTGATATTGCACTGCCCCACAAATTTGTGCCAAAACTGCGCGAAATTTTGGAAAGCCGCGGATTCAAAGATATCCCCCGTGACGATACACGGGAATGCAATTTTGTTCTTGGCGACAGCCGCGGTCGCTTGGTTGATATTCACTCGTACACCTTTGATGAAAACGGAAAACACATTTTTGGTGTTGCCTATGAGCCGCACCAGCTAACAGGGCGCGGAACAATCGAAGGCTATCCAGTGAAGTGTATTCCGCCCGCCACGGCAGTCGAATTTCACACAGGCTACGCCATTGACGAAAACGATTACCGCGATGTAAAAGCATTATGCGAACGGTTTGGCATTCCGCTTCCGAAAGATTATACGAAATTTGAAAAACCGCAAGGGTAGCAGGGAGGTTGATTTTATGGAAAAAGCTATAATCCCGCCCAAACTAACGGTAAATATTTTAGTGAATATTTTATCGGATGCAATAAAATTGTACCCCCATATTGTTGCCGTTGGACTGGTCGGCAGTTTTGCAAGAAACGAACAGCGCGCAAACAGTGACGTTGATATCTTGCTGAAACTCAACAATGAGGGGAAATTTCAAGATGCCCTTGAAACATTTGGAGAGTATGTGCGGCAGGTGTTGGATTATCAATTTAACAAACGGGTTGATATTGTTAGATACGACAGGGCCTGCGATTGCAGTACCCGCGAGCCAAAACCTAACGAAGTATGGTTCTGCCGTGAAAGTTTTGCGCAAATGTTACGGGAAGTAGTGTGGCTCTATGAAAGATAGAATTATAATCGGAAAGATACAAGACTATGTAAGACGCACAAAAAGAATCTACGAACTTATAAAAGATTTGGACGAACAAGAGATTCTTTCCTTGGATGACAGCTTCGCGCTTACGCAATTTTTAATAAATATTCACTCACTATTTTCTAATATCACCAGTGACGAAATTGCAAGAAAACAGGTTGACCTAGGCATTCGCTCATTAAACACCTGCCGAAACATCTCTGCCCATGATTACGATGCATTAGACTGGGTTAGAGTTAAACAGCTTTGCAAAAAGCTCCTTTCGGAATCAACCGAAAAGCTACTGCAAGAGTGCTATGATATCGCAAAAAAAGACGAATCGAACCAAAAGGATTATTCCGCTCCAAATTCTTGAATGCGGTGTATCATTTTCAGCAATCTACGGAAAATCAACGGACTAAAGAAATGGGGCGTTACACAATGAAAGTAACAATTCAACCGGGCAGAATCGTGGGCGAAATTGCGGCGATTCCATCAAAAAGCCACTTGCACCGTTTACTTATTTACGCAGCGTTTGCCAACGAGCCAACGCTAATTTCCTGCCGCGAAACAGAAGCGGAAGATATCCGCGCCACAATAGACTGCCTTGCCGCACTTGGAACGATAATCGTGCGCGAAAAAGACGGCTTCCGTGTAACGCCCGTGAACCGCGAAAAAATGCCGCTTGGCACAGACAAGCCCGTTCTTTTCCCGTGCGGGGAAAGCGGTTCAACTTTGCGTTTTATGTTGCCCGTGGTGTGTGCGTTGGGCATTCGCGGCGCGTTTGAAATGAAGGGACGACTTCCCGAACGCCCCCTTGCCCCGCTGGACGCGGAACTCGAAAAAAACGGCATTCGGCTTTGGCGTGACACGCCCGAAAAGGGGGAAGCTTCCGACCTTCGGTCGGAACGGCTCTGCGAGCCGCCGACGTGCGTCGGGCTATTCTGCGAAGGCAAACTTCAAGCGGGCGTTTATTCGTTGCCCGGGAATATTTCTTCCCAGTACATTTCGGGAATACTTATGGCAATGGCATTAACGGACGAACAGTGCCGCTTAATCGTAACCGAGCCGATTGAATCCGCAGGGTACATCGAAATGACACTAAACGCCGCAGAAACCTTCGGGCAAAAAATTGCCGTAACCAAGACATCGCAAGGTTTTGAATACGACATTGGCGGCGCGTTAAAAAGCCCCGCCCGCGCCGAAACAGAAGGCGACTGGTCTAACGGGGCGTTTTGGCTTTGCGCGGGCGCAATGCCGGGCGGCAACATAAAATTAAGCGGCCTTCTAAAAGACAGCAGTCAAGGCGACCGCGAAATTTTCGATATTCTGCACCGCATGGGCGCAGACATTAAATATGAAGCAACCACCATTTCCGCAACCGAAAAACTCCGCCGCGCAACGGAAATTGATGCGGGCGCAATCCCCGACCTAATCCCCGTTTTAGCCGCCGTTGCCGCCGTAAGCGAAGGCACAACCGTTGTAACAAACGCCGCCCGCTTACGCATAAAAGAATCCGACCGCCTGATGGCAGTTGCCCAAACCCTTTCCGCACTCGGCGCAGACATAACCGAAACCGCCGACGGCCTTATAATCAGCGGCAAACCCACCCTCACAGGCGGCATCATAGACGCACACGGCGACCACCGCATTGCAATGACCGCCGCAATAGCTTCCGCCGCCTGCACCGCGCCCGTCACAATAAACGGCGCACAGGCAGTAAACAAATCCTACCCCCAATTTTGGAACGATTTGCAACTTCTAGGCACGACAATCGAATTTAGTTAAGACCATGGGGCGTTGCCCCACACCCCCACGAACTTTTTTGAAAAAAAGTTCGACAAAAAACTTTAGCCTGAACCCGCGCTTTGCGCGGGTTCGTGATAGGGGTCAAGGGGACTTGTCCCCTTGCAGGGGGATTGGGGGACGGAGTCACCCAAGGTCTTTCTTTAAAAAAAATAGAGGAGCAAATTATGTCAAGCACATGGAAAAACAGGATTAGCGTGTCGATATTTGGGCAGTCCCACGGGGCGGCGATTGGGGTTACGCTGGACGGTGTTCCTGCGGGCGAAAAAATTTGCATGGATAAACTTAATGCGTTTCTAAAAAGGCGCGCGCCCGGACGTTTTCCGTGGGCAACGCCAAGGAAAGAGGAAGACGTACCGGAAATCTTGTCCGGCATTGTGGACGGTGTTACTTGCGGTGCGCCGATTACTGCGATTATCAGAAACACGAATACAAGAAGCGGAGATTATGCAAACACGCAAACCGTACCGCGCCCGGGTCATGCGGATTTCACCGCACACGTAAAATATGGCGGCAACGCGGATTTACGCGGCGGCGGGCATTTTTCGGGGCGGCTTACGGGGGCGTTGTGCATTGCGGGGGGAATTTGCCTGCAAATTTTAGAGCGGCGCGGGATTTTCATAGGGGCGCATATCGAAAGCATAGGCGAAATTTATGATGCATCCTTCCACGAAACACTTGTAAACGAAGACGGAATAAAAGCCCTGTGCGAGAAGGATTTTCCTGCTTTTGACGCAAACGCGGCACAGAAAATGATTGCGGAAATTGAAAAGGTAAAACAAGACGGAGACTCCATCGGCGGTACGATAGAATGCGCCGCAGTGGGTTTGCCTGCGGGTCTTGGTTCTCCAATGTTCGACGGAATGGAAAACCGCATCTCGCAATTGGTTTTCGCAATCCCCGCCGTGAAGGGCATAGAGTTTGGCGAGGGGTTCGGTTTTGCGTTCGCTCGCGGTAGCGAAGTAAACGACTCGTTCACCGTGAAAGACGGCAAAGTTCAAACCGAAACAAACAATCACGGCGGCATCCTCGGCGGCATAACTTCAGGAATGCCGCTCATCTTCCGCGCAGTAATAAAGCCCACGCCGTCCATCTCCCGCAAGCAAAAAAGCGTTGACCTTAACACGCTGCAACCCGCGACCCTTGAAGTAAAAGGCCGCCATGACCCATGCATTGTCCCCCGCGCCGTTCCATGCTTCGAGGCGGCGGCGGCAATCGCCATTTATGACGCGATTTTGGCAGGAGGCGTTCCATGTTAATAAAAGGAATTTTTGCAAAATCCAATTACGGCGATAGTTTATTTACAACCGATGAAATAACTGCGGTTGAAAAAAATATAACAATACGACCATCCAAAACGAAAGAAACCGCCTATATAAATTGCCTTGTTCGCAAAAAAGAAATCAAACTCACGCCCGAAGAAGCAGTACGCCAGCTTTATCTTTACCGCCTGATAAACACATACAGCTATCCTACTGAACGAATCCAAGTGGAATATGCCGTTAATCGCGGGCGGGAAGTAAAAAGAGCCGACATTGTGATTATGGATAAGGACAAGCCAACCGACCCATATATAATTGTCGAGGTCAAAAAGCCTAAACTTTCCGATGGTAAAGAGCAGTTGAAATCCTATTGCAATTTTACAGGTGCGCCCATAGCGGTTTGGACTAACGGCGGGCAGTATTCGCGTTACCACCGCAAAGAGCCTAACCATTTTGAAGATATTTCTGCGTTACCAATGGCACACGAAACCCTTGCGGATGTTTTAAACGAAAAAGTAACCTATGAAGACCTGAAGCACAAAGATAAAATCAAAAACGAGAAACGCTCTCTGCGTTCCATTATCAAGGAAGCGGAGGACGAAGTTCTTGCAAATGCGGGCGTTGATGCATTTGAAGAAATTTTCAAGCTGTTGTTTTCAAAACTCTATGATGAAATGACGGCGGCAAATGATAGCGGATATCATTTGAAATTCCGCAATTCAGGCGATACGGAAACACAGCTGAAAATTAAAATTGAAAAATTATTTTCTGCCGCCCGCGGAAAGTGGGAGGGCATTTTTACAGACAGCGACCGCATACAACTTACGCCGTCACATTTGGCTATTTGTGTTGCCGCCTTGCAAGATGTAAAGTTATTCAACAACAACCTTGATGTGGTTGATGATGCCTTTGAGTATCTTATGAGCAAATCACAAAAGGGCGAGAAGGGACAATATTTTACGCCGCGTTATGTGATTGATATGTGCGTAAAAATGATGAACCCGCAGGAACACGAAAACATCATTGACACCGCCGCAGGAAGTTCAGGCTTTACCGTCCACAGCATTTTTCATGTATGGAATGCGATACGTGAGAAAAATGGCAGACCTAAAAGCGAAGGATTTACCACAGACAAAAGAACACAAGAGGAACTTAACTATGTCCGCGACCATGTTTTTGCCATTGATTTTGACGAAAAAGCGGTACGGGTAGCACGCACACTTAACCTAATTGCAGGTGACGGACAAACCAACGTAATCCACTTAAATACCCTTGATTACGGGCGGTGGGGCGAGATTGTTAAAGAAGAAAATTGGAATGACAATTACAACAACGGCTTTAAAAAGTTAAAAAAGTTGCGCCCCAAAGGAACAGCCGCAGATAACTATGCTTACTTTGATTTTGACTTGTTGATGGCTAACCCGCCCTTTGCGGGTGACATCAAAGAAGGGAATATACTTGCGCGGTATGAACTTGGCAAGAATGACAAAAACAAACAACAGTCAAAAGTTGGGCGGGACATTCTTTTTATCGAGAGGAATCTTAACTTCCTTAAATCCGGCGGGCGTATGGCTGTTGTGCTTCCGCAAGGACGTTTCAACAATTCCACCGATAAACGCATTAGAGATTTTATAGCCGAGCGTTGCCGCATTCTTGCAGTTGTTGGCTTGCATGGCAATGTATTTAAGCCGCACACAGGCACAAAAACAAGCGTGTTATTCGTGCAAAAATGGGATGATGAATTATGCCCCAAACGTGACGATTACCCCATTTTTTTTGCTACCATGCAAAAACCAAGCAAGAACCAAAGCGGGGAGAAAATATATGTAACAGACGAAGAAACAGGGGAAAATATTTTAGACAACCACGGTCACTTAATTGTAGACCATGACCTGTTTAACCATGACGGAATAACGACAGACGGCATAGCAGAAGCCTTTATAGAGTTTGCAAAAAAGGAAAATCTAAGTTTTTTCGCATAAGCCCGCCATTTGATGCCAAAAAATATTCGGCGTTGATGTGCGGGCTGGAAGCAAGCGAAATTTTATTATCCGCCGTTAAGGCACAAGGTTTTCGCAGTGAATCTGAATACTTTGCAAAAAAATATTTACAATTAGAGTCACAAACCAAGAGCTTCCCCCGATTGAGTAGTTATGTAGAAAAGATTGAATGCGGGCCTTTTGGCTCAAGTGTAAGCCGCCGCGAAGAATGAGAAAAATGCGCACAAAGAATGAGAAATTTTTTTGCATAGAAAAAGGCTGTCAAGATTGTTTGACCGCCTTTTTTAGTTTGCTGACTAAACAGGTAATAAACGCCTGATAAATTTGCCAATTATTTACATTTTGCTTGTGTTATTTGCGAATGCTCTTTTCTTTTTGTCGGGGACGTATTCAAGTAGCTCTTCTACTTCGCAATCCAGCACCTCGCAAATTCGGCTTAGATAGTCAAGGTTTACGCGCTCTATTAATTCGTGGTACATCTCGTTTATTGTGGCGGGGCGTATCTTGGTTTTTTCGGCTAATTCCGATTGCGTCATGCGCCTGTCTCCAAGCATACGGGATAGGTGTATTTTTATCATGGTCAATATCTTCCTTTGGGTTTTGTTGAGTAATTTGGCAATAAGATTACCCATCTTGGAAGATATTAACGCATTGCGTAATAAAACGGATTAACCGTAAGAATATTACGATATGGGTAATATTCTATGTAAAAAAATAAGGCTTTTAATAGTTCCTTATTAGTAGTTCTTTGTACTGTGACTGCCCTGTGTTGCGACTTAAATTGTTTTGACGGCTTATTTCTTCTATATTAAAGCCGTGATACAATTTCTTGATATAATCGTCATTATTGTAAGAAACGATTACCTTTCCTCTGATGTTGCGCAGGATTTCCGCAAGTTCTTCGTGCATTTCTTTGGTAAACGGAATATCCCCTGTATCGTAGTAGCGTTCCGTGCCGAAATACGGCGGGTCACAGTAAAAAAGCGTGTTTGGGCGGTCATATTGCTTTATCAATGATTGGAACGATTTGTTTTCAATCACTACTTTTTTAAGCCGCGCCTTGAATGCTTCCAGATATTCTGCATTGCTTACATCCCGCGCTTTTGCACCAAAATTACTAACCTTAGAGCCGAAGCTCGCCTTTATCATGTAGAAATATTTTGCCGCCCGTTGTATGTCGGTCAGGGCTTCGCAATTGTACAATGATTTGCAGTTGTCGTAAATTTCCCGTGCATTTAGAGTGTTTTCCAGCTCTTCGTTTATTGCGTTCGGGTGATATTTGACGCACTTAAAAAGATTTACAAGGTTGCTGTTTATATCGTTGTAAACCTCAAGATTGGCGTGTTTTTCTTTGTGAAAAAGCACCCACGCCGCACCGCCAAATACCTCTACATATTTCTCTGTTTCGGATAAGGGGAATCGTTCGCAAATTGCATTGCGCAACGATTTTTTGCCACCTATCCATGAAATAAAGCTATCCATTATTAAAGACCTCCTTTGAAAATTTGTCAATAGATAACTTTTTTTGTTTTTTATTTTTTTGTTTATTGGCTATATAGATGAGTTTATTGCGTTTAGAAAAACCTGCACGGCAATTTAATTCGCAGAATTGCCGTGCAGTGGTTTTATGCGTTTGCTGTTTCCATTTGGGCGGTAAGTTCCGCAAGTTCGTTGCGCCATGCTTGCCGCTGTGGGATTTCGCCATCGGGTATTTCGCCGCAAAGCTGTACCGTTTTTAGCACGGCGGGCGAAAGCTTTTCAAAGGCGGTTACTTCCTCGATTACGGTGGTGCGGTCGGCGGGTTGCATTTTTTGCAATAACGCGCCTACCACGGCTTCCATGTGGGCTATGGATTGGTCATTGGTTTGCCGCAACATGATTTGCAGGGCGTTTATACGTACTTGTGTTTCGTTGCACTGCGTTTCGTCTTTTTCGGTTTCAAATTCATTTTCCATTGTATCACCTCGTTTGTTTTGGGTTATTGGACTCGGAAGCACACCATGAAGCCCATTTCAAAGCTTCCGGGAAAGTTCGCGTTGTTTGCGGGAACAACACGGACGCCGCCGTTGGTAGAACCACTTTCAAATGCGGCAATACCGGAAGTAGTGCCGCTGGCGGAGGTTAAAAGCCACATGAGCGAACGCGACATAATGATTCCTCGCCTGTTGTTTATTAAAAAGAAAGGGTATTGCCTTTGGTTACCTGTATCAAATGAACTTCCCACAACAGGATGCCCGATAACCTCTACCTCGGTTGGAATCCATAACCGACCCAGCGAAGCCTCACCGCTCATCCTGAATCCATTGTTTTCCGACAGTAACAATCCCGCTGTTGCTCTGTCTGATAGGCGTAATAGTTTAGGCGCAATAACATTAACCAATTCCGGGGACAGTGAATCAATAATACCTGCGCCGCGATAATCAACTTGCACACTTTCACCTTGGGCAGTTGCAGAATTTGGTGTCCACT
>WQSG01000061.1 GCA_009788055.1 Defluviitaleaceae bacterium | reverse complement strand
TTTTTTGAAAAAAAAGGGTCTCCCCCCGAACCCCCCTCTACAAAAAAACTTTTCAATTTGGGCGTGGAAGAAAGATATTCTGCCATGGTTTCGGGGTTGTGCCAACGTGTATTACCATCAAAGGAATGCGCGCCCAAACCAAAACCGATATACGGTTTCATAGTCCAGCAATTGATATTGTGTTGGCTTTCAAAGCCGTGTTTGGCGAAATTGGAGATTTCGTAATGGGCGTAGCCCGCGCTTGCAAGAAAGCGACGGGCATAATGGTACATAGTACGGTCGGTTTCGTCATCGGGCAGGATGGTTTTGCCGCTTTCGATTGCGGCGAAGAGGGGTGTGTTTTCCGCAGGGGTTAAGCTGTACGCAGAGATATGTTGCGGCGAAAGCGCGACTATTTCCGCAAGGGTATCCTGCCAATCTTGAAGGGTCTGCGCGGGTAGCGCGAACATCAAATCTACATTTATGTTATCGAAGCCCGCTTCCCGTGCGGCGCGGAAATTCGCGGTGAAATCTGCCATGGAATGCACTCTTCCAAGCCCGCGCAGTAAATTCTCCTGCGTTGCCTGTAAGCCGAAACTCAATCGGGTAACGCCCGCCTCCTTCAGCGTGGAAAGATATGCAAAATCCACCGTACCGGGGTTTGCTTCAACCGTGATTTCCGCCCCGTCCAACAGCGGAAATTCCCGCACCGCCCCCAAAATTTCGCACAAAAAAGGGGCGGGCAACGCAGTTGGCGTTCCCCCCCCAATATAAACCGTATCTACCCCGCCCGCAAAAATTTGATGCGCTCTCGCATCTTTCAACTCTGCAATCACTTTAGCAACATAAAAATTAAAGTTTTTTTGGAGAGGGGGGGTTGGTTCTCCTATTTCAAACGATAAAAAATCACAGTAAACACATTTCCGAACGCAGAACGGAATGTGAATATAAATCCCCGTAGCCACTACGAGACGCGTACAAGGCTCAGGGACGTGTCTTCGATTTGCGAATTGGTGATGGTAATGCGGTTGCCGTCTTGTTCCAGCGTCCAAAACTCGCCGCGAACTTCGTATTGCGCCGCCATGTAGCGGATTATGTTTAAACGGCTGTTGTCTGCCGCCCAAGTGAAGCTGTCGTTTTCGCCGGGGAAACCGCGTGTGCCTGTTCCGTCCGCGCTGAAAATATATGTTAGCTGTTGGTCATCTTCCCACGCCCATGTGCCGATTAAGGCATCGTTATTTTCCAAGATAGCGGGGAAATAACTAAATGAATGCCCACGCTCTATTGCGGTGCGGTTGTCATTTGTTATGGTTAAAACACCTTCGTAGATTTCAAAGTCCCAAACCTCGTCGCGGATTTCGTTACGTGCTGTAGTTTCGTGGCTTATGTTCAAGCGGCTGCGGTTGGTACTCCACGTAAATTCCGCCATGTTTTCGGGGAAGCCGCGTTCGCCCGTGCCGTCGTAGTTGAATACGTAGGTGTACGCGCCGTCTTCTGCCCAAAGCCATTCGCCAATCAAATATTCGTTGTGCCCTGCGGAACAGCCCGCTAACAAGCCAACTAAAAACAGCAACACAAAAAACTTTTTCATATTACAATATCCTCCCGAGAATGCAGGTTCTTACTGCGATTCCAAAAGCCTTCCGATAGCACCGCTTAAAGCCGCAACAGCGGTATCAAGCTCGCCCAGCAAATGCGAACCGTCTTTCTCTTCTTTCGCCAAGGCTTCAATTTCGCTTGTGATTTTTTGCACAACGGGAAAGCCCAAGTTTGCAGCCGTTCCGCGTAATGCATGGGTTGCCTGCACAACCTCTTTGTTATTTTTTGCCTCAATGGCGGCGGTAATGGCACCTGCCATTTTCGCGCCGTCAAATTTACCAATCAAGCGAAAATAAAGCTTTAAGTTGCCCATAACTCTGGCTTTGCCGTCTTCAACATCTATATCCGGCAAGTACGATGTGTAATCCACGCACATACCTCCTCTATTATATTTAAGTAAACCATTAAACTATACACATTACACATATACTTGTCAATTCTGCAAACCGTAAAGTATAATAAAAATCGGGTGAGAAAACATGAACCTCCTTTTGGTGGATGGCGAAGCAGATAATATAAAAAATTTCCGTACGCATATACGCGGCGCGTTTTCAAGCGTGAGGATAGTTGGGCACGTTTCTGAGATTAACGCGAATATTTTAAAAGCGGTGCGCGATTTAAAGCCCGACGTTATTTTGGCAGATATCAGATTTTTCGGCGGTCTTCATTTTGTGCGGTTTAAGGAAATTCACGAGGAATTTCCCGATATAAAATTTCTAATGTATGGCACGTTCAACGAGTCCGATTATATGAAACGCGGGCGGGATTTTGGCGTGCTTGATTTTATGTACAGACCTGTTAAGCCCAGCGATTTGAACCGCTGTTTAGAGCTTGCCGTTTCGCACCATAAAAAATTAATTGAAAATCGCAAGCTTTTAAAAAACATGGAAGAAGACTACCAACAACGCATTTTTTTGTATGAAGAAATTTTCTTGCGCTCGTTGCTAAACGGCGATATAGAGCGCGAACGCGAAATTCAAAACGGCTTTGAATATTTTGAAATCCCCTTCACAACGGATTTCACCGTATTTATTGTAAGAATAGACCATTATAAGCGTGTTGCGCTGGCATTGTCCGAGCCTGAGAAGCACATGAAAATCATCAATATTTTGAACACCGTGCGCGGTGCATTGCGAGAGCATAAATCCAAAGCGTTTATCCGCAGTTTTCACGAAATCCCGATTATAGTAAACGGGCGGCTTTCCGTAGAGGAAAAAGTTTTACTGGGCGACCGCATAAAACACGCCATCTTTGACAAAACGGGAATGCGATGCACAATCGGTCTCGGGCGAACATACCCGTCACCGATGGAAATTGCGATTTCTGCACGGGAAGCGGATGCCGCTTTCGGCTACCGATACCGCATGGGCTATCACGCCGTTATTTCAATCGAATTTGTCGAACCCGATAATAATATCACTTTCCGCTACCCAAGCGAAAGGGAACGCCGCCTTGTGTACTCCGCCGTGGTGGGCGATTACGAATACTGCAAGGGCTTGCTTTCCGAACTTTTTAACGCCCTTGCGCAATCGGGCCCAATGCCTGAAAACTTGGTTGCAAAAATTGTAATGACAATCGTTTTCCGCATTAGTCGCTACATCAGCGAGCAAAACCTGCCCTTCGCTTCCGAAGTGTCGCGCCATTTTCCAACCGCCGACATCCTTCGCCTAACCACCATTGACGACGCCTACCAGTTCCTTGATAAATCGCTAAAAGATTTTTGCATTTTCGTGGGCAAGTTCCACACGAAGGATTCTCTGCGCCTGCACATGGCGGCAAAACGCCACATTCAGGAACACTATTTTGAAAACTTCTCCATCGCCCGCATTGCCGTAAAACTGGGCACCACCCCCGAAACCCTAAACAAGGTTTTTATGGAACGCGAAAAGGTAATGCTTTTCGACTACGTAATGTGGGTGCGCGTTCAAGAAGCCCAAAAACACCTTGCCGAAACCGCAACCGAAGAAGAAATAATTGCCGTACAAGTAGGCTTTGACGATGTAAAATACTTCCGCTCCATCTTCAAAAAATATGTAGGCGAAACCCCCGCAGAGTTTAGGGCTAAGTCCAAAGAGTAGGCAGGGCGCGTTTTTTTGCGGCATTTAAGATTTCGTCTTCAATTTTTACAAATTCGCAGTCTTTGCATATGCCTGTGCCGTTTAGTTTTGGCATGGAGGGCAACAGACAGTTTTTGTTTTTGTTGAAAATGCAAAAAACAACATCGCATTTTACATGATGCATCGCATTTGGACTTTTTATGGTACTTCCCCCTCTTTCAAAAAATGAGCCGGCCAAAATAAAAAGGCGCGTAGGTGAACGGGATAAAACCGTAACACCTACACGCTCGTTATTACATAAGCGTCACAACATACGCAAAAAAGACTACAAAAATCCCTCGGATGAAAAACCCCTTCAAGCGAGTGAAGACTTGAAGAAAGGTGAAGAATTTTGTATACTTGCGAATGCCGCGATTGGCAGGGTATACCCTGCGTTTGTAGGTGATGTTGGTTATCATCTACATCCCCCATGCTGTGTTTCCCGACACGTCATGGGTTTTGCGGTTATTTTGTTGAAATTACTTTGATGAATTGCTGACGAACTGTTGATGAAATTTTTACTGCCGTTTTTTATATCGACCAGCTCACCAAAATTTTAACACATTTTTACAGCAAGCTCAAGTAGTGTAGTCGTGGATGTAGTAAATTTCATCGGATGGGGTCGGGTATGGATATGTGGATGAATCGCGCAGTGCTAACCACAGTGTTACCCCAATAGCAATGATTCCGACGGCGATACCGATTACGGCGGTTACCTTAGTGAATGTAGATGTGCGCTCACCGTTGTAAATATTGACCGTAGTTGAGCCGGTGAAAGTACTCATTTCGTATGCCGTTATCGTCTGGTTCATAAATATTTTCCTTAGTATTTCGTCGACAACATATGGCGTGTTTGTTTTTGCAAGCTTATCAATATCTTTCGCAAGTTCCATTATAAGGGGAACTTCTCCTGTTCGGCGGCGCAATTCTTCCTTTACATCATCGGGCAAGAGGATTTTGTATTTCAAATCGGGTTTTATGCCTTTGTAGTCATCGAAGATTCTTTCCAAAGTGTTGCGCAATTCGACCAGATACTCTGTCCTGTGTTTGCCCATCACGTCAACCAAAATTCTGCGGTCATCTTCTTGTATAAGCGCGGTCGCGTCTGTACCATATTTGCCATATTTAAGCACCACACCTTTGCGCCATAAAAATTTATCATCGGATATTTCCTCGTTACGCTGAACAATAACGCGGCACACAATGTTTGGCGGCAGGGCTTTTCTCACCTCAAAGCTCATGGTAAGGCAGTCGTCTGGCAAGAAGTCGGGCAGGTCGTCTGGCATATCTTCTGGCAATAATCCAGGGATATAAATGCGGTTTGTGTTATTGTCCTTAAAATATGCGAGTTCGTATTTTTTCATAAGCCGGAATAAATATTTTACTTTATCGGACGGGTATTCGTATGCTTCTCCTTCTAACTTTCTAACTCCATAGTCAACATCTATACTGCTTGGTTGCTCGTTATACCCTTTGTTGATAATCCGATAAATACCCGTGGTAATCCAGTCAGGGTTTAGTACAAGCGGGGCGACTTCACCCATTTCGTCCTTGCCATACCAAAGGCAAATACCCAAGGTGTGCAAATCCTCTAAAATTTTTTCTGCTTGTTTGAGCGTTACATTATTATCGAAAGCAATCTCATTAAACGCATCACAGGTGATATGCGGGGGCTTGTCCTCCTCAAACAATTTGCGCAAAGCGGCTTTGATTTTATACGCTTCCAATGAAATCACTTGGTTATTCCACGCAACATTGTTTTGTACAAATTCCATAACCGTTTGGCGGAAATTTTGTATTCCTCTTGTATCCTCACTGCCAATATTTGCGTGATAATAGCCAACGATGGCGGGATATTCTTTTTTTAGCGTTTTTTTGGTAATATCCACCCTGTGATTGTCTTGCTCATTTATCAAAAACAGCACGGGGGAGTTTTCGCCATGTATGCGTATTTGCTCCAGCCAGTAGGCAGGGTCGTTGCTACGCTCTATGCGCCCGTTGTATACATATATATACAAGCACCGTGAGGTCATAAAACAACGGTGAGATGAATGGGTTATTGAATGCCCTGCAAAATCCCAGATATGAGCGTTCATATCTTTGCCGTTTTGGTCTTTAATTTTCCAAACGGATGTTATTACGCCCTCGGTACTTTCTTTTTCCTCGGTCAATTTTGCGTTAATGTCAAGTAGCTTACGCGCAAGGCTGGTTTTGCCCGCGCCTTTGTCGCCCAAGATGATTATGCGGGCTTCATTAAGTTTCTTTACTTCACCGCCCAAGTTTTCCATATAACGTCCAACTGCCGCCGCGCCTTGCGCCTCTATTTCATCAGGTAAGCTAAGTCGGTGTTTAAGTTCGACTTCATTAAAAACAAAACGGTTAGCAAATAAATTTTCGTAAAGATTCGCCCAGTATGCACATTCCACATCTTTTAAGTCGTCTAAAAAATTGTGCCATATTTCGCTGTATATGCTTGTGTCATTGTTAAGGTTGTGGAGATTGTTTGCTTTTATATTTTCTATGTCCTCACGGATAATGTTCCCCATGATTTCCTTTGAGTTTTTATTAATCATTTTGGCGGTGTAGGCGGAGCGGACGGCGGCGTAGGCAGCGTGGGCGGCATGGGCGGCGTAGGCGGCGGCGGTGTAGGTGCGGGCGGCGTAGGTGGCGGCATAGGCGGCGGCATAGGCGGCGGCGTGGGCGGCATCGGCGGCGGCGTGGGCGGCGGCGGCGTAGGCATCGGCGGCGTAGTTATAGGCGGTGATAGAGGAAGTGTCAATAGCATGGAATATGGCCATCAAATATTTTTGCCTGTCAACTTCATTCCAATATCCAAATCCCCGTGCGCAACTTAAAAAAGGCAATGCCCTTATCGCACAAATTCGTGCAAAATTTACCGCTTGGTCGTGGGTAAAATCTTTTATTAATTCCACAACTTCCGCTCGAAAGATTCCTGTTTTTTTCTCATTGTATTTATCCACACCATCACAACCCTTCACAAAAATTACCATCACAACCATTTTTCAACAAAATAATACCACCAGCTTCAAAAGTTTACAATATGTACACCTTGCAAATATTAAAGCTTAAATCCGTGGCAACAAAAAAATCAAGGGTTAAACGCTCCCTTGATTTTTTCTACCATTTACATTATTGATTATTCAAATCACCATAAAACTCCTGCATGGCGTAAAACGCCAATTTTTTATGCTTTTTATCGGGGGACAAAAGCCCTTTGCGGTTGTAGTAGCCTTGCAAAACATTGGTGCGGCGGGGGCAACGGAAGTCGAAGAAAATCCATGGGCTTACACCGCTTAGGTAGGGCGGGGCGGCCTTGAATGCTTCGATTTGCTGTTGGAATACGTGAAGCTGTTTGTCTTCGGTAAACAGTTCGTCTTTTGTGCCGCGCATATGGGGCATTGCACACGCGCCAAACTCGCTTATGATAACGGGTTTGTTGGGGTTGCTGTTTTCAAAAAGCCGCAATAGTTGGGAAAAATCGGGATTGTACCAGCCAAAATATTCGTTTATGCCAATTACATCCACATGGGCGCAAAGCCTGTCGAGGATTTTATATTGGTGCAAATCGTATAGGCAAGCGGCACTTATAAGGCGGGACGGGTCTGTGGTTTTTGCGGTTTTTGCAAGTTTGCTCATGAAGGTGAGGCGGGAGTTTGTGTCCTCGTTTTCGTTGCCGACAGACCAAATTATTACGCTTGCACGGTTGTAGTCGCGGTGGATTAGCTCTTGCAGTTGGTTTTCCGCGTCTGCGTATGTGGCGGGGTTGTCGAACTCTATTGCCCAGTATACGGGGATTTCTTCCCATAAAAGCATACCGATTTCGTCTGCAATTTGTGCGGCTTTTTCTGTGTGCGGATAGTGGGCAAGGCGCATGAAATTGCAGTTCATCTCTTTTGCCAGTCTGTAGTTTGTGCGGATTTCTTCTTCCGTAACGGCGCGGCCGTTTTCCACACTTTCCTCGTGGGTGCATATGCCGCGCAGGAATATTTTTTTGCCGTTAAGAAGAATATCCTCCCCGTTTACGGTTATTTCACGGAAGCCGATTTTTTCCGTTATGCTGTCATTTTCAAAGGCAATATGAACATCGTACAGCGTGGGGTTTTCCACATCCCATAGCCGTGGCGCGGCATCAATTGTAATGCGCCCCTTACCGCCTGTTATGGGAATTTCCGCATTCACGCCAAGCTGTGGAATGCTAAGTTTTGCCGTGCCGCTTTCGCTACCATTTATGCAAACCGCCGCGTCAATTTTTTTGAAATCCGAACCGCGTTGCAAATTTATTTTGAAATCTTGGATGAAAGCCTTTGGCAAGCGCAGAATTTCAACACTGCGATGTATGCCGCCATAGTTGAACCAGTCCGTGTTTTCGCACGGAACATTGGTGCGGCGGCGGGTATTGTTTACCGCAATTATAATGCGATTGTCCTTTTGCAAAACGTCGGTTACTTCAATGAAAAAAGGCGTGTCACCGCCCAAATGTGTTCCCATATGCTGTTTGTTTACGAAAACAACGCTTTGATAATTCGCCGCGCCTATCTTGATAAAAACTCTGTCCTCGCCGTGATTTTTGTACTTGAAGCGGCGGGTGTACACAATTGTTCCTTCGTATAAGTGCAACAGTTCTTTCTGCGTATTCCAGCATGACGGGACGCGCATTCTTTCCCATGTGTCAAAGCTGAAATCCATTGGGTACTCAAGCCCGTTTTCGTTTTCGTAAATTTCTTCAAACCATTTTTGACGCAGACAGGTGTCGTATTGGTCTATGGCGTAATTCCAAAAACCGTCCAGCGATTCTTTTTCGCGCCCATAGTCCGAAATGCCGCTGTTTTGAATCAACTTCGCCCTGTATTTTTTCTCGTATTCCACCAGATGAATGCCCTCTTGAAAGTTGCCCGTTTTTTCCATGTTAAACGCCCCTTCTCAAGCAAATTTTCAACCAAAAACGGACGAGTTCACCGCCAACCCGCCCTTGTAAATATGCGAAACATCCGACAGACAAACGCACTGCGGCGCGGTAAATCCGTCCTTGTTGTTGTTAAATTCCAGCACGGTAACGCTTGAATGTGCGATGTTAAAACTTGCCCAAAAAATGTTGGGCGGAATGGAAAGCAAATGCGACAGCCAAGATGTACCAAGCCCGTGATGGCAAAATGCCGCAATCCGTTTTTCACTTGGCGCGGTGATTTTGTAGGTTTTGCCGTTGCGTGTGTAACCCAACCGCGCCAAAAAATCGTCGGAGCATTTTGTAATGCGGGCGTAGCCATCTTGCGCCGCACGGCAGGTAGAAAACACGGGGTTGCCGTGCCATTCGCCCGCGTGGTCAAGCAACTTGGTGCTTTGGCAGGCAAATGACCAATCCCGTTTTCCGTTTTCGCACTCGGCAGAAAGGTCGTCGAATGTTAAATCTTCGCTCATCCACTCTTCAATTTTGTGCGAAATGCCAAGGCGTTCGCAGGTTGGCTGTGCCGTTTGAATTGCCCTACCCAGCGGCGATGTGTAAATTTCGTCAAAGCCGTGAACGCACAGCCGTTCCGCAAGCGCGGCGGCTTGCTTTTTGCCAAGGTCAGTTAGACTGTCGGTTGCGTAATCAGGCTCGCCGTGGCGAATTATATACAGATACATATTTTGCTCCTAGTATGCTAATTTGCCTTCAAAATATTTCGGCAGTTCGGAGATTGCAATGCGTTCTTGCTCCATGCTGTCGCGGTGACGGATGGTAACGGCGTTGTCGGTTTCGGAATCGAAGTCGTAGGTGATGCAAAACGGCGTACCAATTTCGTCTTGGCGGCGATAGCGTTTGCCTATAGAGCCTGTATCATCGAAGTCGCAGTTAAAGGTTTTGGAAAGTTCGTGGAACACTTTTTCTGCGGGTTCGGATAGTTTTTTGGAAAGGGGAAGGACTGCCGCTTTGATGGGCGCAAGTGCGGGATGGAAACGCAAAACCGTGCGTGTGTCGGGTTTTTCTGCCGTTCCGAGTTCTTCCTCATCATAGGCTTCGCACAGGAACGCTAGGGTCATGCGCGTTAGCCCAAGGGATGGCTCTATGCAGTAGGGAATATAGCGTTTTGTATTATCGTTTGTGTCTATATAGTTCATGTCTTCGCCCGAATGCTCCATGTGTTGCTTGAGGTCGTAGTCTGTGCGGTTGGCAATTCCCCACAATTCGCCCCAACCGAACGGGAAAAGATATTCAATGTCTGTTGTGCCTTTGGAGTAAAAAGAAAGTTCTTCCGCGCCGTGGTCGCGAATGCGCAAGGATTCCTGCGGCATATTAAGCCCGTGCAACCAGTCTATGCAGAACTGTCGCCAGTACGCAAACCATTCGTCATCCGTGCCCGGCTCGCAGAAAAATTCCAGCTCCATTTGTTCAAATTCAAGTGTACGGAAAGTAAACCGTCCGGGCGTAATTTCATTGCGGAACGAGTGCCCCGTTTGCCCAATTCCAAACGGAATTTTACGCCGCGCCGTGCGCTGAACATTCTTGAAGTTTACAAAAATGCCCTGTGCCGTCTCCGGACGCAGAAAAACCTCCGTTTGTTTATCTTCCGTTGTGCCAACAAATGTTTTAAACATCAAATTAAATTGCCGTATATCCGTAAAATCACGCTTGCCGCATTTTGGGCAGGCTATTTGGTTCTCGTCAATAAACGCTTTCATTTTATCTTGCGGCCAGCCGTCGGGCGTGTCGTCTATTTTTTTCTCGTGCAAATAATCCTCAATCAGCTTGTCTGCACGAAAACGCTCTTTACAAGATTTACAATCCAGCAACGGGTCGTTAAATCCGCCCACATGACCCGACGCCACCCAAACCGCAGGGTTCATCAAAAGCGCACAGTCCACCCCAACATTAAGCGGGCTTTCCTGTATAAATTTCTTCCACCATGCTTTTTTTACATTATTTTTTAATTCTACCCCAAGCGGCCCGTAGTCCCATGTGTTTGCCAACCCGCCATATATCTCCGACCCGGGAAAAACAAACCCGCGCCCTTTCGCCAAAGCAACAATCTTTTCCAAAGTTTTTTCAGAATTTTTCATAAAATTTCTTCCTTTCGCATGATTTATTGCACTATAATATTAAAATATGACGAAAGTGTAAAGATGGTTATTGTTCGGTCGGGGCGCGGATTGGTTTGCCTTTGGGGATTTTTTTGGCTTGGGTACCCTCAGGGCGTGTTGCGCGCTTGCTACGGTGGGTGTTTCGGAGAAAGTTTTTAACACGGAAAAACTCAAATATGCAATTAAATTACAAAACCCACCAAACGCGGTGAAAATTTCGCGCTGGTGGGTTTTAGGTTGCCTGATTAAGCGAGTTAGGGCAACAAATTGGTTACGTCCCTCTCGGTCACGCCCATCATATCTGCAACTTCTGTAACGGTATTTCCCTTACTTAACAAAGATTGAATTGCGGACTTTAAGAGGTTTTCGGCTTTTTGGCGTTCACGGTCTGCTTCTGCCCGTGCTGCCCGTCGCGTTTCCTGTACGCTGTAATTTTCCAATGTCAACATTTCGCTGACTCCCCTTTCGTCAATCTTTTCTACGAATTTATTGATTTCGTCCTGCGAAACATCAATCTTTCGCAACAATACTGTGATAACTTTCACCAACAGTTCCAATAAATGTGGCGGCACATTCATTTCGCTTAACTGATGAATATACTCTTTTGGAAGTTTGCCCCAGTTGCTTAAATCTTCAGGCGTTTTCAGTTTATCCATCATCATAAACAGAGATAACATATCACCGAATTTCGCCAAATCTGTGAAGCTGTAATCTTTCAAACTTACAAGCTCGTATTCAAATTCTGGAATGTATTTCTCGAAAATATCGTGCATTTCTGTTCTGTAAAGGAAATTTGTTTCTGCCGTCCATTCGTCCTCACCGTCGTAAAATATAATCGGCAGGATTGGAGGATATTTGAAGTCTTTTGTGTACGAAATTTTCTTGCCTGCTTTTTTATTGGCTTCTTTTTCGTAATCGTCCAATATAAGAGCTATATACATAAGCATTTTGAACGGTGCGCGGAAATTCACTTTTGATTCGTGTTCAACTATTGCGATAACAAAGAGGGGCTTGCCGTCTTTGAGGTTTATGCGTTTTATAGTATCTCCATCTTTTTGTTCCGATACAAGTGATAACAGGCGGTCGGATACGTCCTCAATGTCTGATGGGGCAACATCTTTCAGAATTTCAACCGGAATAAAGTTTCGCAAAAATTCCGCGAACAGTTCAGGCTCGGATAACATCGCCTTTACGCTGTTATCCTTTGCCTTGTGGATTCCTGCCAAGCCATACACCTCCCTGCGAAAACCACTATCTATTATAAAATTATAGTCTACTGCCATAATAATTTCAACGTTCATGTGAAATAAAATAACCGTTGCAAAATTGGTAATTGCAACGGTTAAATATTCTTATCGTTAGCATTTCAAGAGAAACAAACCTTATTTCAGCACTGAATCAGCCGGTGCGTATCCTCTCTCGGCTCGAACGCTGTTTCCAAATCCTAAGCCTATAGCTTTCTTCGTTTATTTATTTCTGCGGCGACTTCGCTACACTTGCTTGTATAGATTTGAAATATCTTGCCGCTTGCGTTTATGTTAATACTTTTGAAGAAGCCGTCATCATTAGAATGTACGGATGAGATTTCGCCATAATTCAGCGAAAATTTATCATTGCTGTTACTTAATCCGCTTATACCTGCCTCATACACAAGTATGCTGGATTTGAAATTACCACTCATTTTGACGAGGAAAGAAATCGCAGAGGTGATAACCAAAAACACCAAAATGCCTCTTGCAGTACCGGAAGGCAGAAGACGGTCACCAAAAAACATAATACCATGCGTTCTGCCAAACCCAAAGCCCACATGATAGTTGGCCAAGATACTAACCAGTACAAACGACAATACAATTCCGATTAACGCAAATATCGCTACTGCAATATATAGCGGCATTTTTGTATTGCCATCGTTGCCATGCCCTTTTAGCACAAGATTTCCCATGCAGTTTCACTCCATTCATTTGATAAATTAAATAGTTACCTTATTTCAAATGGAAGTGACCGTATATACGGTCTGTTATCTTCCATAAACGGTACATATACAGGGAACATGAACACATCCATCTCCAGTGATGTCATATATCGTAAGCCGATTACCGAGAAAGTTTGACAATAATTCTGAGATAAACAAATCTAACACAGAATCTTGTGCATTGGGCGAATCCCATGTTTCTGTTGGAATCTACATATCTGTATCTGCCCTAACCATGCTTGGCAGCATGATATTATCAATTAGCACATAAATATTATATCCATCCTCCCTTCGCGCACGCACTAACTGTCCGTCTGGCGTAAACCATGTACCATACCATGTAGCAATCCTAAACTCCCCATTTGCTACGGCAATCATATTTATAGCCTGTACATAAGCTACATCCCTGAATGCAAGTAACGGTCGATATAGTTCATAACGACCCCTATACGTACCCATAGTGGAATAGAAGTACCAATCGTTATTATTTGTAATAAAGTGTGTTGGAGTTATTCTTCTTACATTTTCGGCAATTTGGACAGGCAAAGCGCGATTTGCTCTTGTGCCATCACCCAACCTGCCTCCGTTCTCTCCCCAGCCCCAAAGCACACCATCTGCTGTGAGTGCGTAAAATCTAGAAACCTCAATGGCAACAAATCCGTGTTGTATTTGCCCTCTAACAATTGATACAATGTTATCTCTTCCACCCAAAGCGTTGATAATTTCATCTGTCAATATGCTGGAGGACTCAATCATTGGGTGAATTTCATGATTGCCATTGACTAATGGAATAGCCGGTCCATAAGCTGCGGCCGGAATAGCTAAATAGTACTCCATCATATCATGGACTGTTCTCACATATCTGGGTGCAAAAGTACCGCCACCCCATTGCCAAAGAGTCCCATCCAAGCGAATGGCACGCGCACTGTTGTGACCACCTCGAACGGATGCTACATCAGTCATAACTCTAAAAGGTTCATACATGGTTCTGTCCAAACCCGTGTCATCGCCAACAAGCCCGGTTCGGTTGTTTCCCCATGCATATAAATCGTTATTCAAAGTTAAAACGAAGAAAGCAACACCGCCACCATCTACACTGGATACTGCAATGGAACGGGCATTATCCATGATGCGAATAGTCTCTCGCCCGCGGATTCCAACTTGGCGTATTAAATAAGCACCGTGGTCATTACTGATAAAAAAATCCCTGCCCTGCACATAGGTAGTATTTACAAGATAAATCCCGCCACTGGGCTGGTCATCCGGAACAATTGCCTCTTCCGGTGATGTAGGATTTGCCGCATATGTCGGTTGCGATGTTGACGTATTGGCGTTTTCAGTTGGCTCGTACAAAGGATTAACCCTTGAAACTGCTTGGGCGTTGTTATTAGGCCGCTCATCTACAAAATAAATTCCAATAAGAACCCCGGCGACCACCGTTAAAGGTGCTAAAATAACCACCGCCAGTATGATAGCAATGGCTTTTCCTAATGGTACAGTGTCTTTTTTCACTTATATCCACCTCTCATATAACCATTTACGGAAAAGCAAGGGTTTCCGTAAAACCCTATTCTGGGTGACACGATGGGAAATCAACGGCAAGAATCGAATGAATGGTCGTATTTTATTTCCTAAATGCGGTTGATTTTCCCATTTTTCCATGTTACAATTTGAAAAAATAATCCTACGGAAACCCTTAGATTTCCGTAGGATTATTTTTTTGTCGCGCTTCGGTATTCGCGCAAACGGCAGTAGAATGTGGTGTGTTTCAGTCCTGTTTGGCGCAAAACTTCCTCGTATGGAAGTTTGCCCTTTTCCCACTGCGCCACGATTTCACCAAAATTTTCGGGGGGCTTTTTCGTAGGGCGACCAAATTTTACGCCACGCGCTTTTGCAGCGGCAATTCCCTCTTTGGCGCGTTGCAAAATATAATCACGTTCCAATTCAGCGGCGGCGGCAAATACGGTCAGCATGAATTTTCCCGAAGGTGTCGCGGTATCAATGTTCTCTTTGAGGCTAATAAATTCAACGCCTTTCGCTGTCAATTTTTCTACAAGCACAAGAAGGTCTTTCGTGTTACGCGCAAAACGGCTTATGGATTCAACGATAACGGTATCGCCTTTTTGTACCGTATTCATCAAGGCTTGGAGTGCAGGGCGTTTTGTATCCTTTCCGCTTTGCTTCTCGGAAAAAATTTTCTCGGCAGGGATTCCCCGTGCCGTCATAGCATCAAGTTGCCGATTTTCGTTTTGGCTTGCGTCGGACACGCGCACATATGCAAAAGTACTTATGATAATACCCCCTTATTTTTTGAATATGGCGAAGCCCGTACATTTGGCTGTACGGGCTTTGTGTGAAGTTTGAAATTTTTAATGCGCGGGCGCATAATAAATATACCCTAAGAGGTTGATGTGAACCCTGATACAAGATTTTTTTGCGGGTATTGAACGCACCTCGTAAAATCGCAAAAAAACAGCATTGCAATTTGCAACACTCATTCAGTTCGGCGTAAAGGAGCAAAAAATATGCCCGTATTTAAATTAACAAAGCAGTCTAAGTTATTTCCGCCGCCCGCGCTTGCAGACCATGACGGGCTTTTGGCTTTTGGCGGGGATTTGAGTGTGGAGCGGTTGGTGAATGCGTATTCAAGCGGGATTTTCCCTTGGTATAATCCGGGGGAGGAAATTTTGTGGTGGAGTCCGCGAGAGCGGTTTGTAATTTTTCCGAAAGAAATTCATATTTCGCGCAGTATGCGTAAGGTGATTGCGAAGGGCGAGTTGGTTGCGAAAGTGAATGAGGGTTTTGCGGAAGTGATTTATACTTGCGGCAAAACGCGGGAGGGCGAAACGTGGCTTGGCGGCGATATGCAAGCGGCGTATAACGAACTTTTTGCGGCGGGGTATGCAATGTGCGTTGGGGTTTACAGGGGGAAAGAATTGGTTGGCGGGCTGTATGGGGTAAGGCTGGGGAAATGTTTTTTTGGCGAAAGTATGTTTTCTGCCGCGCCGAATGGTTCAAAAATCGCGCTGATTAAGCTGTGCGAGGTTTTGGCGGAAGAAGGTTTCGCCTTTGTGGACTGCCAATTTCACACGCCGCACCTTGAAAGCATGGGCGGGCGATATATTTCTTGGAACGAGTACCACAGGTTACTGCGAATGAATTTGGAGGTTGAATAATTATGCTTCCCGAAAATATGTTTAATGAAGAAATTTTTAAAATTGTGTTGAGCAAGCCTGTTAAGGGCGTGGACTTGAAACGTATTGAAATATTGAAAAGCGAAAATATGTATCAGGCAAGCAAGTACACACAGAAGCAAGTGTTTCATTCCAATCATGACGCGAAAAGTATCCGTGAAGTTCTTAATGAATACATGAATGCGTCTTTTTTGCAATATACTGCATGGGACAAAGAGTTTGAGTATTCCGCGAGGGTTACAAAAAAGGGCAAGGTGCTTGCTTCACGAAGGAAATCCAAGGCGGAGGTGAAGCGGGAAAACCTTGCGAATGGCGGGTTTAACAGGCAGAAAAACCATATTATCCGCGAGGGCGAAAACATCCCCGTGTTGGTGGACATGGGCGTTTTCACAAAGGAGTTGCGGGTTGCCGCGCCCATGTGGGACAAGTACAAGCAAATCAATCGCTTTATCGAAATCCTTGCGGACGAAACGGGTGGGCTGACGCAAAACACAACCGTAAATGTAATTGATTTTGGTTGCGGAAAATCGTATTTGACTTTCTTAGTGTATCACTATTTTACGCAGGTGAAAGGGTTGCGCGTCAATATTTGCGGCTTGGATTTGAATGCCGAAATTGTGGAAAAGTGTGCGACGGCGGCAAAAAAATACGGCTATGATTCGCTCACGTTTCGGCAGGGGGATATCGGGTCGCAAAGCGCGCCGCCCCTTGAAAATTGGGGTGTGCAAGGCAGTTTCAATATCGTAATCAGCCTGCACGCTTGCGACACCGCAACAGACCACGCGCTTTTTAACGCAATCAAATGGCAAGCGGATTTAATTTGCGCCGTCCCCTGTTGCCAGCATGAATTGCGAAACCAGATGAAGCCGCAGAGCCTAAAAATTTTTGCGGATTACGGCATAATAAAGGAAAGGATTGCGTCGCTTGCGACGGATGCAATCCGCGCAAAGCTGTTGGAAATGCACGGTTACAGGGCGCAAATAATCGAGTTTACCGCGATGGAACACACCGCAAAAAACCTGCTTATCCGCGCACGGAAAACATCGGCGCGGAAAACAGGCGCGGATGCCGAACTTCAAGCGGTATTGCAGGAATTTTCTTTCAAGCCCGCATTGCTTGGCTTATTGGAGGGGCTGAAAAAAATGTAACAAAATTGTAANAAACACACAAAAAGTAGATTGAAAAGACTTTCCGTTGTAGCTATAATATTAAATGAAAATACTGCACAAATAGAATTACGCGGAAGCAACGCTGCAAAACGCGACGCATACATTTAGAAGGGGACAACAGATGAATACAAGGATGTTTAATGAGGAATTGGTTGCAACTTCGGATTATCAACAGGAAAGCGGCAACAAGTGGGTTTTGGAGTATTACCTGCAAATTTTTGAGGGGGAAAGCGGCGAAAGCCTGTATGGCTTGCGGGTTGACAAAAGCACCCCCGAGGGAGTGCTTCATGAAAGTGAAGAAACCTTTGCGATAACCGAATGCCGCGAAGAAGCATTGGTTATGGCAATGGCGTTTTCGCGGGGCAGTGTTCCCCCCGTTACGCTTTTAGAGATGTCCGACGATTGGTTATCTGAACTGGAAAGCAACTTACTTACCACTGTCTAATTCTTAAAAATAAATTGGCTCATACATACGCAAGTGGTGCAACCACGCCGCAAGCGTTTATTCTTGCCCCCTCGAAAATCTGGCGTACATACCGCAAGGCAATAAAATTCCGCTTTGGGCTTCAAGCCCCACTTCTCCTACGCTAACCGCGCCGTCTAGGTGCATTTTTTTTGCCGCACGGTTTAAAATATTGCCATACGCCGTGGGAGAAAAACCCGCCGTGTACGCATTAATCAGAAAAAATCGGGCATCGGGCGAAAGCAATTTCATGCAGTTTTCCACCAGCTCAAACAAGCCCTCTTCAAGCCGCCACATTTCGCCGCCCGGCCCGCGCCCAAAAACGGGCGGGTCCATAATAATGCCGTCATACATATTTCCGCGCCGCGCTTCACGTTTCACAAACTTCAAAACGTCATCCGTCAACACTTTATGCTTCGCACCATCCAAGCCGCTCAATTTAATATTATCACGCGCCCAATTATTCATCCCTTTAGCCGCGTCAATGTGCGTGACTTCCGCACCCGCTTGCAAACACGCCAGCGTCGCCCCGCCTGTGTATGCGAATAGGTTTAAGACCTTGGGGGCTCTGCCCCCAATTCCCCCGCAAGGGGAAATGAAGTGAGCGGAGCGAACGGCACTGTCCCCTTGACCCCTAGACTTTGACTGTTGCTCAGCTTCGCAAAGCTGTTCACCATCAAAAGTTAAAGTTTGAGGGTGAGGGGGGTTCGGGGGGAG
>WQSG01000060.1 GCA_009788055.1 Defluviitaleaceae bacterium | reverse complement strand
CATGTTCCTGTGCGCGTTCAGCGCAAATGTGTTTGTTCTTACTACCATGTTAGACATAATTCTTCCTCCTTGAAGATGGGTGTTCCCCATGATGTATTTTGGCCGTCTGTCCGGCGACCGCAAGAGGTACAAACCTTTACGTTATACGTCTTGCGCTCACCGACACTGTGCGTTTTTGGTGTGTGTTTTGCTTCTCAATAATTATATCGGCTTATAAAAAAAATACTTTATACCTTTTTTGAAAAAATTTTATTTTTTTTATTTCGTAACGTTCCAACGCCGCTTGCTCTTCTTCGTCCAACACGGTAATGTCTATTTTTCGGACAATTCTGCCTTTAGTGATTTTGGCTATGTCATCGGGGCTGTAATGTTCCGTAATCGAAAAACCATGTTTCATAGTGCGTTCGTAGAATGGGTTTTTACGGGATGTGGTTTTCCCCGTTATTTCCGGAATATCGGTTAGGTCAATGTTTGCATAGTCGTTCATTAATCCATACCTCCGGTTGGAAGACTACAAATCAAACCGCTTTTGCAAGCGGGGTTGCGCCGCTTATAAGCTCTATGGAGGTGATTTCATCCGCAGTAAATTCTATGAAAGAGGTATCACAACCGTCCCGTGCAAGGGACAGCGTTGCTACACCATCCGGATTATCAAGTTCGGAGACGTAATGGTCGCCAAAACCTATAAAAACTCTACCGCTTACGGTTGTTACTTTTATTTGTTTGTCTTCAAATTCCCATAAGTTCATGGCTGAAACCTCCTTTTTACGGGTACTATATGCGTTCCGGTGTTGCTGTAGTGTATCGTGAACCTGTCGGTAGTCGTTTTCTCGCCGGTTTCAGGATTTACTCTAACTCCGACGTCCATATCTGCGGTTACAGTTTCCTTGCTTTTCCATGCCCCTGTTTCCAATCGTTCGAGCCATCCCGTGCCGTGGTATTTGTCTACCAGTTCCTGCGCGTTTACGCCTTCAAATAGGTAACTGCGCCCTTCAAGATATTCGCCGCTTCCGCGAATGTGGCGGTTTTGCTTTTCCGCGTTGACAGTTTTATCAATCGCGTCAGACCTTATGCGGGCGCGTATGTTCTCCGTGTTCTCCATTGCGGTATTATGCCCATGTTTGTGCGGTATGTCAATACCATTAAGAACCCACTTCGCCCCCTTTGGCATAGGATAGAAAAAAGGGCATGGGGGTTTTTATGCACGCAAATTTTGACGGCGACAGGATTGGAGTTGCGCTTTCGGGCGGGGGGATTAGGGCTGCAATTTTTCATTTGGGGGTGCTGGAATATTTGGCGAAGGTTGGGCTCTTTGAAAAGATTACGAGTATTTCGTCTGTTTCGGGGGCGAGCATTTGTATCGGACTGATTTTTGCGGCGAACAAAAACAAATGGCCGTCGGCAGATGAATTTTCAGATAATATCCGTCCTATGATTCGCGAGCTTATAATTGGAAGGAATATTCAGCGTGCCGCGCTTTTGCGGTTGCCGTTTCATCCTCACAAATGGCGGCGGCGCGTGGAAATGCTTGCCGATATGCTGGAAAAAATGTGGGGCATAACGGGAAGCTTGCAAGATTTGCCGTCATTTCCGTTTTGGGAAATAAATTGTACAACTTTTGAAACGGGAAACAGATTTCGTTTTCGCAAGGATTATATGGGCGACCAAAAAATCGGATATGTGCAACGACCTAACTTGCCTATTTCGCATATGATTGCGGCGTCGGCGGCATTTCCTGTGTTAATCGGGCCGTATGTACTTAAAACCGACGGGATGGTTTTTACGAAAGATAAATTCGGCAAGCTTCCGCAGGTGAAAGTCTTGGACAAATATACCCTGTGGGACGGCGGCGTTTACGATAACTTGGGGCTGGACGCGTTGCACAAGATAGGCAAAGGGCTGGACAGCGAAATAGATTTCGCGATTGTAAGCAATGCGTCTGCATCTATCGGGGAGCAACGCCGCGGAAGGGCATCAAAAAACTTGCGGCGGCTTTTGGATATTGCCACCGCGCAGACAGATATTCTTCGCTCCCGCGATTTTATCTCTTCTATTGTAAGCAAAGAAAAAGGGCTGTACCTGAAGATAGGTCACAACCCCGATAATAAATTTGCGCGGAATTATCCCACAACGCTTAACTCGCCAAGGGAAAAGGATTTCGATTTGATTTTTCAAAACGGTTACGAAACGGCGGAACAGGCACTTACACGTTAAACCGTATAAGAAGCACGTCGCCGTCTTTTACAATATATTCTTTGCCCTCTATGCGAACTTGACCTTTTTCTTTTGCGGCGGCGTAAGTTCCTGCGGCTATCAGGTCTTCATAGGCAACAACTTCGGCGCGAATGAAACCGCGTTCAAGGTCGCTGTGAATTTTCCCTGCGGCTTGCGGAGCTTTTGAATTCCGCCGAACCGTCCATGCGCGTACTTCTTTCGGCCCTGCGGTGAGGAAACTGATTAAGCCCAGAATTTCATATCCGGCAGAAATCAAGCGGTCAAGCCCGCTTTCGGCTATGCCCAAATCCGCAAGGAACATCTCTTTTTCTTCCGGCTCAAGAGTCGCGATTTCGGACTCCAACTTTGCGCAAGAAACAAAAAGCCGTGAGCCTTCCGATTTCGCAAACTCGCTAAGAGCTTTCACTGCGGCGTTGTTTTCCTCGCCGTTCTCAATGTCGCTTTCGGAAATATTTGCCGCATACAACATCGGCTTTTGCGTAATCAGCGTGAAACTTTCCACCAATTTTAAATCGTCCGCGTCTTCCCATGTGAGGGAGCGGGCAGGTTTTCCGTCCTCCAGCGCGGCTTTGATGCTTGTAAGAATTTCCTCTTCACGCTTAAAAGACTTATCCGTCCTTGCGGTTTTCGCAACCTTTTCCAAACGGCGTTCCAACATCTCGAGGTCGGCGAAAATCAATTCCAAATTTATGGTTTCCACGTCACGCATCGGGTCTACCGTTGCTTGCACATGGACAACATTTTCATCATCAAAACATCTCACAACATGAACAATCGCATCCACCTCGCGTATGTGCGACAGAAACTGATTGCCCATCCCCTCCCCTTGCGACGCGCCTTTTACAAGCCCTGCGATATCCACCATTTCCACCGCCGCCGGCACAACAGACTTCGCATTGTAAATTTCATTTAATTTTCCCAGTCGCTCGTCCGGCACGGGAACGCGCCCCACATTCGGGTCTATCGTGCAAAACGGATAATTGGACGCTTCCGCCGCTTTCTGCATCATCGCGCTCCACAGTGTGCTTTTTCCCGCATTCGGCAGGCCTACTATTCCTAGTTTCATTTTTTGTTTCCTTTCACTTTTTGAGTTTAAGACCTTGGGGACGCCGTCCCCACTACCCCTGCAAGGGACGTTGTCCCTTGACCCTATCTTTTTTTACGTAAATTATAGCATGAAAAAAATTTTTTTGTTAAGATGTTAAGAAATCGCGCTTTTGCGCGATTTCAAGTTAAAGTTTTGATGAAACTTTTTCAAAAGTTTCCGGGGTTTGGGGCAGAGCCCCAAGGTTTTTTATGCAGAGGAGAATTATCGTGCCGGATTTATTTTTGATTATTTTTGCGGGATTGTTTGGGTTGTGTTTTGGGTCGTTTGCGAATGTTGTTATTTATAGAGTGCCGAAGGGGGTTTCTATTGTGAAGCCTTCATCTTTTTGCCCGTCGTGTGATAAGAGATTGCGGGCGTATGAGTTGGTGCCTGTGTTTAGTTGGATTTTTTTGCGGGCTAAGTGTAGGGTGTGCAAGGCTGGGATAAGTTATAGGTATCCGATTGTGGAAATTTTGTGCGGTCTGCTTTTTGCGGCGATGGCGTGGTTTTCCCCTACCCTTTCGGTTGTGCCGCTTTCGGTTTTTGCGTTTGTGCTTCTTGCAATTTCATTTATAGATGCGGATACGCAGGAGATTCCCGACGGGCTTGTGATTATCGGGGCGGTTGCGGGTCTTGTTTTTGTGGCGGGCGGGCAGTTTTTTCCTGTGCAGTTTTCGGTTGCGCCTAGTTGGTATGACGCGCTTCTCGGCGTGATTGCGGGTGCTGCGCCGCTTCTTATTATTGACAGGCTTACGCTTCTTATTTTGAAAAAAGACGGCTTCGGTTACGGCGACGTTAAGCTTATGGCAATGGTTGGCTTATTTATCGGCTGGCGGCTGATGTTGCCTGCGTTTCTTTTTGCATTTTTCGCAGGCGCGGTTTTTGCGGTTTATTTGATGGCAACGGGCAAGGCAAAACGCGGCGCGTATATGGCGTTTGGGCCGTTTTTGTGTGTTGGTACGCTTTTGGCGTTTTGGTTTGGCGCGGCGGTGCTGGATTGGTATTTTGCATTTCTGCAATATTGACACCGGCGCGTTTTTTGTGTACAACTAAGAAAATTTCATAGACAGTTCGAGACCATCCTGTCGTAAAACAAAACTACGGAATCTGTGAGAAGTGCCTTTGGCATTTCCGTTTTGTTGTCTCGTGCTGTTTTGCAGGAGGCATTTTTTTATGAAAACTTCGCCATTACTCGTGTACTTGTCTGTGATGTTTGTTTCCGCGTTGGTAATTTCAAACGTGATTGCGAACCACTTGTTACAGTTCGGGCCGTTTACCGTTGACGCGGGAACGCTAACATTTCCGTTTATTTATATTTTGTCGGACGTGATTTCGGAAGTTTACGGCTACAAGTGGTCGCGGCGCATTGCGTGGACGTCCCTTGCGGTGAATGCGGTGTTCGCGCTTCTTATTATAATTATCGTGCGCTTGCCGCAACCTGAAACATATGACGGAATTTATTTCGCAACCGCGCTGTCAAATTCGTGGCGCATAGTTGTGGCATCGCTTGTGGCGTTTTGCATCGGCGACTTGGTGGACGATAAAATTTTCCGCTACTTCCGCGAAAAAAATCGCGTAAAATACGGCGGAAAAGAAAATATGCGCGGGTTTGCTTTCCGCGCACTAACTTCGTCTTTAGCGGGACATATTTTGGATTCTGCCATTTTTGTGCTGATTGCTTTCGCGCCGTGGGCGTTTCTTCCCGCAACGTGGCTGACATGGGACGCCGTACCCGGCATGATTTTCTTAAACATCTGCCTAAAGTGGGCGTATGAGTGGGCGGTTATTCCGATTACCTTTAAAGTTGCGAAATGGGTTGGCACAAAGGAGGAAAATGCAGTATAATATCCCAAATCTCATTTGGGAGGTGTCTGCAATGGCTTTTTACTACGAGCAAGAATCGCGCACATTTAACGAGTATTTGCTGGTTCCGGGGTATTCTTCCGCGGAATGCGTATCGTCCAATGTGTCTTTGAAAGTGCCGCTTGTAAAATTCGCACGCGGCGAGAAACCTAAACTAGAACTAAATGTTCCGCTGGTTTCGGCAATAATGCAATCGGTATCTGACGACAAGATGGCGACTGCACTTGCGCGAGAGGGCGGAATTTCTTTTGTCTTCGTGTCGCAGTCAATCGAATCGCAGGCGGCAATGATTCGCCGCGCAAAAAACTATAAGGCGGGTTTTGTACAAAGTATGTTAAACGTCCACCCCAAGCAAACCCTTGCCGATATTTTAGAATTAAAACAAAAAACAGGGCGCGCAACCGTTGCCGTAACCGAAGACGGCACAAACGCGGGCAAGCTTGTCGGGCTTGTAACAAGCAAGGATTACCGCGTAACGCGTATGCCGCCCGAAACCCCCGTTGCGGAATTTATGACTCCGCATGAGAAATTAATTTGCGCAAAAGAGGGCACAACCCTAAGCAAATGCAACGATATTATTTGGGACAACAAGCTGAACGTTCTGCCCATCATAGACGACAACGGGCGGCTTACGGCATTTGTTTTCCGCAAAGACTATGACAGTCACAAAGAAAATCAGCTAAGTCTTTTCGACGACAGCAAACGGTACTTAGTGGGCGCGGGCGTAAACACCCACGACTACGAACAGCGAATTCCCGCACTGGTTGAAGCAGGCGCGGACGTCTTATGTATAGACTCTTCCGAAGGATTTTCCGAATGGCAGAAGCGCGTACTTTCCTTCGTGCGCGAAAAATACGGCAACACCGTGAAAATAGGCGCGGGCAACGTAGTATGCCGCGAAGGATTCAGATACCTTGCGGAAAACGGCGCGGACTTCATAAAGGTAGGCATAGGCGGCGGCGCAATTTGCATTACCCGTGAAGCAAAGGGAATCGGCCGCGGACAAGCAACCTCCATAATGGACGTTGCCGCCGCACGCAACGAGTATTTTCAAGAAACGGGCATATACGTGCCAATCTGTTCCGACGGCGGAATTGTCCACGATTACCACATCACACTTGCCCTTGCAATGGGCGCGGATTTTTGTATGCAGGGTCGCTATTTCGCCCGCTTCGACGAAAGCCCAACCAAGCGCGTAAACATAGGCGGAAATTACATGAAAGAATACTGGGGCGAAGGCACGGAACGCGCCCGCAACTGGCAACGCTACGAAGGCGGCGGCGGTCTAACCTTTGAAGAAGGCGTTGACGCATACGTACCCTATGCAGGAAGCCTGCGCGACAATCTAAACATCACCCTAAGCAAAATAAAAGCCGCCATGTGCAACTGCGGCGCACTAACCATCTCAGAATTCCAAGACAAAGCACGCCTAACACGCGTCTCCCCTTCCAGCATCCTCGAGGGCGGCGCACACGACGTTTATCTAAAAGACAGCGGCATTCCGTCACGGGCGTAAGGATAAGTTCTCGGGGCTCTGCCCCGAACCCCGCAAACTTTTTGAAAAAAGTTTGAACAAAAACTTTAAATTTTGACTAGCGATAAGCTATCTAACGAAAATCAAAAACCCGCCGCGAAAATTCGCGGCGGGNTTTTAGTTAAAGTTTTGATGAAACTTTTTCAAAAGTTTCCGGGGTTTGGGGCAGAGCCCCAAGGTCTTTAAAACTTCCCAGCCATAACCTCTATCGCGGCTTGCAATTGGATGTCTTCTTCCAGTGTGAGATTGCCGACGCGGCGGCTTAGATAGTCGGACATTTCTACTATTTTGTGGGGGGTTATGCCGACGCCGTGAATGCACTCGCCATTGGGGGTGTGGTATGTTTGAACGGTGAGTTTTATTGCCGTGCCGTCGGAAAGGTAGAGGAGGTTTTGTACTACGCCCTTGCCGAAGGTTTGTGTGCCCACGATTGTGCCTGTTTCTGTGTCGCGGACTGCGCCGCTTAAAACTTCGCTCGCGCTCGCGCTTCGTCCGTTTACGAGAAGTACGAGGGGCAAGCCCAGATATCCCGGGTTGGAGTAATGATTTTCGCGGCGTCCGGCTGCATCTATGGTGTACAGAATTATTCCTTCGGGGATAAGATGGTCTGCGATTTCGTTTACAGAGCAAAGCAAACCGCCGGGGTTGTTGCGCACGTCCAGAATTAATCCGTTCATGCCTGCGGCATACAGTTCCGAAAGCGCGTTTTCAAATTGCCCCGCCGTCACGCGGTCGAAACCGTCAAGGCGGATATATCCTACAGGGCCGTTTTCAATATACATCATTTCGTGGAAAACCGTAGGGACTTCTACCCGTGCGCGGGTAATTTCAACGTCAAAGCGTTCGTTTTCGTATGGACGGAAAATGGAAATAACCACAACAGTATTTTCAGGGCCGGAGATTAGCCCCACAACTTCCTCCCGTGCGCGGCCTGCAACTTCCAAACCGTCCACGCCAACTATTCTGTCGCCCGGAAGAAGCCCCGCTTCTGCCGCAGGCGCACCTTGAAACGTAGATGCTATTGTAATGTACGGGTCGTCCTGCTCCACAGAAATCATTACGCCAATGCCGACAAATGTGCCTTCCGTCCGCGCATGAAAAGCCTCCAGCGCAGACGCGCAAAGGTATTGCGTGTACGGGTCGCCAACCCCTTCCAAAAATCCGCGATACATATTTTCCAGCATCACGTCCTTGTCGAAAGGCACGATGGAAAGATGATTAAGCAAGCCGTAAATTTCCATAATCTTTGTGTTCGGGTCTATTCCGCGCCAACGCATTTGCCGCGCATACACCGTCCCGCCCATGAAAATTACTATAAGCACCATCGCCGTTACCAAACTGCCTATTCCAATTCCCATAAAAAATGCGTTTTTATTTTCCTGTTGATTCATTTTAAACCCTCTCCTCACGTGTTTCTACATATATATGTACTACCCTTTGCGAATAGTATAAAACTTGTACGATAAATTTCTTGGCGAAAAATGTTGGTATTTCATGAATTTTGTTTACAAAATGTTGCACAAATAGCTTGACTTCCAATTTCTGGATGGTGTATAATGGCAGAAATTGGTAAAACATGAGAGGAAGAAAAACATGAGCGACAAAAAAATGACAATTTTAATGGCAGACGACAACAGAGAGTTTTGCGATGCCATAATCAACTACCTTGGAAAACAGCCCGACATGGCGGTTGCAGGAGTTGCCTACGATGGAATGGAAGCATACGAAAAAATCCAAGAGCTAAAACCCGACATTGCAATAATCGACGGCGTTATGCCAAGATTAGACGGACTGGGTGTGCTGGAAAAACTAAACCTAACCGAAGCACAGGGCTACGCACCAATTTGCATAATCCTTTCCGCAATAGTGCAAGACAAAATCACTCAGAAAGCAATCGAGCTTGGCGCAGAGTACTACATAGCCAAGCCCTTCGACCTTGAAGCCTTGGTTTCACGAATCCGCCAGCTTAAAGAGCAACTTAAATCTCCAATCCAAAAAGGCGTTGGCGCACGTTCCCGCCAGAACAAAGAAGTAAATCTTGAAACAAAAATAACGGGAATTTTACACGAAATAGGAGTTCCCGCACACATTCGCGGCTATCATTATATGCGCGAAGCAATAATGATGGCTGTAAACGACCTTGACATTCTCAACTATATCACAAAGGAACTATACCCCACAATTGCGCGAAAGTGCAACACCACCCCCTCCCGCGTAGAACGTGCCATCCGCCACGCAATAGAAGTAGCATGGAACCGCGGCAAAGTAGAAGTCATAGATTCCCTCTTCGGCTACACCATTTCCAACAACAAAGGCAAACCCACCAACAGCGAATTTATCGCCCTAATCGCAGACAGACTCCGTCTTGAATTAAAGGCAGGGTAACAAAACACCGCGCATCAGCGCGGGTACATAAAATTAAACAACTGAATTTACCTCTTTAATTCTGCGCGAAATAACGGTATAATTCTTAGAAGAATGAAAGGGGATTTTAAATTGGGTACATATCGCCTTGGAATTGACATTGGTTCGACTACGATTAAGCTGGTTGTAACGGACGCGGGGTTTAATTCCGTTTTTGAAAGGTATCGGCGGCACCATTCCAACATAAAGGAGACGTTGCTTTCCCTTGCGAATGAGGCGCGGGAGGAACTGGGCAATTTTTCTTTTAGTGCGATGATAACGGGTTCGGGAGGGCTTTCGCTGGCGAATTGGGTGGGCGTTCCCTTTGTGCAAGAGGTTATTGCGGTTTCGGATTCTATTGAAAAATACGCGCCGCAAACAAATGTCGCAATAGAAATAGGCGGCGAGGACGCAAAGATTATTTATTTCGGAAATACGATTGAACAGCGAATGAACGGCATTTGCGCAGGTGGGACAGGCTCTTTCATAGACCAGATGGCAACGCTTTTGGACACAGACGCGACGGGCCTAAATGAACTTGCGAAATCGCACACGGTAATTTACCCCATTGCAGCGCGTTGCGGCGTGTTTGCAAAAAGCGATTTGCAACCGCTTATTAATGAAGGAACGGCGCGGGAAGACCTTGCCGTGTCCATTTTTCAGGCAATTGTAAACCAGATAATAAGCGGGCTTGCGTGTGGAAAACCCATTCGTGGCAACATAGCGTTTTTGGGCGGGCCATTGCATTTTCTTTCGGAACTGCGGGCGCGTTTTGTGGACGTGCTTAATTTGTCCGACGCGCAAATAATTTCGCCCAAGGCATCTCATCTTTTTGCGGCGTTGGGCGCGGCAATTCGTGCGGAAAACGAAGGCGCGCAAACCGATATCTCCACCCTCATTGATAATTTGCTGGAGCAACAAGAACTGCCCTTTGAAATCTCCCGCCTTAACCCGCTTTTTGAAAACCGCTTGGAATACGATACCTTCCGCAAACGCCACGGCAAACATATCGTGCCAAAAGGCTCGCTGGAGAATTACACGGGCGATTGCTTTTTTGGGCTGGACGCGGGTTCTACCACCACCAAGGCCGTGTTAATCGGTGCGGAGGGCGAAGTTCTGCACACGTTCTACGAAAGCAACGAGGGCAACCCCCTTAACGTGGCGCGGAAAGCACTAACGGAAATTTACGAAAAACTGCCGCCCGCCGCAAAAATCAAATATTCATGCGTAACGGGATATGGCGAAGGGCTTTTAAAAACCGCGTTTAACATGGACATGGGCGAAATAGAAACCGTCGCGCATTATCGTGCCGCCGCGTTTTTCGACCCAGCCGTGGACTTTATTTTGGACATCGGCGGGCAAGACATGAAGTGTCTGCGCGTGAGAAACGGCATCATAGATACGGTTTTGCTAAACGAGGCTTGTTCCGCAGGTTGCGGCTCGTTTCTTGAAACCTTTGCCCGTTCCCTGAACTTGCCCCTTTCCGAATTTGCAACACAGTCCCTTTTTGCGGAAAACCCCGTAGACCTTGGCTCGCGTTGCACCGTTTTCATGAACTCCCGAGTTAAACAGGCGCAAAAAGAGGGCGCGTCCGTTGCGGATATTTCATCGGGGCTTGCATATTCCGTAATAAAAAACGCGCTTCAAAAAGTTATAAAAATCACAGACCCGTCACAAATGGGCAAAAACATAGTTGTGCAGGGCGGCACATTCTACAACGAGGCTGTTCTCCGCGCCTTTGAACTGGTAAGCGAACGCGAAGCAATCCGCCCCGATATCGCAGGGCTCATGGGCGCGTTCGGCGCGGCACTCCTTGCCCGTGAACGCGGCCGCCCCCGTGTGCAAACAACCCTGTTAAACGCAGACGAATTAAACGCGCTGGAAGTAAAAACAACGCACACACGATGCAAGGCTTGCGAAAATAATTGCCTTTTAACAATAAATAATTTCTCGGGGACTCCGTCCCCGAACCCCTGCGAACTTTTTGAAAAAAGTTCGACAAAAACTTTAACGGAAACCGCGCAAAGCGAGGTTTCAAATGAAGGGGTCAAGGGGACAATGTCCCCTTGCAGGGGTGTGGGGACGGAGTCCCCACGGTCTGTTTTTATCTCCGGCAACCGCTGTGAAAAAGGGCAGGGAAAAACGGAACAAAATGCAGACTTGCCAAACCTGTATGCGGCAAAATATAAGCGGGTTTTTGACTATGAACCGCTTGCGGAAAAAAAGGCAAAACGGGGCGTTGTCGGCATACCGCGGGTAATGAATATGTATGAAAATTATCCGCTGTGGTTTACGTTTTTTACGCAGCTTGGGTATCGGGTACAGCTTTCGCCGCGCTCCACGCGGGAGCTATATGAGATGGGCATTGAGTCCATTCCCAGTGAGTCTGAATGTTATCCTGCAAAACTTGTGCATGGGCATATTATGGCGTTGATTAAAAGCGGCGTGAAGTATATTTTTTACCCGTGCATAGCAATGGAACAGCACATGACGGAGGACGCAGACCAAAATTACAACTGTCCCATCGTCACAAGCTACCCCGAAAATATCAAGAATAACGTAGAAGAAATTGACGAACTTAACATCAAATTTGAGAACCCGTTTTTTAACCTTGGCGACACGAAAAGTCTTGAAGCGCGGATGATACAGGAGTTCAAGGAAATCCCCGCAGAAGAGGTAAAAGCCGCCCTTGCAAAGGCGTTGACGGAGCAGGACAACTACCGCAAAGACGTGCAAAAAATGGGTGATGAAGCAATAAAATACATTGAAGAAAACGGGCTGGTCGCAGTGGTTTTGGCGGGCAGACCGTATCATATAGACCCCGAGATTAACCACGGTATTCCCGAATTGATTACGGGTTACGGCATTCCCGTGCTAAGTGATGACGCGGTGTCGCACTTGGGCGAAATTGAGCGGCCTCTTGGAGTGCGTGACCAGTGGGCGTATCATTCGCGGCTGTACGCGGCGGCGTTTTGGTCGCGCAAGCGCACGGATGTGGAGATGATTCAGCTTACATCTTTCGGGTGCGGGCTGGACGCCGTCACCGCAGACGAAGTACAAGAAATTTTAGAAAACGCGGGCAAAATCTTCACCCTGTTAAAAATTGACGAGGTTAGCAGTTTAGGTTCTGCGCGTATTCGCATACGCAGTTTGTTTGCGGCACTTTCCGAACGGCGAGAACGCGGGATTCTAAATAAAAAACCAACGCCGCGTCCGCCGCGCAAAGTGTTCACAAAAGAAATGCGCGAAACCCACACCATGATTTGTCCGCAGATGTCACCATTCCATTTCGACATTATAAAGGAAGCGTTCCAATCCGAGGGGTACAATCTTGTTGTAATGCCCGCGATGGACCAAGCGTGTATCGAAACGGGCTTGAAATACGTAAACAACGATGCCTGTTATCCCGCGCTAATTGTTGTGGGGCAGGTTCTTAACGCGCTGTTTTCGGGCGAATACGATATTGATAATGTGTCTGTTTTAATGTCGCAGACGGGCGGCGGTTGCCGCGCTTCCAACTATATCGGGTTTATCCGCAAGGCGTTTGCGAAGGCGGGTTTTCCGCAAATTCCCGTAGTGTCAATTTCCGCACTTGGACTGGAGAAAAACCCCGGTTTCAAGCTAACCGCAGGGCTGATTAACAAAGCCATGCAAGGGCTTGTTTACGGCGATTTACTTTCCCGCGTGTTGTACCGCACCCGCCCGTATGAAACCGTAAAAGGCACTGCAAACGCCCTGTACGAACACTGGAACGAAATCTGCAAAAAGGCGGCGCGGCGCGGAAGCCTGCGAGAATTTAAGCGCAACATTTACGACATAGTTGAAGATTTTGACAAGATGCCCCTGCGCGATATCGAACTGCCAAAGGTGGGCGTTGTTGGGGAAATTTTGGTAAAGTACCACCCCACCGCAAACAACGATATTGTCACGCTTTTGGAAAACGAGGGCGCAGAAGCCGTTGTCCCCGACCTTACGGATTTCATTTTGTACAACGGGTACAACGCGGGCGTTCTTCACGATTACTTGGGTGGGTCTAAGAAACTAAAAATTGCGGGCAATTTGGGAATACGTTTTGTGGAAATGTATCGCCGCCATTTGCGCCGCGCTTTAGAGAAATCCGAACGCTTCACCGCGCCAATTTCCATCGAAGAAATGGCGGAACTTGCAAAGCCCATAGTTTCCGTGTGCAATATCACGGGTGAAGGCTGGTTTCTCACCGCAGAAATGATTGAGCTAATCCACACAGGCGTAAACAACATTGTTTGCACACAGCCCTTTGCCTGTTTGCCAAACCACGTCACGGGCAAGGGCATAATAAAGGCATTGCACAACAAATATCCGAACTCCAACATCGCCGCAGTAGACTACGACCCCGGCGCAAGCGAGGTAAACCAGCTAAACAGAATCAAACTGATGTTATCGGCGGCACGGCGGAATATGGAGAAGGTGAAAGTTCTCGGGGACGCTGTCCCCGAACCCCTGCAAGGGGATAAAATCCCCTTGACCCCTAAAATTTGACCGGAGGTAGGGGCTTATGTCGTTCGCAAAAGATGTATATGAAGTTGTGAAAAAAATTCCGCATGGGCGGGTGGTTGCCTACGGGCAAATTGCGTTTATGCTGGACAAGCCGCGTGGTGCGAGGGAAGTTGGTTGGGCTATGGCAAACTGCCCCGAGGGCTTGCCGTGGTGGCGGGTTGTAATGGCAGATGGCTCTGTTGCGGGCGGCACGTACAGCGAAATGCGGAAGTCATTGCTTGAAGAAGAAAACATACCGTTCCTGCCAAGCGGCAAGGTTGACATGAAGGCTTGCGCGTGGGATGGTTCATAAAAAGGAAGAGGTGCGTTATGGAAATTTTGTTCAAAAATGTAACCGTGGTAACGATGAACGAAAAGAACGAGATTTTGGAAAATGTAAACATTGGTGTAAGCGGCGGGAAAATAAAAATGAATGCGGAAGGGAAAGCGGAGCGCGTCATAGATTGCACAAACAAGGTGCTTATGCCGGGGCTGTACAATTGCCACACCCACGCAGGGATGTCGCTTTTTCGTGGCTACGCCAACGACCGCACATTGGAAGACTGGCTGTTTAATCATTTGATTCCGGCGGAAAGCAAGCTTACGCCCGCGCTGGTGCGCACGGGAACTTTGCTTTCCATGGCGGAAATGATTTCGTCGGGAACGGTTGCGTTTTCGGATATGTACTGTTTCATGGACGAGGTTGCGCAAACCGCCCGCGAGGTTGGAATGCTTGCGAACATTTGCAACGGCGTAATCGGTTTCGATGAATCAACCTTCGACTACCACGCCTGCAACGAATACAAACAGACCGTCAAGGCGTTGGAGGATATCCGCGCCGACAGCAAAAACGACCCCGCCGTAAGCGGCGTAAAAATTGACGCATCCATTCACGGCGTGTACACATCTTTTCCACGCGTTTGGGAACAGGCGATGGATTTTGCGAAATCCAACAACTTACGAATGCACGTTCATCTTTCGGAAACGCAAACGGAACACGAAAACTGCGTAAAAAAATACGGCAAAACGCCCACCGCAGTTTTTGCCGAATACGGCGTTTTCGACGTACCATGTATTGCGGCGCACGGCGTTTGGCTCACGGACGATGATATGGCAATCCTCGCCGCCAAAAACGTAACAATAGTACACAATCCGCTTTCCAATCTGAAACTCGCCAGCGGTCTTGCGCCTGTTGCAAAGTTGCAAAAAGCGGGCGTAAATGTCGCACTCGGCACAGACGGCGTTGCATCAAACAATTCTCACGACCTCTTTGAGGAACTGAAAATGGCATCACTTCTGCAAAAATATATCACCTCCGACCCAACCGCCCTACCCGCCTACGAAGCCCTAAAAATGGCAACGGTGAACGGCGCGAAAGCCCAAGGTCGCCAAGCCGAAAGCGGCACAATCCAAGAAAACTATGACGCCGACCTAATTCTAATCGACCAAAACAACCCGCGCCAAACCATGTGCTACGACCCCACCCTAAACCTAGCCTATGCCACAAGCGGCCGCGACGTTGACCTAACCATGGTACGCGGCAAAATTCTCTACGAAAATGGCGAATTTACCACAATCGACATAGAAAAAGTTTTGCATGATGCGCGTGAAGCTAAAAAGATTTTTTTATAAAAAAGACCTCGGGGCTCTGCCCCGAACCCCGGAAACTTTTGAAAAAGTTTCATCAAAACTTTAAATTTTGACTAGCGATAAGCCAAATCGCAACCCTAAAACCGCGCGAATGCGCGGTTTTAATATAGGGGTCAAGGGGACTTGTCCCCTTGCAGGGGGTGGAGGGGGACAGCGTCCCCCTCGGTCTTTCTTTTGAGGAGAATAAAAATGAATGAAAACATACGGTCATTTCTTGGGGCGAAGATTTTAAAAATAATTGACGGGATTGAGGGGATTTCGGAGATACGAATGAGGGCGGAGAAGCCGCTTATTTTGCGGTGCGGTGCGCGGGATATTGTGACGGATTTTGTGCCTATGGCGGCGGATATCAGAGAGACGATGGAACGGATTGGACAGTATTCTTTTTATGCGTTTGAGGCGGAGTTGGCTATGGGATATATTACGTTGCCGGGGGGGCATAGGGTCGGGGTGTGCGGGCAGGTTGTGACGGAGGGCGGAGAGGTTAGGGCGTGGCGTTGCATCAGCGGAATAAACATACGGGTTGCGCGAAATGTTTTGGGTTGCGCAGACGGGGTTCTGCCGCTTATTCGCGAGCGGGACGGGCTACGGCATACCATGATTATTTCGCCGCCCGGTTGCGGAAAAACAACGCTTCTTCGTGATATCGTGCGGCAGATTTCGGACGGCGGGCTTACAGTAGGGCTTGCAGACGAACGCTCCGAGATTGCGGGGTGTTTTCGCGGCATTGCACAAAATGACGTAGGCATTAGAACAGACGTGATTGACGGCTGTCCTAAGTCTGTGGCGATGGTCATGCTACTTCGCGGAATGTCTCCGAATGTAATCGCGGCAGACGAACTTGGCGGCGAACAAGATGCCCGCGCAGTGGATTCGGTTCTCAACGCGGGGGTGAAGCTTTTATGTACCGCGCACGGGCGCGATGTTGCGGATGTAATGGCAAACCCGTCACTTTCCGCAATGGTGGGGCGTGGGATTTTCGAGCGATTTATTGTTTTGGACAAACCCGCAAATATCGCGGGGGTGTGGGCGAAAACCTCTGGCGGGCTTAGCCTTCTTGCTAAAAATCTGTAAGCTCGTTGGAAACGGCGTCCGCGCCGGCAGACAGTCTTTCAAATATGTCTTCTACCCTGTCGCCGATTCCCGCGTCATATAAATTTACGCCAAACAGTTTTTTATTTGAAAGAATCAAACGCAAGTCTACACTTTTTCCAAAGGGCAAACTGTACAAAATGTTCAAGTCTGCGGGTACGCTTGGGTCGGGGCTAAGGTTCAGTTTATCGCCATTGTCATCCATTGCCATGCGGTAACGCAACCACAGCGCGAAAAACAGCGGGATTGCTTTAAGTTTTTCGGCGGGAAGTCCCTTCGCCTCACGTTCTTTAAGCGTAACGCCAAAGCGGACGGGTATTTTTTGCGAGGTGTCGCTTGCGATTCTCGCGGGCGCGTCGGGGATGAACGGGTTTGGGAAACGCTTGGTGAGAACTTCATTCAGAAAGTCGATTGGGTCTATAATTCCGGGGTGCGGTACCACGGGCAACGCCTCAACTGCGGCGGTTCGGATGAGTTTTACAAGACGCGCATCTTTCATGCAATCCGAAATGGTGGGGTAATTTAAAAGCATTCCCGTAATCGCAAGTATGGAATGAAGCGGATTCAAACACGCGCAAACCTTCATTTGGTCTACTTTGCGGACGGTTTCGCGGTCTGTCATGTACACGCCTGCCCGCTCCAGCGGCGGGCGTCCTGCGGGGAAATCGTCTTCAATTACCAGATATCTTGCGGTTTCTGCATTTACAAACGGTGCGACAAATGTGTGCTTGGTTGTCTCGGTGATTTCGGTATCCTCAAAACCTTCTGCGGCAAGGATTTTCGCCACATCCGGCGAAGGGCGCGGCGTTATGTTGTCAATCATCGTCCACGGAAATTTTAACGATTTTACATACTCGGTGAAGCCGTCATCCACCGTGCCCGCATTAAGCCAAGTGTCTGCAATTGCTGCAATCGCCTTGGAAAGTTGCGTTCCGTTTTCCGCAAAATTGTCCATGGAAACCAGCGCGATTGGTTTCGCGCCCGCCTCAAAGCGGCTGAAAAGCCCCAGTGCAACTTGCTCCAGCGCGGTTTTTGCCTGTGTCGGGTCTTTGCAAATCGTATCGGGCGCGACAGAATAGCCTTTCTCCGTAATCGTAAGGCTTATCATTTGCAATGTCGGGGCGGCAATAACTTGCGCCACGCGTTCCAAATCGTTGGAAAAAGCGTCTGCAACGCTTGCAATCACGCGCTTTTTTGTGCTTCCGTCAGACGTAAGCGTTACGCCAAGCGTGAGGTTGTCGTATGGCGCAAACGACGTGGGGATAATTTCCTCGTCGTAGGCTTCGTAAACGATAATTCCCGTATTTGTTTCGCCGTATTCCAGCAAATCTTGTTGCGCCGACGCAACAAAAATTCTGAAAATATTTCCCGCGCCAATGTGCAACCACTCGGGCGCGGCAGCCGTACGCTCCCTCATTCCCGCTACATCAAACGTTGGCAGCTTGTAATCGCTGTTCCATTCATCGGGGCGGTTTAGGTTATCAAGTTTAAGTTTCATTATGATTTCCTCTTCCGAAAATTTTTTTCTATTATACAACAAAATTTAGTTTTAGTGCGCCGCAAAGCTTTGTGTAATCTCACAGAAACCACGCTAATTTTTGTGAGTTTCTCCAATGACAATATATTTCCTGTATTGTAATATGAATGTAATATTCAACTTTAGGAGGCAGTATATGGCTGGATTAGAACTAAAACACATTGTTAAGAAATATCCGAACGGTTTTGTTGCAGTAACAGACTTCAACATGAAAATAGCAGACAAAGAATTTATCATCTTCGTTGGGCCTTCCGGTTGCGGAAAAACCACGACACTGCGCATGATTGCGGGATTGGAAGAGATAACAGATGGCGAGTTGTACATAGGCGACCGCCTAATGAACGACGTAGCCCCCAAAGACCGCGATATCGCAATGGTTTTCCAAAACTACGCGCTGTACCCTCACATGAGCGTACAAGACAATATGGCGTTCGGCTTAAAATTGCGCAAAACACCCAAGGCAGAAATTGAAAAAAGAGTTCAAGAAGCCGCAAGAATCCTTGATATCGAACACCTCCTTGACCGTAAACCCAAAGCACTTTCCGGCGGACAACGCCAGCGTGTTGCAATGGGACGTGCCATCGTGCGCGAGCCAAAAGTTTTCCTTATGGACGAACCGCTCTCAAACCTTGACGCGAAACTGCGCGTGCAAATGCGTACAGAAATCACAAAGCTTCACCAAAAACTGCAAACAACTTTCGTATACGTAACCCATGACCAAACCGAAGCTATGACTCTTGGTACACGCATTGTTGTAATGAAAGACGGCGTTGCGCAACAAATAGACTCGCCTGCTAACCTTTACAACAAACCAAAAAACCTCTTTGTTGCAGGTTTCATCGGGTCTCCGCAAATGAACCTCGTTGACGTTACCGTAGACCAACGCGGCTCTGACTGTTACCTCATGTTCGGCGAACACCCCATCAAACTGCCCGAAGCAAAAGCCCGCGCAGTTATCGACGGCGGCTACAATGGCAAAACGGTTGTAATGGGTATCCGCCCCGAAGACCTCAAAGATGAAGAAGTGTTCATCAGCCAATTCCCCGAAGCACTAATCAAAACCGACATAGAAGTAACCGAGCTTCTTGGTGCGGAAATTTATCTGTACCTCCTTTGCGCAGGCCAGCAAATGACAGCCCGCGTAAACCCCAGAAGCACCGTAAAAGCCGGCGACACAATAACCATGGCTTTGGACGTACAACGCATTCACGTTTTCGATAAAGACACAGAGCAGACGATTACGAACTAGGGAAATAAAAAGGTCTCGGGGACTCCGTCCCCGAACCCCTGCAAGGGATTTCATCCCTTGACCCTAACTAAAAACCCGCCGCGAAAATTCG
>WQSG01000059.1 GCA_009788055.1 Defluviitaleaceae bacterium | reverse complement strand
GGGAACTTTTCAAAGTTCCCTCTCCCCCCAAGGTTTATCGTTTTATTCTTCATTTTCGTCATCTCTATTCAGTACGCGGATGATTTCTTCGGCGGTGGTGAAGCCTGCTTTTAGAGAGCGTATCGCGTTTTTTCGAAGGTTGTCGCGCTTGCGAATGGTTGCGGCAAATTCGGCGGGGTTGGCAATCATTTGGCGGCGGGTTTCTTCGTGCATGGTTATGTATTCGTAAATGGCGAAGCGTGAGTGGAATCCTGTGAAATTGCAGTGTGCGCAACCCGTACCGTGACGCACGGGCGTATCGGGCGGAACGCCAAGGACGCGTGCGGCGTGAGCGGATATGGTTGTGGGCGCGGAGCATTCGCGGCAAATGCGGCGTACAAGCCGCTGAGATATCACGCCGTTTAGTGCGGCGGCGGCAAAGTATGGTTCGATTCCCATATCCGAAAGGCGTTCTATTACGCCTGCGGCGTCGTTTGTGTGCAGAGTGGTTAGCACAACATGGCCTGTTATCGCCGCGCTTATGGCAATGCGGGCGGTTTCTTCGTCTCGGATTTCGCCAATCATTATGATGTCGGGGTCTTGTCGCAAAATGTGTCGCAATGCGTCTGCAAATGTTAGCGTGTGCCGCTCCACGTTTATGTGGCTTATTCCCAGAATTGGATTTTCTACGGGGTCTTCAACGGTTATGATGTTTTTGGTTTCGGCGTTGAGTTCTTCAAGAAAACATTTCAGCGTGGTGGATTTTCCGCTTCCCGTTGGACCCGTCATGATAATCGCGCCGAACGGACGCGCAAACAGTTGCGTAAGACGCGTTAGGTCGTCTTCAAAGAAGCCCAGTTCGTCTTTTTTGATGCGCGTTTTTTTGTCGTAAAGAAGACGAATTACCATTTTTTCGCCATCCGTTGTGGGCAGTGTGCTTAGGCGAAAGTCGATTTTTTTGCCGCCTGTTTTCATGGAAAACGCGCCGTCTTGCGGTACGCGCTTTTCCGAAATATCCATCCCGCTCATTATTTTTAGCCGCGAAATTACATTCGCTTGCATCGAAATATCCACTTGCTTGTATGTAATAAGTTCGCCGTCTATTCTGAAACGGGCTCGTAGTTTTTTGCCGAACGGTTCAATATGTATGTCACTTGCGCGTTTCAAAACCGCCGATTCGACAAGCGAATTAACCAGCCGCACAACAGGCGCGAACGGAATATCTGCGGAAAGCTCAGAGTCACCTTCCATATCCGTTTTGCTGTCCTTCAACTGATTTTGAGATTTAAACTCGGACTCCAATTGCTCAACTTCTTCGCCCGCAAAAACCTTGTTTATGTACACTTTCAAGTCGCTTTCTTCTGCCGCCAACGGCAAAATAAATTTGCCCGTTATATCCGCCAAATGCGATATAACCGCCATATCTTCCGCATCGCGCAACGCTACCCGCAAAAATTCACCCGTACACGAAACAGGCAACGCCATATATCGCACCGCATAATTATACCCCAACAGCCGCGACGCATCTGTGTCAATCTCAATTTCCGCCAATCGCACGAAGGGGGTAGATTGCATTTTTAACAACTCCTTTGTAAATAATTTTCTACAATTACGGGGTTTAACAAAATATCGGGAAGGGTGGAATTTGCGGTTGATTTATTGCCCAATTTATCGGGGGGCGGCAGGAAGTCTTCAATCGGTACGGAAGATTCTATTGCCTTTGCAATATTCGGCGGTGCGTCTGAATATTTAACCTCTACCATATTTCTTCCTCCCTTCTCGCCAGCAACTACGCGATTGCGGTCAAAAAAGGCTTGCGACGCTTCTTCAAAAGATACGCCATGTTTGGCGATATTGGTTTTGTTCTTCTCTTCGTCCCACTCAAATGCCGTTGGTATATTATACATCATAATCGAAAAAAGTTATTCATCCACAGCAAGCCCAAGCACATTTTCCTCGCCTGTGTAAACCTGAACGTCGCGAAGGCTGCGGTTTATGGCGTTTGTGCGAGTGCCTATGAGGTTTTCAAGTTCGGTGCCTGTTTGGGTGATGCGCTGGTGTGCCTTTTTAAGAACGGACTCAAAGTTTGTAAATTCTTTTTTGACTGCGCCAAGGGTTTTTTCGATGTCTGCCGCGCCTTTTTGGATTTGCAGGGTCTTGAAGCCGAGTTGGAGCGAGTTTAGCATTGCGGAAAAAGTTGTGGGGCCTGTGATTATTATGCCGTCTTGACGCAGGGCTTCAAAGAAAGCGGCTTCACGGGCGACCTCTGCGTAAAGACCTTCGGTGGGCAGGAACATGACGGCGAAGTGCGTAGTCTCGGGCGGGGAAATATACTTATCGCGGATATCTTTCGCGAATGCTTTTATGCGTGCAAGAAGTGCTTTTCGGGCGGCTTCGGTTTCTTCGGGGTCGCCTGTTTCGTAGCAATCCAAAAGGCGTTCGTAGGTTTCCAGCGGAAATTTGGAGTCGATGGGCAGAAATACATGGCCGCCTTCTTCCGCACCCGGCAATTTTACTGCGTACTCCACGCGACCGGAAGAACCCGCTTTGGTGGCAATTTCGCGTTCGTATAATTGGGTGGGAAGCATATCTTCTATGATAGAACCCAATTGCACCTCGCCAAGAATACCGCGAGATTTTGAACCCGCCAGAATCCGATTAAGCGACCCCACAGATTGCGCAACGGTCCTCATTTCGCCAAGGCCTTTGTTCACGCTTTCAAGCTGGGTGCTTACCGTTTCAAAGGATTTTTGCAAGCGGGTTTCCAGCGTTTTTTCAAGTTTCTCATTTACAACAAAACGCATTTCGTCCAGCTTTTTCTCGTTGGAGGTTTGGATGCCCGCAAGTTTTTCGTCAACGCTTGTGCGAATGCCCTCCATGCCCTCTGTAGTGTGGCGCAAAAAGCGGTGCATTCCCTCATTCATTTCCGTAGAAAGTGCGCCAATCGCTTTGCGGTTAGACTCGCGACCGCTTTCAAAAACCGCCATCAAACTATCGCGAAGACGGTCCAGCCTGCTTTCAAGCTCTTCCCGCTGAAAACGGTTTTCGCTTGCAATCTGGTAAAACACATCTTCTTTCAGTTTGCGGAAATTTTCTTCGCTTCGCCGCGCATACCGCCAGCCCTGCAACAACAACGCCACCAGCAACAAAATAACCGCCGCAACCAAATATACCACTATATCCTCAGGCATTTTTACCCCCAAAATTACAAAATAATACCGATTTCTACAGAATGTATTGTATCTGCATAAATCAGTATTTGCAATTGGAACAAACGTTCTGTGCGGGATTTTTACAAATGATTATGCTATAATACCGCCGAAGGAGTGACTCTGCATGATAAAAACTACACTTCACCAAAACGAAACCGTGCTTCCAAACAGCCGCGAAATTGCCGCCCTGCGCGAACATTTCCCCGCTTGTTTTAAGAAGGACGGTTCTTTTGATATTGCGCGGTTTAAGGAGTTGCTTTGTGACAAAGTGCATATCTCGAACGAGGGTTACGAACTGCGCTTCCTTGGTAAAAAATACGCCCGATTGCTTGCGTCCATGGATACTACAACCGTGATTACACCGGACGAAAATCACAACGAAAAACCCGAAAACGCACAAAGTGAAAACATATACATCAGCGGTGATAACCTTGATGGGCTAAAACATTTGCTAAAATCTTATGCGCGGCACGTGAAGTGTATATACATAGACCCGCCGTACAACACAGGTCAAGACGGTTTTGTGTACAACGACAGTTTCAATTTTACGGCGGAAGGGCTTGCGGAAAAACTGTCCATAGAAGACGAAGAAGCCGAGAGAATTTTAGAGCTTACCCGTCGCGGCTCTGCGTCGCATTCGGCGTGGCTTATGTTTATGTATCCACGCTTGCTTCTTGCCCGCGACCTGTTGCGCAAAGACGGCGTTATTTTTATTTCCATAGACGATAACGAGCAAAGTAATCTGAAATTAATTTGCGACGACGTTTTTGGCGAGGAAAATTTTGCTGGGCAAATAGTCTGGCAAACAGCAACCGACAACAATCCAACCCAAGTTGCCACAGAACACGAATATGTTTTGTGTTACGTGCGCAGTATTTCAAATCAGGATTACTGGGAAATTCCGTCCGAAAAAGGAAAAATTATTCAGAAAAAATATGAAGAATTGAAAGCCGTTCATGGTGACGATTTTGAAGTTATAACACGCAATTTAAGAAAATGGATACGGCAGCAAGTAAATGGGGACGACCTATCAGGGGTTGCACATTATTCTTATGTTGATGAAAAAGGCGTTTTTTATCCGGGCAATTCTGCCAACACAAAACCGGGAGATTACACTTTTGACATAATTCACCCTATCACAAAACGAGTGTGCGCAAAGCCCGATAACGGATATCGCTGGCCCAAACAGACTTTTGATAATGCGGCGCGAAACGGCGATGTTCTTTGGGGCGAAGATGAAAATACCATCCCGAAAATAAAAAAGCGGCTTGATACCGCAACACAGCAACTAAAAAGCTATTACTACGAGGATAACAGAGGTACTTCGGCAGAACTTAACGCATTGTTTGATGGCAAAAAAGTTTTCAATAATCCCAAGTCGGTAAAATACTTGAAGCATTTGTTAAAATTCACCACAAAAGAAGATGATATTGTTTTGGATTTTTTTGGCGGCTCGTCAACAACAGCGCACGCCGTTATGCAATTGAATGCGGAAAGCAATGAAAATCGCAAGTTTATTTTGGCGCAGTGGCAGGAGATTCCGCGTGAAGGCAGTGAAGCCGCGAAGGCGGGGTTTTCCGCAATTGACCAACTCGGCATGGAGCGCGTTATTCGTGCCGCAAATCTTATCCGCGAAGAAAACCCGCTTACCGCAAGCAAACTTGACCTCGGATTTCGCCACTTTACGCTAACCGAGCCGCCGCAAGATACATTGGACAAGTTGGAGGAGTTCGACCCGAACATCAACACGACTTATGCGTCCGACATTCTAACCACGTTTGGTAAACCAACCGTTCTTGCAACGTGGCTTGTGCGTGATGGATATGGTTTTGCCGCACCGATGAAAGAAGCGGATTTTTGCGGATACAAAGCGCACTATATCGAAAAGCATTTGTATTTGCTTGACCAAAACCTAAGCGACGCGGCGATTATGGAAATTTCGGAGCGTTTTGAAACCGATGGCGAATTTAACCCCGAAAACATTGTACTGTTCGGGTACAGTTTCACATGGACGGAAAGAGAATCGCTGGAAACAAACTTGAAACGTCTAAAGGACACGGAAAAAAATCTTCGCATAAACTTTGATATCAGGTACTAGGGGGCGGCTATGGAACTTATTTTGCAACGGGACTTGCCCCACCAGCAAAGGGCGGTTGATGCGGTGTGCGCGGTTTTGGACGGTGTTCAGATTCAACCACCCGTTCAGTTTTACGAAAACCCGCAAATACGATTAAACGACCCACTCATAAAACCCAATATAGACGATATACAACTTTCGGCGGAAAGCGGCGTTGCGGCAGAACATCGGGGCTTTTCCGACAAAGGAAAATATCTTGGGCTTGACGTAAAAATGGAAACAGGCACGGGCAAAACATATGTATACACCAATGTTATGTTTGAACTGCACAAGCGGTATGGGCTTAATAAGTTTATCATCGCCGTGCCAAGCCTTGCCATTAAAGCGGGAACATCGCAATTTTTAACGGAAGATTACGCCCGCCGCCACTTCAAAGATATCTGCGGATATGACACGGACGTTGAGGTGTGTGTGCTTGAGTCCGTTAAACGGAAGAAAAAAGGGCGCAATTGTTTTCCGTCCGCCGTTGGCGATTTTATTCGCGGTTCGTATCAAAATAAAAGGTGCATTTATGTTTTGCTTGTTAATATGCAATTGCTGACAGGCGCGTCCAAAATGCTTACCCGCAACGATTATGACGGCAACAACGAAGGATTTTACCGTCCGCTGGATGCAATACGGGCAACGCGCCCCATTGTGCTGATAGACGAACCGCATCGTTTTTCTCGCGAGCAAAGCGCGTACAAAGTCATTGCGGATGAAATAAATCCTCAGTTGATTATCCGTTTTGGCGCAACGTTTAAAGAACATCAAAACTTGCTTTACAACCTTAATGCTTGTTCGTCCTTTAACCAAGGACTGATTAAAGGCGTGGCAAAAGAACACTTCGAGGCGGTAAGCGGACGCGCCGAAAAAATAAAAATCCAATCCGTGGTCACAAACAAGTCTGCGGTGTTTCATCATAAAAAAGGTAATGAAACGCCAAAGCCATACACGCTTGCCCCCGGCGATTCGCTTTCGGTTATATCGCCCGCGTTTGAGGGTGTGGTTATTGACGCGATTAAGCGGTCGGGCGTTATTTTTTCAAACGGGATTGAGAAGTCCACAGGCGAAGAAATGGACGTTGAAATTTACATGACATCATACCAAGAAGAAATGTTGCGCCTTGCATTACAACGCCACTTTGAAACGGAACGTGTTAATTTTTGCGAACGTAAATTCAAAATAAAAACCCTCGCGCTGTTTTTTATTGACGATATTTCGTCCTACCGCGCCGACAAAGATGGCAAAGAGCCGTATCTTCTTGCCGCTTTTGAACGGCTCTTAAAAGAACGAATTGAAACCACCATTGCGTGTTTAAATGAAAGCGAAAAGGAATACAAGGCGTATCTGGAATCAAACCTTGCGGATATTTCTGCCTGTCACGCAGGATATTTTTCGCAGGACAACAGCAATTCCGACGACGCAATTGCTCGCGAAGTTGATATCATTTTGCGCGGCAAAAAACAGCTTCTTGCTTTCCGCGACAAAAACGGTAATGCAAACACATTGCGGTTTTTATTTTCCAAGTGGACGCTTAAAGAGGGCTGGGATAATCCAAATGTTTTCACAATTGCAAAACTGCGCTCGTCCGGCAGTGAGATTAGCAAATTGCAAGAGGTTGGGCGCGGCTTGCGTTTACCCGTGGACGAAAACGGCAATCGCATTTCAAACGATGATTTTCAGCTAAACTACATCGTTGACTTCACGGAAGCCGACTTTGCGCAAAAACTTGTGGAGCAAATAAACGGAGAAATTCCGCAAACGACGGCATTAACAGAATCGCAACTTGCCAAAGCTGCCAAGGCGCGAGGCATTACAGCGGATGCACTATTCGACACACTTTACCGCAACGGCTACATCGACAGAAACATGAACATGAATCCCGAAAACCGCACCGCCCTGTATGAAGACTATCCGGAGTTTTCGGCAGGGATTGGCGCAGGAAAAGTAACCGACCGCAACAAAAGCAATGCACCGCCCGTTAAAATTCGCCCCGCAGTTTATAACGAAATGCGTCAACTGTGGGAAATGATTAACAAGCGGTACTTACTTGTGTACAATCCCGAATTAAACAATGATTTGGAAAACGCACTTTTGGGCATTTTGCAAAAAGGCGTATTTGGCGATGTCGTAATGAAAAGCACACGTGAAATTGTGCGCAGTGATAATGGCATGATGGCGGCAGAACTTTCAAGCGGTGTGCAATACACCGTTACGCGCCCAATCCCCTACGGCGAATTTTTGCGTCGGGTTTCACGTGCAGTAAATGTGCCAATTACCACGTTGCACACGACAATATGCGAGTATGCGAAAACTCAACCCATCAACGCAGAGCATTTCAATCAAAATTCCGTAGCGGCATTTACCAGAGAATTTATAACGTGGAAAAACAAAAACATCGCAGGCAAGTTTAGCTATGCAAAAAGCAATGCCCCACTTGGCGCAACCAAGCTATCCCACGCCGACGGCACCCCGAAGGAAAGCATATCGCAGGGGCTTATCGGCACAAAAATAAAAGCGGGCGACCCAAGCACAAAATATCTGTATGATGCCTTTGCCTACGACTCCCCGTTGGAACTTGAAAATATTACCGCAAACATTGACGAAGTTGTGGTTTACGGAAAATTTCCGCGTTGCAGTATAGCAATACCAACAACCAACGGCGGCACATACAGCCCCGATTTTATGTACATTGTAAAAAAGCGCGATGGCGGTAGAGAATTAAACATTGTGGTGGAAACAAAGGATGTTGCCCTCGAAGACGCTTTGCGTGGTGAAGAAAAATTGCGCGAAAACTGCGCCCGCGTTTTCTTTGAATCGCTACGCAAAGACGGCTACGAAGTGCGGTTCCGCACACAAATCAGAGGAAAAGAAATGAGCCAACTCATCAACGATGTGTTGGCTCAAAACATGGAATAATTATTAGACCTGTCCAATTCGTCATTTCGGAGTTCCCGAACAGGTCTATTTATTTACCTGCTTCCAAGCGACTTCCCCGATTACGGGGATTTTTGTTGTCGCGCCGGTGAAGGCTTTTATCATCAGGAAAATCATGCTTAACAGGCTGATTAGACCGAGTAGGGCGACGATAATGCCTATTCCCGCGCCGAATATCCAGCCGATTAGCGGAACCATTCCGAAAATGTTGCCGATTGCGCCAATCACCCAGCCCAGAATCATTAGTAACAGAAACCATATCGTAGATTGCATTGCGTGAAAGCGTACAAATTTGTTCTCCTTTTCCAGCACAAGAACAAGAATTCCTGAAATGGGACCAAATAAATAGCTTAGTGACGCAACAATGTTTTCATCCAAACCAAAAATGGATTTCATAGTTTAATACCTCGTTAGTTGGTGATTGTGAATGCGGGAAGTACGCGTGAATCAACGCGTGTGTTTCCAACATATGCACGAACGGTGAAGTTTGTGTCTCCGCGTCCGGATTGGATAAGAACGGGTACATACCATGTGCGTTCGTTGCGGTTGCGATTGTCTGCGAAGAACATATCGTTGTGTTGCAACCTGCCGCCCGAACCGGTAACTTCCAAATCGTCAACTTCTGTTGAAGTTACAACGCGGAACTCTGCCCAGTCGCCAATGCGTAAGTTTCTGCTTACCCCAACTTCACGCGCCACGCTGATGATATATCCGTCATCTGCGTCTTCTGCGCGAATGGTTCTGGTGCTTTCTGCGGTTAAGTTGTTCACGTTGCCGCGGCTGCTGCTCGCGCTTACTACAATGTTTCCGCTTCTTATATCCCAAACTTCGGTAGACCATGTGCGATTGCCCGTGCCTGAGTTCATGCGTTCAAGTACAAAGCGGCGGTTGTCGCCCGGTACTGTTACCCAAACGGTTTCGGCATAGCGGTTGGTGGTTACGTCAATTCTTGTTGTGTCGCGGTCTACCCATGTTGCGCGGGGTGTGCCGACAATTTGTGCATCGCCGTCGTCCCAGTCATTTCCGCCTGTGCCGCCCACAGTTACAGACACGTTGCGGGTTGCCGCACCGGCTTCAACTCTTGTGGCGTTAGCAAAAACTCTAACCGTACCCGTGCGTTGCGGTGTGAACGATACTCTCCAGTTACGTGCAGAAGTTGTGGTTGTGGTACGGGTTGCGTTAAACTCGCGGCCGTCTGCATCGCGTATCCAAACGTGTTCCACGTCCGGGTTTGTCGCGACGTTAATGGTTACGGAACTGCCGCGGGACACATTGCTTGGGCTTGCGTTCGCGCTGTTAATTCTTGGCGCAACAGGGGCAACAAATGGCTGTGCCAAAGTTAGGTTGAATGCTTGAGTTTCCGCGCCGTCCCAAGTATAGGAACGGTTCGCGCCTACTTCAACCGTTTGCGCCGCCCAAACCGCAGGGTCAAAATTGATTGTCCATGTGCGGGAATTTGCGTCTTGCGAAAGCATTGTTGCGCGGGCAAAACGCCCTGTTGCGCGGGCATTGTTTACCCTGTCAAAGTTTGCCCAAACATCCGTAGCCTGCGCGCCTGTTACAACCGTAAGCTGTACAAAACCTTGGCGTGTTGCAGGGGTTTCTGTAATGCTTGCGATTTGAATAGGCCCTAAGTTTGCGGGTGCGGCGGGAACAATTGCAGGAACAGCGGCGTGTTGTGTTGCTTGTTGCGTCGCTTGTGCTGCGCCTGTTACCGTAACAGGTATGTTCATAACTGCCGCGCCGTTCTCGTTGTTTGTGTCGTTTGCAAAAACGGTAACAACGGTGGTGTTTGCGGGGGAAACGGTTAAGGACCATTCGTTGCCTGAAATGCGGGTACCGGGTACACGCACACCGTCAACCGTTGCAAAAACGAAATTGGTTTGCGGTGTTACGCGAATTGTGAATGTTGCCGTCTGACCATGTGAAATGGTTGTGCGGTCCAACGAGAGGTTCGCAAATGCAGGCGCGGCAGCTACCGAAAGCGGCACCGCCATCATAAACACAAATGCAATAAGAATTTTTGTTGCGATTGAAAAACTTGCCTTCAAAATACATCATCTCCTTCTAAGAAATATTCTGTGGTTTCTTTCGGATATAATACCACAAACACGCAAGAAGAATATGACAATTCTGTTGCAGTGCTTGACAAATTTTGATATTATGAATCCAATTCACGGGAGGAGGTAATTTTAATGGCTTACAAAATTACAGACGACTGCATCGCGTGCGGAGCTTGTGTGCCCGAGTGCCCAACAAACTGCATTGCCGAAGGCACACCTTATGTAATCACAGCCGCCGATTGCGTTTCTTGCGGCGCGTGTGCCGAAGTATGCCCTGTTTCTGCCTGCGTGCAGTAATTCGGGGTAAGGGGAAAACATAAACGCTTAAAAAAAGCTTCGCAAGTTAAACCTGCGAAGCTTTTTAGCGAGTTTCTTAAATTATAACCCTGCGTGCGGTAATAAATCCGCGGTTGTTGTGTGCTTCGTTTAAACTGCAAATTCTTACGCCGCCCGTGCTGTGTGATGACGAGTGGATGAATTGGTCGCCGCCAATGTACATTCCGACGTGGTTAATGTGGCTTCCGCTTCCGAAAAAGAGAAGGTCACCGGGGATGATTTCGGAACGGCATACTGCAATGCCGTTGCGGGCTTGGTCGCGAGAACTGCGGTTAAGCGAAATTCCGTACTGCGTGAAAAGGAACACCATAAAGCCCGAACAATCGAAACCATTAGGGGTTGTCCCACCCCACAAATATCTTGTGCCGATGTAATTTTTTGCGGTTTGAATAATCTCGTTTGCAAGTGCGCCGCCAATACGCGCCGTAGGAAGTGTTACAAAACTGGGGATGGAAACGTCGGACTGTGATACAAAAGCGATTTCGCCGTTAAATTCTATGCCGTAAAAATTTTCGTACGCGTATCTTACGGTTACACTTTCGCCTTGAGACATGAATGAAAAAGCGTTTCCGCCGGGCAAATCGTAAACCCTTGCGAAAGGTGCGGCTGTCACCGTGCCGTAGGTTTTTGTAACCCGCACGAACTCACGCGCAATGTACACGTAGTCCGTACCGTTTACGGATACTTGATAGAAGTCGCCCACAAAACCGTGTACTTGAATAACCGTGCCGCGATATGCGTGGAAAAGGCGGTTGTTCGTACCCGCATATGCATACTCGCGAACATTTACACGCGAACCGGTAATAACGCCGTATGTACCGTTTGCATATGCCGTCACGGAGAATAATATAGTTAAAAGGGTGCTTACGAGAAATATTTTAATCATACGTCACCAACCTTTACCAACTTTGTTGCGCAAATATTAACAAATTATTAAATGTGTGTCAACGGTTTTTGTCGAATTTTTTAATTTTGAGAGGAAAATTTGTATGCAGGTGCTTTTTTTATTTCTGAAAGGGATAGCCGTAGGCGGCGCAAATGTTATGCCGGGGGTAAGCGGAGCCACTCTTGCCGTCATTTTTCGGATTTATGACAGGCTCATAGAATCAATTAACAATTTATTTTCAGATATGAAGGAATCATTAAAATTTTTAATTCCAATCGGGCTGGGTATGGTTGTTGGAATTTTGGCGGTAGGCGAAGCCATCGACTTTCTTCTTGTGCGGTTTTCTATGCAAACGGGTGGGTTTATCGCGGGGCTTATGGCGGGCAGTTTGCCGTTTATTTACAGCCAATGCATTCTGGAAGAGGACGGCAAACGCGATAAGCGATACATTTTATTCGCCGTTGCCGCCGCCGCGTTTATCATTTTAATCACTTTGCTTGCGCCCGAAGGCGACCGCGACGCCGTTTTTGAAGGCGCGACCTTCAACGCCGCACTTGCCGCACATTTATTTATCGGCGGGCTTTTTGCGGCGGCGGCTATGGTTGTACCCGGCGTTTCAGGCGCAATGGTGCTTATGCTTCTCGGCCTGTTCCCAATCGCCATGCACACCATCACAAATATCCGCGAATATCTGATGTCCCCCACAAACCTTGAACTCCTTACCCCCATTCTTGCCGTAGTCATTCCGCTTGGAATCGGCATTGTCGCGGGCATTCTGCTCGGTTCAAAATTAATTGCCATCCTTCTCAAAAAATTCCACAGCCAGACCTATTTCGTAATCCTCGGCCTTGTTTTCGGAACAATCTTCGTAATCTTCAACGACCCCGCAACCTATCAAAGCCACGAATCCGTCACACCGCTGCTGATTGCTTTCACCGCAATCACATTCATTTGCGGAGCCGCTACTTCTTTGCTATTGGGCAAACGGAAAGATTAGTTCTCGGGGGGTTCACCCCCGAACCCCCACGACCTTATTGTTCATGAAAGGGGTTTCAAAATGGGATTTTTCAAGCGTAAAAAAAATTCGATTGAGAAAAAAAGGCTGGACACGACGCATGAAATTGTGTGTCTGTATTGCTTTAGGGACTTTGCGCACGATAGGGTGATGTTTAGGGCGTTGGCGGGGCTTGACGCGGACGGATATGAGGCGCGGTGTGACGTTGTGCTGGACGAGTACAGGGATAGATTCGGGATGGGTTCGGCGGGCGAGTTGCCCGTTGCGCTAGACCCTGACGAGTTTAACGAGGTAAGCAAGAGTTATTTTAGGGGAGTGCTTTCGTCACTGACAGATGACTATGGAAATGTTACAACGCAACGAATTTGCCCGTTTTGTCATAATAGTCTGCCGCAGAGCGCGGGCTTCGCGCCGAGTACGGTTATTTCTGTTGTGGGTGCGTCTCAGGCGGGGAAGTCGGTGTATTTGACAAGCCTGATTCACACGCTTAAAACGATTACGCCGCGAAATTTTCCTGTTTTCTGCACGCCGATTAATAATGAGATGGGTCGCAGATTTAAATTTGAATACGAAGACCCGCTAATCGAACACGGAATGTTGCTTGACCCCACACAAAAAGAGAAACAGCAAGAGCCGTTTATTTTTACGTTTTCGTTCGCGGACGAAAGCAAGCCCGAGATTAATATTGCGTTCTTCGACGTGGCGGGCGAGGGCTTGGTTGATACAAATTACATGGATATTTATGCGGCGCACATTCGCAATTCGGGCGGAATTTTGTTTCTGGTAGACCCGTTGCAGTTCCGTGCGGTGGGGCGGAAAATTCGGCTTAAAAACGCGCTGGACTTAGAGCTTGATTATTCCGACGAACCTGCGGAAGTTCTGAGCGGCCTTGTGGAAGACTACATTTACAAGCAAGGCGGCGGGGTTTCCGACGCGCCTGCCGCAGTGGTTTTAACCAAGACAGACTTGCTTGAAGCCCTGCAAAATGACGGCGAATATCTTTCCGAAAACAGTCGGATTTTTACAAATTTTACGCACCGCCAATTTTTCAACCTGCGCGAATTTAACGAAATCAACGACGAAACAGAAGCGTTCATTTCCGAAATAGACCCTAACTTTCGCAACGCGCTGAAACGTCGCTTTGCCAATTTGGGATTCTTCGCGGTTAGCGCGCTGGGAACTCGCCCCGAAAGCGGGCGCGTGGTGTCGTTTTCACCCGTGCGCGTTGACGAGCCGTTTTTATGGATTTTGCACAAGCTGGGCTACATTGATGGCAATGAAAATTGACCAACATTTTTACACGCGGGAAAAACGCGGGCTTTACACCAGCTCGGCGGGCTATGACACGGTTGCGAAATCCCACGGGCTTTGCGATTCCTTTGTAAAGGAAAAAATCCATCCGTACTGCGTTTACAGCGGCGGCGGCGCGAACGCGATAACCCTTGCGCATTTCCCGTGCGGCAAAATGCTTTTTGGTCAAGCCGCCTTTGTTCCAACGGATTTTACGGGGCAAAGGTCGGCTTTTTTTGCGCACAATTATATTTTGCCTGCGGAAGCGGCGGGCGCGGCGTTGGCGGATATCGGAAAGTTGCTTCTCACGCGGTTTGAAACGACCGTTGACGGCGGCGAGGGGTTGGCGGGTGAGGGAGAATCGGCAGAGTTGGCGGAATTGGATGAATTGCCGGAATTGCCGGAACTGCCCGCGTTGCCCGTTTCGCCCGCTTTGTCCATGCAATCGGCGCGGGAATTTCCGCCCGAAATCGCATCCGAAACGGTAATGCATATCGCAAGTTGCGTTACGAAATCCGTGGAGAGCGCGAAAAAAACATATGTAATTCTGCCGAAATTTAGTGATGAAACCGCAAGGCAAGAATTCATACGCGCTTTGCTTGTGCAAATTTACGCGCAAATTCCCGAAGGTGTGCGGCACTTATTGGGCTTTTGCACCGCCACAAATGAACCCGAAAAGCGGAAAGGCATCCATTTAATTTTCTTGGAGAACGGGACGTACAAAACAGGGGATACACGTTTCTCCAGCGATTTTACAGTTGATGTTTCCCGCCGCGCAGGCGAAAATGCGCCCGAAAACGCGACTAGAGCGTTTTCGAGCGCACTTGCCGCGACAGGCGGGGCGGCTGATGTTTCCCACTGCACAGGCGAAAATATTTCCACACTCCCTACATATATAAAGGAAAGAATCCGCGCCATTTCCCCCGCAAACTTTTTCGCGGAAGTGAATTTTTGGCGCAAGCGCGTCCCGTTCGCGTCCACGTGCATAACCGACGCAGAAGCAACGTGGCTGGACAAAAACCTTGAAAACCTACAATTTGAAACCATACCGTCAGACGCAATAAAAAAAGGCAAAGCCGCCGAAAACTCCACCCTGTATGTAATGCTTTCCATTTTAAAAACCGTAAGCACCGCCCTAAAAAGCCGCCGCGAAATCCATCTGCGCTATTTCCTCGGAAGCTACTCCCTCTCGCCGCAAAACCACGAAAGAACCATCGAAATTCTCCGCCGCATTTACCAAAACCACACGGGCGAACAAACCCCGCAACATCTGGAAAATATGGCGTTTTTGTTTGGCTGTCACTCGCCCAACCGTACAACAAATTCCCGTACATAATCGGTTTTTGGGAACAGTTCGCCAAAGCCGATATCACTTACTTTTACGGTAAGCTCTGTATTGGAGCGGAACGCCAGCCCTATTTTTAAGCGGGTAACGCCCTTTGGTCTGGGGGGCAAGCCGTCAAGTCGCAACGCAGAAATTTCGCGGCTTTCGCCTGTTGGTGCAAGTTCGGTTAGAAGCAAATCAATTTCGCCGTTTACTTCGCCGTTCACAAGCACCAGCTTGGACGAGTGCTTTTGCCACCAAAAACCGTTGCGCTCTACCAATGTTAAGAAGTTTTCCCCGCACGATAGCCCTATGTCGTTTTTTAGCTGGTGTTTGTCTTCAATAAAAAGCGGTGTGCCGTCTATTTCCAGTTCGCGGGCGGCGATTAATGCCGCGCCCTCGGCGGTAATCATTTTCGGATTCTTGTAAAAATGCACGCGCTCTTTCGGGAAAATGGCGGTCACGGCTTCTTTTGCCCACAGCATTTCAAAGCCGCCGCCCACGCAAAGAACCGCGTCAACTTGCGCGGGAGTGATTGGGTTTTCCGAAAGATTTTTCTCCAGCACATTGGCTATAAAATCGTTAAACCGTGCGGCGTAAGGCGCGACTAACTCATCCACCTGCTCATTGGTGAGGGTGTGCTGGGCGGGCGGATACACAAAGTTGTAATAAAGTTTAAGCGGCTTTGTGCGGATGTTTTTTTGAAACAACATATCCTTGTGGGTGTATGTGAATTCCAGAAGTTGCTCTTTGAAGTTTTCGGCTGTGCCGTCCTGCGGCAGAAAGGCCTCAAACAGCCGCTCAACATCTGCGCCCAAAGCCGCCATGCTTATTCCGTCCGAAAAAACCGACGACATACTAACGGCGTTTAACGCGCCGTTTTTTTCTGCCACATTATAAAGACCGCCGCGCAATTCGCCACTGCCAAGGTCTAACAAAAGCGTATTTTCCGCGCTTTGCGGCGGCTTGCGATAATGGTGCGCAAGAACACACTCCCTGTCCGCCACAAGCGAAATCAATTCTTTCTCATAGCCCGCAAGCTTAAAAACCCGCGTAAATTCTTCCTGCGCAGGCGCACTGAAATACGCAGGCACCGACGCAACGATACCCACGATTTCCGCCTTGGGATTAATGCTTTTTACACTACCCAAAATCTCTTTTATGAACAACGCGAAAACCCCTGCAACACTAACCGACCTGCCGCCCACATCCAAATAGTCGAACCGACCCATCTTTTCCAACAGCGCGGAAAAAACCGTTCCCACACCCCTGTTAAGCACGGCATACTCCCCAAAAACCCATTCTTTAGTCTCCGCAATGTACTGCATCACAGTCGGAATAGACGGCTTGCCATACCCGCCGCTAAGGTCAATAGTCTCTGCCGCGTTTTCCGCCAAATTGTAAAACGCAATCCCCGCCGCTTCATTCCCAATATCCAGCCCGATTACATAATAAATCTCATTCCTTTTTTCCGAATCAGACAACATCCTATATTTTTTGTGATTCATAATCGGACTCCTTTCGATTGGAATGTTTAAGTTCTCGGGGTTCCACCCCGAACCCCGCAAACTTTTTGAAAAAAGTTTGAACAAAAACTTTAACTCAAAACCGCGCGTACGCGCGGTTTTGGAATTACGAAACTGTTTATCGCTAGTCCATGTTAAAGTTTTTTGCCCCGCTTTTTTTCAAAAAAGCGGGTGGGGGTTCGGGGGCAACGCCCCCGAGGTTTTAAAATATATTATCTGGCGGCAATTATATTTGCGCGTAGGATTACTTGCTCTTTTAGGCGGTAGCCTGCGGTGACTATTTTGATTATTTCGCCTTTTTCAAAGCCGTCTTGTTTTTCGGCAACAATGACTTCGTGTTCCTTTGCGTTGAAGATTTCTTTAACGGCGGGGCGGATTACGGCTATGTTGTTCTTTTTCAGGATTACTTCAAGATTGCGAAATGTGTCATCCAGCATGGCGGCGGCGGCAGAAACAGCGGCGTTTGAAGAATCTCGCAAGCGGGAAACACTGTGCGTAAGGATTTCCTCGAAGGTGCAAACTTCGTAGAGAAGCACCTCTTTTTTGAACCGAAGGGAAGCTTTTTCCAGCATGGCGGTGTATCTGTCAACTTGCGTTTTAACGCGTTCGCGGCATGGCGCAAACGCCTCGCTGTTTTGGAATGTGTCGAAAAACTCCGCAAGCGCAGATTCTTCTTGCGGAGGGGTCTCCAGCCACGCGGCACGGACAGCCGCAAGAATTGCCTTGTTTTCGTCCTCGGGCGTGTCGCTTTTTTCTTCCTGAAATTTTTTTAGAATGTCGCCGCTTTGACCCGAAAATGTTTGGATACTTTCTTGCAAGCCTGAAATTTTTATTTCAATTGTTTCTCGGATTCCGTTTAAAATATCGCGCTCCATGCCGTCTGCGTCTATTGTCAATTTTTCCAAGGCTTGCGAAAAAACGCCCGTGATTTCTTTGGCAAGCAAAACCTCTGCGTTAATCAGCTTTTGCAAAGAATAATCCGCACGGGTGTATTCCACGTCCATGTCTTCCGCCAAACCTGCGGCTTCCGCTTCCAGCGCGGCAAAAAAATTTTCGCGCTCGGGCGGTTGCGGAAATGTTGTTTCCAATAAAGAATCCAATTCGTTTTCAAAATCTTCAAACGAACGCACAGGCTCTGCCTTTTTTTGCGGCTCGCTTTGAAGCATTTGAAAATTTTTTATAATCGGTTCGGTAGCCTGTTGCGCTTCGTTTAGCGCGTCCAAGATGCCCGAAACCGCGATTGCTTGAGCGTCTCCCGCAGGCGCGGCGGTACGCGGAAGCTTAATAATATTGCCAATCTCCTCGTATTCCCTCTCAATAAGTTCCGTATAAAAACGCGCTGTTTTTCTGCTGTGCAAATCATCAAGGCGCGACAGGCAGAACCGCAACCCTTCGCTGTAAAACGAATACAATTCTTCCATAAGCGAGTCGTCGCTCTGCAACCCTTTTTCATAATTTTCTTTCGCGCTGTCAATTAGACCCATTGTGTTTGCCAACGCCTCGTTAAGAATTTTACTCTTCTCCGTTTTAATCGGACAACGCGACGGTTCTTCTGCCGCATCATCAAACTCGCGCAGTCGCGATTTAAGCACTTCGCAAATGCCCTCCACAAGCGCGTTCACATTTTCATCATCAAAAGAAATGCCTTCCGCAAGCCCAATAACCCTTTTATACACCCCCATAATCGAAACCAAATGCGCATAAATTTCCTCATCCGATTCCCCAAGGCGCGAAAAACGAGCCGCGTCCGTAGTAATTTGACCGCACACCGCCTTGCTTAAAGCCGCAAATCTTTTGTCAACACCATGGTCATTCGCCGCAACAGCCTTGTACTTCTCCCACAAAGCCCACAGCTCTGTACTGTTTTCCCTTTTCGCTTTAAGCCTAACCTTCACTTTTGCACCTCGATTTCATGTTGGATTTGGGGGGCTTCTATGCCAGCGTGTTGTCCACTATTTCAAATGTATACACAACAGGATTGTCAAAATTTTCTTCAAGCGAGGATATGTCGACCGACTTAATCTTCAATTTTATCCCTAACGCCTTTTGAAGTTCATATAATCTTCCGCCTGCACAACATTCAAAATATGGTTCAACAATTGGTGGTGGTGGGCTATTTTTAATTTTATCTCGCTTAACTTTGCCGTATCTATGCGAACAAGTGAAAGTGACAGAGATTGTATTGTCATCATTCAATACAGGTCTATGTCTGTCAAAAGTTTCCGCAAACAGTGCCATTCTTTCGTCAAGGTCTAAATGAGCATATTCAAGAGCAAAGATTTTGCGGTCTTTGTCGTGTCCCGTGCCCATACAGCCCCCGTTTGTTTCATATAATCGCCATCGTTGCTCTTTTGTGAGATGCTTTTCCATTGCTTCTTTAAACTCTTTATCACAATCGGGCCCTAAGCTTGGTGCGCCCAAAGCTTCATATTTTTGTATAATCCTCTCAAATATAGGCAATACATCTTCTGAAATTCCACTATTCTTTTTACGCATTGCCTTTAACATAGTTTTCATTTTTCAACACCACCTAATATAAATTTTGCGTACGGCATTAAGAGCTATGCGGTTTCTACCTTGCCCACAATTTTAACAGGTTTTCCAAATTTTGTTTTAAACCACTCCACAGCATCGCTGTGTTCCTTTGAAATTTCTTCGTTTGACATACTTAAATGACGCAAGGAATTTTCATCTTCTATGGGAACAAAAGCGGGCTACACACGCGAACGGTAGCTTGATGCGGTGGGGTTCTTTTAAAGGCGTTTTCTTTGCCTTTAAAAGAACCCCACCGTAG
>WQSG01000058.1 GCA_009788055.1 Defluviitaleaceae bacterium | reverse complement strand
ACAACGTTGCAATCTAAAANCCCGCCGCGAAAATTCGCGGCGGGTTTTTAGTTAAAGTTTTTGTTCAAACTTTTTTCAAAAAGTTTGCGGGGTTCGGGGCAGAGCCCCGAGAACTTCCCTCAAGACTTACTAGTCAATATTTTCCCAGCGGAACAGTTCGCCCATGAAGATTTGACGGATTTCGTCTACGGTCGCTGAGGGCAGACCGTTGTCGGGGTGAACGATAACTGCGATTCCGTCGTGAGCCATTGTTACAACGTCGCTAAGTTCTGCAAGTTCGCCTTCGCGGATAGAGCGTGAAGACAATCCGATGTCTACGCGGCCTTCTCTTGCGCCTGTGATACCTGCGCCGGAACCTGTGGAGTGGATGTCGATGCTTACGCCTGTGAGTTCGGTGTAGGCTGCGGCAACCAAGTTAAGAACGGGAACAACGGAGGTAGAACCTTCTATTTCCAAACTTCCGCTAAGGCCGCCGCCTGCAAATGGTGCGGGGTCTGTTACGGGAGAAATATATCCTCTGCCGGAGATGATTTCTTGACCTTCCGCGCTCATGATAAAGTCGATGAAGTCAAGTGCCAAGTCGCTTACGTCTTGCGGTACTGCCAAGTAGAAGCTACGGAACAGCGGATAAGTTCCTGCTACAACTGTTGCAACACTTGGTGCAACGCCGTCTATTGGAAGTGCGCGAACGTCATCACGCATTGCGCCCAGTGAGATATATCCCATTGCTTGCGGGTTGCCCGCAACAGTAGAGATTACCGCGCCTGTTCCTGTTTGAACAACGGCTTCTTCTGTTGTACGGTCGCTGCCGTCTGCAAGAACGCCTGTAAGTTCAACAAATGCGTCGCGTGTTCCGCTACCGGATTCGCGTGTGATTACGTGAATCAATCCTGTTGGCAATTCGCCCAACACAGGTGCGGGGGTGGGTGCCGGAGTAGGTGCGGGGGTTGGAGCCGGAGTAGGTGCAGGTGTAGGCACGGGAGCCGGTTCGGGTGCGGATGTAATTACAACCGTTCTTGTCACGTTGTTCCAACCTACATAGTAGCCTACGCTTTCAAGCGGCTGACGAATCGGAACCATTGTGCGGCCGCCGATAATTTGTGCGGGAACGTCCAGTGCCTGTGCAACGCCGTTTGTTGTGAATGTTGCGCTGCCAACGGTGATGCGTAATTCATAGTTTGCGTCTGAAATAATTGCTGTGCTTGTTGCATTGTCCCAGTCTACGTTGAAGCCCATGTTTTCAAATACGCCGCGTACAGGAACGAGTGTTCTGCCGCCTACGATAACGGGCGGTTGGTCTGCAAATGCCACCGCAGTGCCGTCAATTGTTGCGCCGATGGCATCAGCTGATACCGTAAGCACGGGTGCAAGCGTGAATGTCATCACGAATGCGAGTACAAGTGCAAAAAACCTTTTCTTACTCATTTTACATACCTTCTCTCTTTTTTTGTTTTTGTCTACAGTCCGTATTGTAGCCTGCGAATGTAAAATCTGATATACTTATTATGTAATGTTATTGTAATAAATATGTAAAGTGGGTTTCCGCTTGTATCATTTTTGCAAAAAGTATATACTTTCCACAGCACGGCGCGTAAGGCGGTACAAATTTTTTCTGTCTTGGGGCGAAAAACAAGGCAAAAAAATAACCGACCCCTTTCGCGAGGACAAGTCGGTTGTATTCGGGGAGTGTTGTGTGCAACCACAACGCTTCCCGTTATTTATTTTTGAGAGGAAAATGTCTTATGAGAATATACGAAGTTATTACGAAAAAAAAGCGTGGCGAAGCATTAACCGCCACGGAAATACGCAACGTGATAGAGGGCTTTACACACGGCGAAATTGCGGATTACCATATGGCGGCACTGCTTATGGCGGTATATTTTCGCGGAATGAATGCGGAAGAAACCGCCGCGCTTACGATGGCGATGGTGGAATCGGGCGAGTATGTAGACCTGAAACCGCTGAAGCATACGGAAAAAACCATCACCGTAGACAAGCATTCCACGGGTGGGGTTGGGGACAAAACCACGCTTGCGGTAGTGCCTATTGTTGCGGCGTGTGGCGTGCCGATTGCAAAGATGAGCGGGCGCGGGCTTGGGCACACGGGCGGCACAATAGACAAGCTGGAAGCAATCCCCGGCTTCAATACAAAACTTTCGGGCGCGGAATTTATGGGCATTGTAAAAAAAATCGGGCTGTGTGTCGCGGGGCAATCTGCAAATCTTGCGCCTGCGGATAAGCGTCTGTATGCCCTGCGCGACGTGACCGCCACGGTGGACAGTATTCCTCTAATTGCCGCAAGCATAATGAGCAAAAAAATTGCCGCAGGTGCAGACGCAATTTTGCTGGACGTTAAAACGGGAAGCGGCGCGTTTATGAAAAGCCTTGAAGATGCCCGCGCCCTCGCGCAAATAATGGTAGAAACGGGCAACAATTGCGGTCGCAAAACCGCCGCAATAATCACGGATATGTCTGCGCCGTTGGGAAGCGCGATAGGCAACAGTTTGGAGTTAATTGAAGTAATCCAACTTTTGAAAGGCGAACGAATTTCGCAAAACCTCTTACAGCTTTGCGAAGAACTTGCCGCAAATATGCTCTTTCTCGCGGAAAAAGGCGAATTAAAAGAGTGCCGCGTTCTGGCGAAAGAAGCCATCACAAGCGGCGGCGCATTGCAAAAGCTGGCGGATATGGTGGAAGCCCAAGGCGGCAACCGTTCCTATATAGAAAGCCCCGCGCAATTTCCGCAAGCGAAAACCGTGGCAGAAATCACCGCGCCCCACAGCGGATACATCACGGAAACGGACACCGAAGGCATCGGGATTGCCGCAATGATTCTTGGCGCAGGCCGCACCCGCCCCGAAGATGAAATTGATTACAGCGCGGGCATCGTGCTAAATTTCGGCATAAACGATTATGTAGAAAAGGGGCAGGTTTTGGCGCGTTTTCACACCAATTCCCAACCCCTTATATCGGAAGCTTCCGAAAAATTCTTGCAGTCCCTCACTTTTTCAAACAGCCCCGCGAAACCGTTACCGTTAATCCACGAGCGGATTGGGCTGTAACGCAAACCGAAAACTACACGTCCTCAAGCGCGATTTTCAGCGCGGTGAGGACTTTTTTTTCTATGCGGGAGACTTGAACTTGGGAGACGCCGATTAGTTTTGCAACCTCCATTTGGGTTTTGTCTTGGAAGTAGCGCAGGATAATTACTTGGCGTTCCTTGGGCTTTAGGCGTTCGATTAGTTGTTTCAGGGCTATGATGTTTATGCTGTGGTCGGCGTCGGATGTGGTTTGGGCGACTTTATCAATGAGGAAGATTGGGCTTCCGTCGCCTTGGTAGATTGTGGCGTGGAGAGATTCTACATCGTGGCCTGCGTCCATTGCTACAACAAGTTCTTCCGTGGTTACGCCTATTTCTTCCGCAAGTTCGTTTATTGTGGGCTGGCGGCCGTGCTTTGCCGTTAGCATTTCTGTGGTGTAGCGTGCTTTTGTGGCTAGTTCTTTCATGGGGCGGGACACTTTTATTATGCCGTCGTCGCGCAGGAAGCGTTTTATTTCGCCAATTATCATGGGAATGGCGTATGTGGAAAATTTTACGTCGAAGGACGAATCAAATTTGCGAATGCATTTTAGAAGCCCTATCGCGCCTATCTGGTAGAGGTCATCGGGTTCGTAGCCGCGCTTTGCAAATTTTTTTACAACAGACCAAATTAGGCCGCTGTTTTCTTTTATAAGAAGTTCTGCCGCGTCATTGTCGCCGTCTTGGGCGCGGGCGATTAACTCTAATGTGAGTTTCATCTTATCGCTCCCCGGCAAGTTGTTTTACCATTTTTATTGTTGTGCCTTCGTTTGGGCGAGAGGTTACTTCCACCGTGTCCATGAAAGATTCCATCACGGTAAAGCCAAGGCCGCTGCGTTCCATCTCGGGCTTTGTGGTGAAGAGAGGTTCCATTGCAGACGCTATGTTTTCTATGCCAACGCCGCTGTCGGAAACTTCTATATGAATTTGGCGCGATACATTGTGCATGGAAATTGTAACGGCGGTTTCGTTTCCGTTTCCGTTTCCGTTATAGCCATGGATAATCGCGTTTGTAACAGCTTCCGAAACGGCGGTTTTTATATCGGAAATTTCTCCCACGCTAGGGTCAAGCGGCGTGATAAATGCCGCGACAACTACGCGGGCAAGTGCCGCGTTTTCGGGAATGGCGGCAAACTCGAATTTTACTTTGTTTGTCATACCAGCGGCCCCCCCAGCATAGAAATTGCGGCTTCGTTTGTTGCGGCGCGTGATACTATTTTGGAAAGCCCCGACATTTCGTAAAGCTTTGCAAGCGACTCGCTCATGCCCGCAAGCACAAGCCGTCCGCCGCGCAGTTCTGCTTTTTTGTATCGCCCGATAACCATGCCAATCCCCGACGAATCCATAAACGACACATCGGACATATCCAGCAAGATGTGTCTGCACGCGGATTTTTCAAACGCCGCGTCCAACTGCGTGCGGAATTTTTCTGCCATATGATAGTCCAGTTCGCCGTCCAGCGTGGCAAACAAAACCTTCCCGTTTATATTAATCTGCATAATTTTGCCAATCTCCTTCCAAAATTTGTAAGTTTTATTATCATATAGAAAAATTGGTGGACTTGCAATAGGTTGTACCAAAAACATTTTGCTTTTTTGTGCTACAATTATAAGGTGTAAAAATTTTTTTCATTTTCATTAAACCAAAACCAATTTTTCGACAACTATATAGGCAAGAGGGGAAATACGTGTAAGGGGAGTGAAAAGATGATTAATATTATCACGCGGGCAAAGGGCGGGGATGAATCTGCCTTTGAAGAAATTTTCAGCGAGTATCAAAACAGAGTGTATTATTTTGTGTTAAACCATGTGAAGTCTCCGCAAGATGCAGAGGATATTGTGCAAAACACTTTTGCGGAGGTTTTTAAAGGAATAAACGGGCTGACAAACGAAGCGGCTTTTAAATCGTGGCTGTACACCATAACGCAAAGGCAAATTGCGATGCTGTACAGAAAAAACGAGCGCAGTCCGCAAGAAGAAGACTTTAATGAAGCAACAGACGGCGTGGAGGATAACTGCGAATTTTTACCCGGCAACGTGTTGGAGTCGGACGAGATGAAAACCGCCGTCATGGACTTGATTCAGTTTTTGCCGTATGCGCAAAAAACGGCAGTGCTGTTCTATTATTTTGAGGAGATGAGCGTCAAGGATATTGCGGAAATTCAGGGCTGTTCCGTGGGTACAGCCAAGAGCCGTTTAAGCCTTGCACGTAAGCAAATAAGAAGTGAGATTGAAAAACGCCGCAAGGGCGGAAATTATGTGTTGTCTGCCACGCCCATTCCCGTGCTAACCATGTTGTTCCGCGAGGCGGCGGCGCAAAATGGTTTGGCGCAAACAGCGGCAGACAAAATATTTGAAGGAGCTTGCGCTTCGGCAGAGGTTGCATCGGTGGGCGTTGCCGCAAGTGCGGGCGGCGCAGGAGTCGGCGGCGCAAGCGCGGGCGGCGGCACGGCGGCGGTTGCGGTAACACTTGCGACCAAGGCGGTTGTTTGTTGTATCGCGTTGTGTTTGGCGGTTGCAGGCGCGGTAACGCTCCCGCTTATCGGCGCGATTTCGGCGGAAAAGTACGCCCCTGCGGCTTTGTTTTCGTATGCGGAATACATCACGGAAGCGGCAGACGAGTTTGAATATATCGCGGAAACAGAAGATTCGACCGCGCTTTTGGTAGCGGCAGATGTTATTGAAGTTACGGAAGGCGAACGGTTTGCGGATTTTAGTATGCAAGCCGTAGATTGTCTGCAAGAAGAAAGCGGGCTTTATGCAATCGGTGCGGTGGAAGAATATCGCGACTATGCAGAAAACACTGCGCGTGTTCGCGGCGCAACCGAACGCAGTGGTGGCGGCGGAAGCTCGGCTTTCGGTGCGGCAGGCGCGGATGCTTTTGCTACGCTTTATGCGGAATCGGAAGTTCTTGCAGAGGTGGATGTTATCGCCGAGCCTGAAGTTGCAGATGGTGTTTATTATGAAGCTGAAGAAATTGCTTGCGATTTGGATTCTGTTGCGGATTATGTTTTTGTTAATGATGCGGCGATTACTGCCGCAGTAGCGAATATGCAGAGTGCGTCCTCGCGCTCAAGCGGCGGCGGGAATTCCCAAGGCGGCAACGGAAACTCCCAGGGCGGCAATAATAATTCGCAAGGAGACGACGACGACCAAGGTGGAAACCGACCCCGCCCCACGCCACAGCCCACACCGCGCCCTACGCCACAGCCTACTCCAGAACCAACCCCAGAACCTACGCCAGAACCCACACCAGAGCCAACCCCCGAACCTACACCAGAACCCACGCCAGAGCCAACCCCAGAACCCACACCCGAACCTATACCAGAACCAACCCCAGAGCCAACGCCAGAACCAACCCCCGAACCTACCCCCACCCCGCCCCCTATCGAACTAACTACATGGGCGATGAATATTAGCGGCGGCGGCAATTCGCATTTGGCGGGCGAGATGTTTATGGTAACAACGGGCGCGGCATTCACCATGATGATGTCTGAAATAAACTTGCCCGCGCATTATTCAACCGAGCTTTACGAACGCTACACTCCCGAATTTTTTGCGGAAAGTTATTTCGTGGCATTTTCGGAAAGTTTCTGCGCAGGTCAACCATTGGAACTAAGCGAGGTACGCGAAACAGGCGAAATAATCCTGCGCTTTGTAACTTTCTGCGAGAACTACCGCCGCCCGAATTTCACGGTTATGTTGGATTACCTTTTCATAGTGGAATTGCCAAACAGCTTTAACCCGACAAACGGCGCATTCAGTATAATTCTCGAACCCTTCCGCTATCCCGATTGGAACTGCGGCAACGACCACTGCGAAGAATGCAACCCCAACGCGCCACAACCAACACCACAACCAACACCCAAACCGCCCACGCATTTTGGGGTAGGTGGCTTCCACCTTTGCCTTTGCTGTGACTCGCACTTGTACGGCGATGTATTCACAATAAACTCGGCGGATGCATTTGTTGCATTTATGAATTCCCTCCAAAACGATTACTGGCTTGCACCAATCGACGTGGAGGAGCTTAAAGAATTTTTCGGCGAAGCATTTTTCGTGGGTAACTATGTCGCGGCGTTTACGCAGTTTGTCGGCAACAGCCACCACATTGCAAGAGTAACCGCAGTAAGCGAAACAGGCGGGATAACCATACAGCACGAAAAATGGTGCATGAATATTCCGCCGGGGGGCGGCATTATCCCCGACCCAAACAACCAACGGCATCTTATGTATCTTGTGACACTGCCACGGGAATTTCAGCCCGAAGGGTTCTACCTAATCCATGAAATATTCCGCGAAGATTGGGACTGCGGTTTTGCATGGTGCGAAGAATGTAACCCCAACGGTACGCCACAGCCCACCCCGGAACCAACCCCAGAACCTACACCACAACCAACCCCACAGCCCACCCCGGAACCAACCCCAACCCCCGCGCCGCCAATCGTGCTTGGCACACGCGCCGTGCGTATCCCAACAAATTATCGGTATCATCCTATTCAGCCGGGGTTTTTCTTGATAGACACGCTTGAGTCGTTCAACAGGCTTATGGATGAACATATCATCCCGCAACCGTTTTTGCCGCCCCTTCCCCCGCACTTGCATGAAATGCAGGAACGCTACACCGCCGAGTTTTTCGCGGCAAATCACTTAATGGCATTTGCGGAAACTTTTTGCGTCACGCAACGGCAACGTTTGGGCAAAATGGACGAAACGGGCGAAGTTACCATGTACAACCTAACTTTTTGTGCAAACGGCGGCGGTTTTACAGTGATGCAAACCTACCTTTTCATAATCGAATTGCGCGGTGATTTCCGCCCGCTTGATTTCCGCGTGACACGCGAAACCATCCGCGACCCGTACTGGAATTGCGGCAACGACCACTGCGAAGAATGCAACCCCGGCGGTACGCCGCAACCAACGCCCACACCCACGCCGCAGCCCACGCCAGAACCAACACCGCAACCTACTCCCGAACCAACCCCGCAACCCACGCCGACCCCACCATATATCCATCATCCGATAGTGGGCGGCTTCCGTCTTTGCGAGTGTTGCGACGCGCACCTTCACGGCGAAATTTTCGTATTGAACACGCTTGAAGAAATCGCCGCGTTCCTTCACCCCGCATGGCTAACCCCAAACGAAATTGCGGAAAGCATGGAGATGTACGAAAATCATATTGCGGACTACTACTTTGTTGCCTTTACGCAAATAAGCGGCGACAAGCATCGTATATGGCTAACCCGCGTATACGAAACAGGCCGCATTCTTCTACAGCACGAAAAAACTTGCATGAGCATCCCATACGGAAGCGGCACATTGCCAAGCATTGCTGCCCGCTACCACGATATGCGCATTCTCTGGGTGCCGCGTGATTTCCGTCCCGATTCGTTCTACCTGTACCACGAAAGGACATCACATACATCAACCTGCGGCAACACCGCTTGCCGCGAGCGGGACGTTTTGGCAAACCCCACCGCGCCCCCGCAAATGCAAATGGTTACTTTCGAGTGGAATATCATTGCGGGAACAAATTGCCCTGTGTCTCGCAGGGATACCTACCAAGGCCACACCTGCGACAATTTTCATGATTGCCGTTGCGTTCTTTCTTGTTGGGTGCTTATTGAAAGCGGAGCTTCCGTGCAGGGCGGTTCGCAGGTTATATTTCTGCCGTTGTATCCGAATCCGCACTACAACGGGGAGCAGAACTGGCAAATAATTCTTGACGGCTACCGCGTATGGGGAGCATTCCACAATGTTCCATATGTACTTGTTCCTGTAGGCACAAGGCCGATTCACGCCGAACTGTCAACCCCAAACTCATAGCACGGAGGACGGAAAATGAAAAAAATAACAGCACTTCTTCTTGCGTTAGTGATGACGCTTAGTTTAGTGCCGCCTTCTATAGAAGTTTTTGCGGCGGGCGGGGAAACATTTTTGGAATGGAATTACGGCAGAACATCCGTGCCGCGCCCCAATAATCACTGGCCTGCAACATTGGGGGCGGAGGGAATCGCGCTTGCGGATACAAACCTCGCGTTTTACTACGCAGACGGTGCGCGGGCAATCCTTGGGCGAAACCAAGGCGACAGACTTGCCGTAAACGTGCCGAACAGAAACGCAACAGGCGGCGGGCAATGGCACACGTATTACGACTGGTTTTTGCCGCCGTGGGCGCAGTGGCAACCATGGTGCATAGATACCGCCGCGGGCTGGGTAATCACCCTCTCCACAATTGGTTGGGAGAATATCAATTTTTCTGCGCGACAAGCGTCAAGCACCAACGGGCCGGGCGGTTTCGGGCTTGCGTATCGCGCAGGAACATCGGGCGAATGGTCGAACATATCAGACCGCACTTGGCAGCTTGTCAGCACGCGCACCAATTATCCCAGAGATACTATCGCGGGCGTGACTTTTCAAAACGTCCCGCTTCCTAATTTGATAGCCAACCAACCCACAGTGCAAATCAAGCTGTATATCACGGGCGAAGTGCGGCTTGGCGGCGATTATCTTGCGGCGTGGGAAGGTAACACTTCCATTAACAATATCGTTTTTCGCGGCGAACGCACGAACGCGCCGCCACCCGTGCGGCTGGTATCGCTGGACGCGCCGCAATTGCATAATATACTGTCCGTCGTTGCCGAAACCGTGGACGAAGCGATTGCGCTTCTGCCGCAGTACGCCGCAATCACCACCGACCCGCCCACCTACCGCGACCCGCTTCCTATAAGCTGGCGGCTTGCAATGGGTACATTCGACCCAACGCCGGGCAGGTTCAACTTTTTTGAATGGAGTGTAACGCGCCCGCTTGATGTAATAAATCCGAATTGGATTCCGCTTTCGGAGTGGGTTATTGTGGAAAATCCGTTAAGCCCTTTTGAGGGCGCACGTGCCGCCGCAGAACAGGCGATAATTCAGCTGCCTGTTTCAAACGACACAACCGCAGAGGATTTTGAAAACGCCGTGGAAATTGCAATCGCGCCGTTTGCAACTTCCCCCGCCGCAATCACATTTGCGTGGCATGAAGATTTCGCCCTAACCCCCGCAACGCCAACTCTGGCAGGCGAAATACGCGGCGTTATCCGCCTAACCATGGACGACGAAGAACTTGACGTAACCATACACCGCGTAATAATCCACCCGCTGAGTTTGCTCGTAAGTCTTGCGCAACACTCGATAAATACGCTTTCGGTATCAAACAGCACAACCGCAGATGAGATTCTTACCGCAGTGGAAAACGGAATTGCATATGTCATGCAACCGCCGCCGCCCGTAACAATTTCGTGGCAACACGAATTCGCGCTAACCCCCGCAACGGAAACAGCAAGCGGCGCAATCCACGGCACACTGCGTTTAACGCTGGACGGCGAATTCGCAGACGTTCAGATAAACCGAACAATCCCGCAAATTTACAACCCGTATCGCTGGCGGTTGGACGTAGCCCGCATGGTTACAAATTCGACACTGCGAGATTTTCCCGCAACAAATTCCACAACGGCGGCAGAAATATTAACCGCAGTAAACGCCCGCATAATGGAAACCCCATGGCTGGAAGTAATCGCAACTTGGCACGGAGAAATCACCACAACCCCCGCAAGCATAACGGCAGACGGCAGAATTTTAGGCACGATACGGCTAACCGCGCCCGGCGCATACGAATACATGACGGCAGAAGTTACCATCCCCATGATAGACACGGGGGGAGTACACGCTTTGGCGCAAGCGGCGGCAAACGCGCTTACCGTTTCAAACAGCACAACAGCGGCAGATTTCATTTCCGCAATCGAAAACGCAATTGCGGGCGCGTACGTACCCGTCGAAATTTCTTGGTACGAAGATTTTGCAATCGTCCCCGCAACAGAAACCGAAGGCGGCGTGATAACAGGCACGGTTCGCATTGCGATATACGGGCATCACCAATACGTGTTAATCAGCCGCACAATGCCCCGCACCCGCGTTGCAACACAAGCGTTTATGGAATGGGACTACGGCAGATTTGCCCCGCCCCGCGTCGGTAACTTATGGCCCGCAACATACGGCGCGGAACGCGCAAGCACAAACCTAGCCTTCTATTATATAGACGGCGAACGGGCAACCCTCGGGCGAACGGGAACAGACAGGCTTGCCGTAAACGCACCCAATCGCGGCGGCGGCAACGGCGACTGGTGGTGCTGGACGTGGTGGGAAACCGTATGGTACGGCAACATCCCGGTTATGGCACCCGTCAACCCCACCGCCAACGAAGCCGCCGGCTGGATAATCACTTTGCCCACCCTTGGTTGGGAGAACATCAATTTTTCCGCAAGTCAATCTTCCAGCAACAACGGGCCGGGGCGTTTCGGCTTGGCGTATCGCATTGGCACAGACGGCGACTGGATATCCTACGGCATTCGCCCAAGGGTAAGCGTACAGGGCAACGCACTGCAAACGGGCATCACCTTCGACCGTGTACAACTGCCCCACTCGCTTGCAAACCAACCCGTAATCCAAATCAAAATATACATCGCCACGGCGGAAGTTCGGCTTGGCGGCACACTGCAATGGGTAGACTCAACCGAAGGTAACACTTCAATTAATAACATCATCTTTCGCGGCGAGCCCATACCAACCTCGCACACCGTCACCTTCGACCCAAACGGCGGCGCATTCGTGAATACCGCGACCAAAACCCGCATTGTTCAAACGGGCGAAAACATCGGCGAGTTGCCACGCGCAATACCCTCCGTGTTCTCCCGCAACGGCTACAGATTTATGGGCTGGTTTGAAAATACCGCAGACCCAACCACTCGCTTTTGCTATCTTGATTATGTCACCGCAAACATCACCCTCTACGCAAAATGGGAACGCTTAACCGACCCGTACACCTTCCGCGCAGGCAATGTAAACGACGACAACCGCGTCACCTCTGCCGACGCAACCATGGTTGCACGTTACCTTGCGGGTTATGCCCTCTCGGATTTTTGCCCCCTCGCCGCCGACCTAAACGGCGACGGCCAAGTCACCCCCCACGACCTAATCCTACTCGCACGTTGGCTTGCAGGACACAACGTAACCGAACTTATTGCGAAATAGAAATTAAGACCTTGGGGCTCTGCCCCAAACCCCGCAAGCCTTTAAAAAGGCTTGACCCAAACTTTAACTAAAAATCGCCGCAAAAAAATTTCGCGGCGATTTTTGTGTTACGTTGGATTGCTTATCGCCAGTCCAAATTTAAAGTTTTTGTTCAAACTTTTTTCAAAAAGTTTGCGGGGTTCGGGGCTGCGCCCCGAGGTTTTCATCTAAAAAAAATCCACCTATTTAACATTTCCGTAACAAAATTTTCACAAAAAAGTAATTTTAGCTTGAAAAGTTGTTGTCAATATGTTATTGTTTTGAAAGAAATTATTTCCCAAAAGGAGTGCCATGTATGTTTTTCAGGCGGAAAGAGCCTCAAACACGGCCTACAGTTAAGAAAGCAAGCGACTTTATCAATACAAAATCCCATAACCAGAAGAAATATATTTCCCTAATGTTGGTGCCGTCATACAGCACGGGTAAAACGCGAAGCCTGCGTATTCCGCGGGCTGTTTTGTATGGCGTGGCACTGGGGATGTTTATGGTCTTTTCTGTGGTTATGGGCTTTTATTTAAACAGCCACTACCAGCAACGCGTTGCGCGTAATTTAAGCCGCTCTTTGGACGAAACGCAAGCGGCGTTTCACGCATACCGTTACGAATCCGAACAGGCGCAGAACGAACTCATAGATGCGACCGTTCAAATGTACGAACAGCTAAGCGAAGAGCAAATGCGCGCCCGTATCGAAATCGACCGTCAAGAACGCCGTCACCAAGACACACTGGGCGACATATGGGATATCATTGACGGCTTGGAAGACCAAATCCGCGAATTTGAAGAGGAGCGGCAGGAAATTATAGGCAATTTGAGTTCGCGCCGTATTATTCCGCCCATCGCGAATTTGCTTTCCGAAATGGAAAAAACACAGGAAAATCTGCGCGAAGCGTTGTTGCAAGAAGTTGTAATAACCCGCCCGGACGTTCCGTCAATCGGTCTGCTTGGTTTCGGCTTGCAAGCCGTTGCAGTATCCGAGGACGAAGTGCTTGACAGGCTGAATATTCTTGTTGCCGAGCTGGAAGCGCAACGCCAAATGCTGGACAGCTTGGAAGAATACAAAGAACAAATGCAACCGTATTTGTTAAACTTTCCCACAATTTGGCCTGTTCGCGGGCAAATCAGTTCGGGTTTCGGCTGGCGGCGCAACCCCTTCGGCGGACGCGGAAGCGAATTCCACGCAGGCGTTGACATTCCCGCACGTACAGGCACACCAATCCGTGCCGCAGGCGGCGGAACAGTCACCTTCGAGGGCTGGCAAAACGGCTACGGCAACACCGTTGTAATCGACCACGGAAGCGGAATCACCACAAAATACGCGCACAACACACGCAACGCCGTAACCGTCGGACAGCGCGTAGAGCGCGGCCAAATAATCGCCTACGTGGGCAGCACAGGCAGAAGCACCGGCCCGCACGTTCACTACGAAGTGCGCAGAAACGGCACCGCCGTTAATCCTGTATCGTTCCTGTTGGAGATGTACAATTAAGGGGAATTTAAATGGCACGTAATAAGACACAAGATGAATTTATTAAGCCTACAAGCACGGTAATCGGGCTTGGGTTTACGATACACGCCGCACGTTTTACGTGTTCGGAGTCGGAATCTATGCGGGTTGACGGCACGGTTATCGGTGACATAGATATAGACGGCCTACTCAATATCAGCGAAACGGGTCGCATTGACGGCAGCATAAGCGCGGGTTCTGCACGGGTTGCGGGCAGAATTTTCGGCAATATTCAATGCCGCAATGCCCTGCACCTTGCCGCCACCGCAGACGTAACAGGCGACGTCCTAACATCCACCCTAATCGTAGACGAGGGCGCGATTTTCACCGGCCGCTGCCAAACGCACGTTGTACCGGAGGAAATCTATTAAAGAAAAACCTCGGGGGCTCTGCCCCCGAACCCCCGCAAACTTTTTGAAAAAAGTTTGAACAAAAACTTTAAATTTTGACTGGCGGTAAACCATATTGCATTACTAAAACCGCGCGAATGCGCGGTTTTAAGTTAAAGTTTGAGGGTGGGGGGATTGGGGGAGGGAACTTTTCAAAGTTCCCTCCCCCAAGGTCTTATCTCTAAAACGAATCGAGTGAGATAAATGAAATTGCTAATCAAATTGATTAAAGCGGCGCGGGAGTATTGGGCGTATTTGATAGTGTCGCTGTTGGCTATTGTTGGAATGACGGCGGCGCAGTTGTATGCACCGCTGGTTGTGCGCCAGCTCACGGACATGGCGGTTAATGCCGACCCGGAGTTGGCGGATGTGGCATTGAGGTTGGGGCTTACGCTTGCGGGGGTATATCTTTTGCAGGCGGTTTTTTCGTACATAAGGCACTATTATACGCACTATGCGGCGTGGCATTTTGTTGCAGATTTGCGAACAAGGGTGTATGCAACACTGCAAAAGCTTTCCATGAAATTTTATCACGACAAGCAAACGGGGCAGATAATGTCGCGTGTGGTGAATGATACGAATAACATTGAGGTTCTCATTGCCCACGCGTTGCCCGATATTATTGTAAACGTGGTGATTTTGGTTGGCGTGGCGATTATCCTTTTTGCGATTAATCCGCTGTTGGCGGCGTTAAGTTTGGTTGCGATGCCCGCGCTGGTTTTGCTTTCAGTTTTGTTCGCGAAGAAGGTGTTGCCTATTTTTCGTGACGCGCAAAATATCTTGGGCGAACTGAATGCAAACTTGCAAGACAATATTTCGGGCATGAAGGAAATTCAAGTTTTCAACCAGCACGGCAGAGAGAAAGAGAAGATTAAAACGTCGGCGCGTTCCCACGCGGTTGCGGTGCTTAAAGCGTTACGGCTGTCGGCGGCATATGGTAGCGCGGTGCAGTATTTATCGGGCATTGGCTCGGTAATTGTGATTGCGTATGGCGGATACATGGCGGTTAATGACCGCGCACCCGTTGCGGATATCGTGGCTTTTTTGATGTACCTTGCGATTTTCTACCAGCCCGTGACAATGCTTGCCCGCGTAAATGAGGATTTGCAAACGGCAATCGCGGGCGCAGAGCGCGTTTTTGAAATCCTTGACGCGGAGAATGACATAAAAGAAAAGGAAAACCCCCACGAGTTAAAAAACGTGAAGGGGCATATTGTTTTCAACAACGTGAGCTTTCATTATATTGAAGGCAGTGATGTTTTGCGTGATATTTCGCTGGAGATTAAATCGGGCGAAGTGGTTGCGCTGGTTGGCCCAACGGGCGTTGGAAAAACCACCTTCATAAATTTGCTCAACCGTTTTTACGACCCTGTGTGCGGTGAAATTACTTTGGACGGCCACGATTTGCGTGACGTTTCGTTGCGCAGTTTGCGAAACAGCATGAGCAATGTAATCCAAGATGTTTTCCTGTTCAACGATACCTTGGCAGAAAATATTTGTTACGGCAGACCCGAAGCCACACGCGAAGAAGTAATTGCCGCCTCGCGCCTTGCCCGCGCAGACGATTTCATTTCCGAACTAACCGACGGTTACGAAACCTATGTTGGCGAACGCGGCTTGCGTCTTTCGGGCGGGCAGAAACAGCGCGTTTCCATAGCCCGCGCCGTTCTTCGCAATCGCCCGATTTTGATTTTGGACGAAGCAACCGCCGCCGTTGACGTTGAAACAGAAAAGCAAATTCGGGACGCAATGGACGATGTAATGCGCAACCGCACCACCATAATAATTGCACACCGCCTTTCCACAATAAAAAAGGCAGACAAAATAGTAGTGCTTAACGAAGGTCGCATAGAGGACATGGGCACTCATGACGAACTGGTAGCCCGCGGCGGGCTTTACGCCCACATGACCGAAATTAATATGTACGCTTGATTTTTCTACGCATTAGGGCGTGTTGCCACAAACGAAAATGCACGGATTTTGCGGCAACACGCCCTAGAACCTCAAATATGTAATGAACCCCAAAAACCGATTTATGGGCTGTAAAGCCTGTTGGTCGGGTTTTGGGGTTTTAATTATTATTGTTTTTTTAATTGGGCTTCAAGTTCAGCAATCCGAGCATCTTTCTCTTCAACCACACCTTGCCAATGCTCGTTTAGTTTCCGCTCCGCATTGTAAATAGCCTGTGCTTCATCATGCCGAGCCTTTGAGCGCACACGCTCCATTTCTCTAAACTCCGGCGATGCCGCTACATGGCGGTATGCCATTATTGCTTCGTTCATAAATGATACCCCCATTTTTTCGATTTTCGTTAATTCTTCTTCGGTTTCCGCATTAAATAATTTTAGCCACAAATCCCTGCCGCTATCCGCATCAGAGAGCGGGGCAAGTTTTTTCAATTCGTAAAATTGCAGTACCATCTTGTCGGTTAGTGGTTCATGGGTCGTAACTTCAAGGCATTGAAATTCGTGGTGGAATTTTTTGGTGTCGGGAAATTGGTTGAAGCCTAAAATGCTTATGACTATTGTGCGGGGAAGTAGCGCGTAGTTCTGTCCCTCGTCAATGCCTGTGGAATACTCCCTTGCCCAATAGAACAAACTGCGTTCGGGATAATTGCCCTCGTCAGCTATCTGCAATTCCAAGTCCAATTTTTGACCGTTCACCGTCATATTGATGTCAAGTCTACAAAATTTCTTGCCCAATTCTTCGGGTGAAATTTCGGGATTGATTACGCTAAACGCTGTAATATTCTCATATTTTATGCCCAACAGGGCGGCTACGAGCCTTTTTAAAAGGTCTTGATTGCGAGAAAACAACATTTTGAACAGGGTATCTGATTTTAACGTATATTTTAACTTTGTCATGGGGCAGCTCCTTCGTGAGATTAGTATAGAACATTTCAATGTTGCTTTCAATCCCGCAAAAAAAACACGAAAAAAGCAAGGCGTCCAAGCTTTTTTCGTGTTTTTTCGTTTCGTGATTACCGACAGCGTGGGCAACCGTCGGCGCAACCAAGCCTGCGGATGCCAACCAATGCACCCGCAAGTTGCGTTAGGTCTTCTAAATTTACAACGCCGTCGCAGTTTATGTCTGCGGCGCGGAGGTCAATTATTACGTTGTGACCGACTATATACCTTGCAAGCCACGTTGCACTGCTTGATGTTACGCGCCCATCCCTTGCGGTATCGCCAAGGCGCGTTATTGGCTGTACGCGAATTTCGCCGGGTACAATGTTAATGTCCAGCGGTTGCCTTCTTGCGTTTCGGGGGTCTTCCTCGCCTGTGGCGTTTTCAAAGGTGGCGTTTATGGAAAAGCGGCGTTCATATTGTGTGTTCGGGCAAACGGTGAAGATTAGCGTTAGCAAAATGCCGTCACGTGCCATGTCTTCCGTTGCGTACCATCCCATGATGGAATAATTTTGAGTTGCCCCGTCCCATGTGAAATTATTGCCCAATTTTTCACTTGGGAAGGCGTAGCCCGTTAATGTAAGCTCCGGTGGGAATGTGACGCGCATTAGCATTGACGCAAAGCCGGGGTTGTTTGCAATTCTCAAATGAACCCGCACTTCTGTATCGCCGGGGCTTGCGAAAGCTGTTGCAAAGGACAGCACCGTGTCGCCTTCAGATATTGCACACACGCAGGGGGTGCAATATTCACAGCAAACGCCGCTGTTATCGCAGTGTTCGCACACGAACGGCGCGGGTATTTGTTGCCAAACCCATGTACCGGGTATGCGCATACTCATTAGAACGGAAGAAACGGGATAAAATCCGCCTAACCCTTCCATCCTCCACCGTCCTGTGAAAGCCGCATTTCGGGGAACTTCGGTCAAGCCTGTTGCGGCGTGGGTGAAATCCGTATCCGAACCAAAGGAAAGCTCCCGCAGGGATGTTGCGCCTTGGAATATGGCGTTTTTGTTGGGTCTGTGGCGTGTGTCCCACCCTGTCATGTTTAATTCGGTAAGACTGCTTGCATTGCTGAACATGGAGGACATATTTGTTACATTGCGCGTGTCCCAACCGGAAGCGTCAAGTGAAGTTAAGCTACGTGCATAAATGAACATACCGCTCATATTTGTTACGTTGCTCGTGTCCCAATAGTCACCGGAAAGGTCAAGGGATGTTAAAGCGAATGTGCCATTAAACATACGGTTCATATTTGTTACGTTACGTGTGTCCCAGCCGGAAAGGTCAAGGGATGTTATACTACGTGCGTGAGAGAATATATGACCCATATTTGTTACGTTGCTCGTGTCCCAATCTGAAACATCAAGGTATGCTACATTATGTGTGTGGTAGAACATATGATACATAGTTGTTACGTTGCCTGTGTCCCAGCCGGAAACATCAAGGCTTTCTACGCGGCGTACATCTTGAAACATACGAAACATACTTATTACATTGCTCGTGTTCCAGTCGGAAACATCAAGGGTTTCCACGTTGCGCACATTGTAGAACATACGATACATATTTGTTACGTTGCGCGTGTCAAAGCCTGAAACATTGAGCGTTGTTAAACCGGTTGCACCGCGAAACATACTTGCCATATTTGTAACATCGCGTGTAGTCCAACGAGATAAGTTTAATTCGGTAAGACTTCTTGCATTGCGGAACATATTATACATAGTGGTAACACTACCAGTGTTCCAACTAGAAACGTCCAAGGCGGTTAAAGCTGTGGCATATCTGAACATATGCGACATATTAGTCACGCTACGTGTGTCCCAGTCGGAAACGTCAAGGCTTGTTAGACTTATTGCATAGCTGAACATATGTTGCATATATCTTACATTTTCTGTGTTCCAACCGGAAACATCAATATATGTTAGACTGTTTGCATAGCGAAACAGACTATCCATGTCAGTAACGGCAGATGTATTGAAATTTTGCAGCCCTTCAATTGAAACCACATTTACCAGCCCGCGGAATAATGAGTTCAAAGTAGTCACGCTACTTGTGTCCCAACCGGAAACATCAAGGCTTGTTAGACTGCTTGCATAGCTGAACATATGTGTCATATATCTTACATTTTCTGTGTTCCAGCCGGAAACATCAATAGATGTTAGACTGTGTGTGTTACGGAACAGACTGACCATACTGGTAACGGCAGATGTATTGAAATTTTGCAACCCTTCAATTGAAACCACATTTTCCAGCCCGCTGAATAATGAGTTCAAAGATGCACCTGCCGTTATATTGCCGGTGAAAAGGATATTTGTGATGTTTAAGCGGATAAAATACCAAGGGCGTGTAGCGGCTGTGGATTGAACAAACCCCGGGCTGACCACCAGCAAACCATTGGCATACAAATGCCACATTGCGCCGGGTGTGCCGCACTCGCCGTCGGCAAACGCCCCTGTGTGGGTTGGCGCGCCCGTTGTCATTGTGGCAACATCCGCTTCCAATGCGGGCGGCGTTGTCATTGCAATTTCAGGTGCCGCAAGGGACGCGGTTACATTGGCAGAAATCGGGGGGGGGG